>JACPYV010000004.1 GCA_016195825.1 Burkholderiales bacterium | reverse complement strand
TTGCCGTTGTCGGTCGCCGCACCCGTGCGCAGTTCGCGGCCGAGCTCGACGCTGGCCACATCCTTGATGCGGACCGGCACGCTGCCCTCGTTGCGCAGGACCACGTTGCCGATGTCGGCGATGGAGCGGACCTGGCCCGGGGCGCGGATCAGGTACTGCTCGCCGCGGCGCTCGATGTAGCCAGCGCCGACGTTGGCGTTGTTGCGTTCCAGCGCGCCAACGATGTCCGCCAGCGTGATGCCGTAGGACGCCAGCCGCGACGGGTCAGGCGTGACGTGGTACTCCTTGTTGAAACCACCGATGGTGTTGATTTCTGTGACGCCGGTGACGTTGCGCAGCTGGGGCTTGATGACCCAGTCCTGAATTTCGCGTAGGTCCGTCGGCGTGTACGGACTGCCGTCCGGCTTCTTTGCGCCAGGCTGCGATTCCACCGTCCACAGATAGATTTCTCCGAGGCCAGACGAAATAGGACCAATCTCGGCCTCCACACCGCTCGGCAGTTGGCCTCGCGCGCTCTGGATACGCTCGTTGACCAGCTGACGGGCAAAGTACATGTCGGTGCCGTCCTTGAAGATCACCGTGACCTGCGACAGGCCGTAGCGCGACAGCGAGCGCGTCTGCTCCAGGCCGGGAAGGCCCGCCATGACGGTTTCAATGGGATAGGTCACGCGCTGCTCGGTCTCGAGCGGCGAATAGCCGGGTGCTTTGGTGTTGATCTGGACCTGGACGTTGGTGATGTCAGGCACGGCATCGATAGGCAGCTTCTGGTAGCTGAAGACGCCGAGCGCTGCCATGCCGAGCACGGCCAGCAACACGAGCCATCGGTGCTCGATGGCGAAGCGGATGATGCGTTCAAACATGTGGCCGCTCCCGATCAGTGCTCATGGCTGGCCGAGGCCTTGCCTGCTTCGGACTTGATGACGAAGCTGCCGTTGGCCGCGTACTGCGCGCCCGCCTTCAAGCCAGACTTCACCTCCACACGCTTGCCGTCGTTGCGGCCCAATTCCACCGTCGCGGGTGCGAAGCCGGTGGCAGTGCGCACGAACACGACCGACTTACCTTCCAAGGTCTGCACCGCTTCCGCAGCGATGGCCACGGGAGCCGTCGATTCACCGGATGCCACCTCGACATTGACGAACAAGCCCGGGCGCCATGCGCCACTCGGGTTGTCGAGGACCACGCGCGCCTGTGCGGTGCGCGTCTGCTCGCCGATCAGCGCACCCACGTACGCCACCTTGCCGACGGCGGTCTGCTCGAACGACGTGGACTTGACCGTGACGCTCTCGTTCAAGCGCACGTTGGGCAGGTCACGCGCCGGCACGCTGACCTGCGCCCACACGGACTTGAGGTCGGATACGGTGAAGACGTTGGCGTCTTCGCGCACCTGCTCGCCGAGCGAGATGTGCTTCTCGACAATGACGCCGTTGAACGGCGCGCGAAGCTCGTAGCGGTTCAGCGCAGACGACTCGGTCGACGCGCCCAGGGCCTGCAGCTTCTGCCGCGCATTGGACACAGCAATCTCGGCCTCGCGCATGGTTTGCTCGGCCTGCTGTACATCTTGCTGCGGCGAAATGCGCTGCTCAAACAGCTGCTTCTCGCGCTCGTAGGTCGTGCGCGCCAGTTGCAGGCGCTTCTGAGCGGACTGCAGTTCCGCGCGGTGGTCGGACACACCCGAGCTGCTGATGACCGCGAGCACCTGGCCCTTCACGACCTGCTGGCCCAGCGAGACCGGCACGGCCTCCACGACGCCGCCGACGCGCGGCACAACGTGCGCAGTCCGGTCGTCGTTGAAGGCAATTTCACCCGGCAGCTGCAGCGCCGACCGAATGGTCGCCGGGCCCGAGGTCTCCAGCGAGACGCCGGCAGCCTTGATCTGCTCGGCCGTCATCGTGACGGAACCCTCGGTATGGTTCTCTTCGGCAGAGGCCGCCTTCTGGCGCTTGGCTGGCTCGCCCTTCTCGTGGTGCTCTTCGTCACCATGGCCCTTGCCCTCGTCATGGCCATGACCCTGTTCTTCTTCGCCACCTGCGGGTGTGCCGCCCATGCGCAGGATGCCTACGGTGCCCAGGCCGCCGAGCAGCAGCACGACGGCGATAGCGATGAGTTGCTTATTGCCGACCGTGTTGCGCAGACGGTCCAGCGTGTTCTGTTGGTTGTTCATGTCGTTCTCTGAATTGGGGTGCCCATCAAGGGCGGTCGGTCGTGCCGAGCTGGCGCTCAATCTCTGCGGCGCTGCGGTGGACTTGAGCCACTGCGGCGAAATACTGGCTGCGCACCTGCAACCAAGTCCGCTGCGCATCGAGCGCGTCGAGGAAGCTGAACTTGCCCAGCTCGAAGCCTGTGCGGGCCGCCTCGTAGGCACTCTGCGCACCTGGCAGCACCTCGCGGCGCAGGGTCTCCACTTCATCCTTGCGCGCCTGCAGGAGGTCAGCCATCTGGAGCACCTCCGAGCGCAGCCGCAGCTCTTCAGCCTGCGCGTTGGCTTGCGCGGCATCACGCTTGCGCAGCGCCTCGAGCTGCGCGCCCTGGTTGCGGTCGAAGAACGGCAGCGGCACGGAGACGCTGATGACGGCCTGCGTACGGCCCAGCTCCTGGGCTCGCTTGCCGCCCACACCCACCGTCACGTCAGGCACGGCGCGGGTCCTGGCCAGCGAGTAGCCAGCGTCGGCCTGCTGGACCTGCATTTGAGCGCGGCGCACGCTGGGTGCATCGGCCAGTCGCGCCACGATGTCCGCAGCCGTAGGGGCCACCGGCAGCACGTCGACGTTGCCGTCCAGCCGCTGGATAGACCCATCGGGGGCTCCCATGACAGCTGTCAGCGCACGCAACGCGGCGGATCGCTCAGCCTCTGCCTGGCGCAGGTCGATGCGCGCGGTGGACTGAGCCACGCGGGCGCGCGTCTCCTCGGTCGGCGAGACCTTGCCCGCGGTGACGCGCCGCATTGCCGCGTCTGCGCCGCTGCCGGCGATGCGCAACGACTCCTCGGCGACCTTGACCCGTTCTTGCGCGGTCAGCGCATCGAAGAACGCCTGAACGGTCATGGCGCGGATGTCACTGCGGCGTGTGACCAAGTCCAGCGCTGCGATGTCCTTGCCGCGCTGGGCCAGCTCGACACGCGCCGCACGCTTGCCGCCCATCTCCAGCGTCTGGCTGAGCTGCACGGTTGTCGTGCGCGTCGAGGACCTGGTGTCCTCTTGATCGACGGCAAGCACGGGGTTGGGGAGAAGGCCCGCCTGGCGCACGGCGCCGTCAGTGGCGTCCAGCTCAGCGGCTGCAGCCCGCAGCTGAGGGTTCTGCTGCAAAGCAGTTTGAACCGCGTTATCCAGCGTCAGCGCAATGGTCTGAGGCACCACCGCGGTGGCCGCTGGCAGGGTCGAAGGTGGCACGGGCGACTGTGCCTGTGCAAGGGACGTGATGAGTGCCGCGCACGCGAGCGGCACGAAAAGTCTGCGCATCGAAAACTCCAGGGTTGTGGAAACAACTCGAAGAATTCGGCGAGGGCAGCGCGGCTAGGGCCGCGAGAAAGAGTGTGTTGGGAAGGACTGCGCTCGCCGAATCAGGCGATGCGCCAGTTGGGGCGGTCGTGCTGGTCCGGTCCGCGGGAGCGGAACGTCAAGCTGGGAGAGGTGTCCAGCTTGAAGGCGGCGTCCGTGTCGAAATGGAGCGCCAGCGGAACCATTGGCTTGGAGAAGCTCAGATGGCAGTAGCCACAGTCGTTGTCGCCGACCAGCTTGCCTGACTTCGCAGCCTTGCCGTCATGCTGGTCAGAAGCGTCAGACGACGCCTTTTCGGCCTTGTGCACATGGGTGTGGTGACCAATGTGGGTCGTGGCACGCGACTGCTCGTGCTGGCAATAGGCTGCGGCTGCCGACCAGGCGAACTGGATGGGCAGCACGAACAGCAAGACAAGAGTCAGCCAGCGACGCATGAATCAGATTGTGTCCTGAATACGTGAAAAGGGGGTGACCTGAGGCCGGATCACCCCTGGCAACCGTTCGCCATGTACTGAATGCGAGGGTCTGAAAGTCCGATGCAAGCTGGCTTGCGGAGGTCGTCAGGTGCGCTCAGATTCGCTGCGCGACACGTAGACCATGACCGGGGCGTCGACGAGGCCTGCCGGTGCGATGACCCGCAAGTCGACCGGGCGGTGACCCACCGTCTCGAACTTCCATGTGAAGGTTTTTGCGCCCTTCTTGAAGGTGACGGTCTCGCCGCAGTCGACGTTGAGCGCCTTCGTCGCGCTGACGTCAACGACACGGGCGTTCTGCGACTGCGCCATCTCGCGACCATAAACGGATGGGCCGTTGTAGAGCTTGTCAGGCGAAGCCGGGTCGGCTTGGACGCCGGCGGCGAGCAGCATGCCCAGAAGGACGGCGGAGGTGGAAATGGTGCGGTTCATGAGGACTCCTTCGGCGAACGGGCTGCTCGATGCGAGTTGCCTGAATGCGTTCACCAGGGAGCGAACTCTAAAAATCCGCCCTCGACAAGAACCCTGGTCTGACGATTACAAGTTTGTCATCTCGGGCACCAGGTCAACGCGGCGGACGCCTCGCATACCCTGCGACGCCATCCTCGTTTGCACGAGCGGCATTGGCACGGATGCCTACAACTTTTCGAAGGACAAGTCGCTTGAGCTCATCGATGGTGGAGGCCTCTTGTACCTGCTGCGCGAGCACGCTGGGACGCATGCGCGCATCGCGTCCGAGCGTTGGGACGCTATGGCCCAAGACGAGCACCATTTCGTACCGGCATTTCTGCTGTGTGAGTGGCAGACTGGTGACGACGACAAGCTGACTTCAATGCGGTGGGCTAGAGGCGAAGTAGTGGTCAGGTCCACGACCTAGCTCAAATGCCGGAGTACGTGGTGCCCTGAGCGAGTCTCCGAGACTCGGCGCAACCGACCTTGTGGTGGCTGACACAGCACCTTTAACAACGATCGAGATCCATGGCAATTTATCTGACCGACGAGCGACGTGCCCGCACCTTGGCCCGTGGGCCAGACGTGATCGAGCGCCAGTTACGCATCCTGCGGGCTCACGGTGAGGCCGCGGCGCAGCCCCAGTCGGTGACCTTTGGTTTCGCCACCAACGAACGGCGCAAGGCCGAGCAATTGGCGTCAGCGTTGGTCCGGCTCGGTCATCATGCCGAAGCCAAGCCCGCCACCCCGTACCTGGCGCCGTGGAGCAGTCGGTACCTCGAGCATCCGACCTGGGTCGCCGCTGGGCGATCGGCACCGCTGACGATGGACGAGGCGTCGCTGTCGCAGTGGGTGGCGGCCATGCACGGGCTGGGCGAGACGAACGACGGTGAGTTCAGCCATTGGCGCTGGCCAGCGCCGGACGTGCTGGCACTCAATGACGATTACTGCCTGACGGTCGACCTCTTCGATGGGCACTTGGACCTGACGATGTACCGCTGGACCGCCGCGACCGAGGGAGCCCTCGTCGAACACGCCGTGGACTGCGTCAGCCCCGGACATGGTCTCGGAAGCCTTCAGGTGCTGGCGCGGTATGCCCATCAGATCCGCACGCTGAGGAGTCCATCGGACGAGGTGTCGCTCGCCGATCTGCCTGTGCTGCATGCACTGGAGGCGATCTACCTGCCTGGTGCGCCGCCTTCGCACGGGGACTATGGCCAGCTCCCGAACCTGAAATCGTTCGCTTGCCTGAACGCCGAAACCCTACCAGCGGCCAGCCTGCAGCACCCGGGCCTGCGGCACTTGACGCTCTACCGGCCACGCAAGCTCAAGAGCCTGAATGCGCTGGCATCCTGCGGTCAGCTTCAGTCGCTGGTACTGCGGGGCGCGCCCCTGGCGAATCTCGCTGGCATCGACGGCTTTCGCCAGTTGCAAACCTTGAGGCTGGCGAGCAGCGGCAGCCTGAGCGACGTCTCGGCCCTATCTACCCTGGAAGGGCTCGAGATCCTGGAGATCTTCAAGGCCCCAAAGCTCACGTCGCTGCAAGGCGTCGAAGGCTTGAAGGGATTGCGATGGACCTTCGTTCATGGTGCCAAGGCGTCGTTCGACAGTTTCGCGGCCCTGAAGCACTGGCCTCAGCTGCAGAGCGCCGAGTTGCTACTGCCGGCCACCCAGGTGGACTGGGCCTCGCTCGCCGCCCACCGGGATGTCGCCAGACTCATGCTGTACGCGCCGCCCGGCTTCGCCTTGCCCGACGAGGCTTGGTTGAGAACGGCATTGGCGGCACAGGGTCGACACGTTCGCAGCGTGCAGCTGTTCCCTCAGGGGGAATGTCCGGCCATCGAGGTGACCTTTGATTCGCCCTATTGGCGACTGCCCGAGCTGCCCGCGGGGCACGGCCGCACCGTGGTGAACTAGGCTGGACGCGGCGTCAAGGCAACTTATTGCTTCGGTGGCGCTGTCGAAAGGGGCGTGACCACGACAGGACGGGTCGACAACGCGCTCGCTGCCATGTGCGATTTGCCTTCCTTCAACGCCGCGCTATCGGAAAGGATGCTCACCGCCTCGTTCAAGAGGACGTCGTTGAAGGATTTCTGCGTCTTCTCGATGGCCAGATCCTTGCTCAGCTTGCGTTCGTCGAACTGCAGGCCATCGTCCGCCAGCGCTTCGCCCGCAGCCGCTCCATCGGAGCCCATCAGGGCCGTCAGGCGGGCTTCCGAAGCAGCGCGCTCCTTGCGCCGCACCGTCTCGTTGAGCGAAATCACGTTGTTCTTGCGCCGCTCTCGTCCCTTTGCAAGGTCGTCCAGCAAGCCCTGGTAGTCACGGTCGCGCTGAACACGGCTCTCATGCCACGCCAGCAGGCGCGCAAGCTGCTCCGTGATGTTGCCCACGGGCGCGTAGTCCGCCGCCTTGACCTTTGTCGCCGGCAAGGCGTTGTCGTAGCTCGATTCGCCGAACACAGCGTCGTTGCCGGATTGCAAATAGCCGATATCCGGTGTCACGCCACGCAATTGCGTGGTGCCGCCGTTCACGCGGAAGAACTGCGCGATGGTCATTTTCAGTTCGCCGTACACCGGATTGGCGTTCCTGGCTGCTTGGTCGAGGCTGGCCACAGTCTGGACCGTTCCCTTGCCAAAGCTGCGCTCGCCGATGATCAGGCCGCGACCGTAATCTTGAATCGCTGCCGCGAAGATTTCCGACGCTGACGCGGAGGCCCTGTTGATCAGCACGCCCATGGGCCCGTCCCAAGCCAGGCCGGTGCTCGTGTTTTTCTCCACGCTCACGTCGCCATTCGCATTGCGTGTCTGAACCACCGGCACCTTCCCGACGAACAGGCCCGTCAGACCGATCGCCTCCCGCAGCGAACCACCGCCGTTGTTGCGCAGGTCCATCAAGACGGCGTCGACTTTTTGGGCCTTCAGGTCCGCCAGCAGCTTTGCCACGTCACCGCCTGCGCTGCGGTAGTCCTTGTCGCCCTTTCGAAGGGCCTCGAGATCCTCGTAGAACGATGGCAGGGTGATCACGCCGATCAAGCGCTTGCCCTCACCTGTCGTCACCGAATAGACCTTTGCCTTGGCGGCGCTGTCCTGGATCGTGATGGTGTTGCGGACCAAGACAACGGTCTTGCTAGGCGCGTCGGGCCCGTTATCGGCGGGCAGGACGTCCAGGCGCACCGTCGAACCCACCGCGCCGCGAATCAGAGCCACCGTATCGTCCAGACGCCGGCCGACGACGTCGTCCATCGGGCGGGTCGCGCCTTGCGCGACGCCCACGATGCGGTCACCCACCTGCAGTTGCCCAGACAGGCTCGCCGGCCCGCCCGCGACCAATTCGCGGATGGTGGCGTAGCCATCGATGTCCACCAAAACGGCACCAATGCCCGCCAGCGACAACCGCATCGCGATGTCGAAGTTGGCCGCGGCGCGCGGCCCCAGATAGTTGGTATGGGGCTCGATCGCCGTCGTGTAGGCATTCATGAACGCCTCGAAGGCGTCGGCGCCCGTGATCTTGCCCAGGCGCTTGGAGGCGCTGTCGTAGCGCTTGTCGAGGACCTTTGCGATGGCCGCGTCGTCCTGGCCAGCGAGCTTGAGCCGCAACCAGTCGTTCTTCACACGCTTGCGCCACAGGTCAAGCGAATCCGCCTCGGTCGCAGGCCAAGCCTGGTCTTTGCGATCGATCATCAGCGTTTCGTCGCTCGTGAAATCGAATCCCTTGTGCAACAGGCTGCGGGCATAGGCCATTCGCTCGACGGCCCGACGCTCGTACAGGTTAAACATCTCGAACGGCACGCGCAAATCCTCGGTCAGGATCGCGTCGTCAAGCCGGTTGCGTTCGACGGCAAAGCGGTCGATGTCCGATTGCAGGAAGTAGATCTTCTCGGGGTCGAGCGTTCTCAGGTACTGGTCGAACATCTTGCTCGACAAGGCATCGTCAAGCGGCACAGCCTTGTAGTGGTAGCGCGAAAGAAGTTCCGCAGCCAGATGGGCTGCCTTGGCTTCCTGCACCGCCGGCTTCAGAGGTGGCGGGTAGTCCAGGTCCGGAGCCGCCGCGGCGCCCTGCGCCGTGACCGCCAGGGCCAGCAAGAACCCAATCAGCTGTTGTTTCAATATCGCTCCACCACGGTTGAACGGAAAATCTCAAGGTCGAAGCCCACTGTGGCAAGTTGCATTGCCAGGCTGCGATCGTCGATCAGCGTCGAAGCATAGGACCACAACGAAAGCCTTGAGATCCACGAACCCTTCGGCTGCGTCAGCCGTTGCCAAGAAAGACGACATCAGTGCCCCTTGGCCGCGCAGCGCCACTGCGGAGCAGTGTTGCCTGGCCGCCATCATTTGAGCTGGCACCCACCCTCGGCGACGCGGATTGAGAGCTGACGCCCATTAGCGGCATCTTTCGCCGCGTCCCGCACGGGCCTCAATAGCCCCGGCTGCGGTCCACGTGCACAGGAATCACCCCATCTCGGCGATAGGCGGCAACGTTGGCTGCCACGATGGCCGCAGCAGTCATTCGGTTGGTTGGCGCGCTGATATGCGGCAGCACCGTCACGGACGGGTGCGACCAATGCCAGCTGTCGACCGGCAAGGGCTCCGTCGCGAACACGTCCAGCACGGCATGGCTGAGCACGCCGTGATCGAGCGCGCGCCGAAGCGCCTCGTCATCGACGACCGCACCTCTGGCGAAGTTGATGAGTGCAGCCGGGCGAGTCAACCGCCCGAAAGTCGAGTCGCTCAGCAGCCCCTGGGTCTGCGCCGTGAGCGGCAGCAGGCAAACTAGGATGTCGGTGCGCGCGAGCATTTGGGTCAGCCCTTGATCGCCGGCATGGCACGTCACCCCCGCCAGAGTGCGCGGTGTACGGCTCCAGCCCTGCACGTCGAAACCTGCCATGACGAGGCGGCGTGCCGCCGCCTCGCCCAGAGCGCCCAGGCCGAGCAGCCCGACCGTCTTGTCCTGCGGACGCACATAGTCGTGGGGACGCCACAAGCGCTCCCGCTGCTGGCGCAGGTAGCGCGGCATGTCGCGGTGGAGGTAGAGCGTCCACGCCAGCACCGCTTCTGCCATCGTGTCGGCCAGTTGCGGGTCGACCAGCCGCACGATCTTCAGGTCCGTGTCGCCCGAATCCGCCAGCATGCGCTCGACACCGGCCCAGACGCTGTGCACCCATCGAAGCTGCGGCAGGCTGCGCAGATCCTGCGGCTGCGGATTTGCCACGACGGCGACCGTGCACTGGGCCCGCTCGGCATCGTCCAGCAGCGCCAGCGGCACGACGGTCTCGCCGGGCATAGCCGCCTGCAGTGCGGCGAGCCACTCGGTGGCAAAGTCAGCGTCGCGCGCCGCGATGAATGGCAGCACGGACTTCACTTTGCATAGACCTTGTCGAAGTCCGCGAATCCCTTGATCTCGATGGGATTGCCGCTGGGGTCCAGAAAGAACATGGTGGCCTGCTCACCTGGCTCGCCCGCAAAGCGCAGGCTGGGAGGAATCACGAACGCCAGGCCGAGCGATGTGAGTCGATCCGCAAGCGCACGCCAGTCCACGATGTCCATCACGAGCCCGAGATGCGGCATGGGCACCTGATGCTCGCCAACGCGCCCGGTGTTGGCGACCGCGAACGGCTCGCCAAGATGCAGCGAGATCTGGTGGCCAAAGAAGTCGAAATCGACCCACGTCTCGGTGCAGCGCCCCTCGGCGCAGCCCAGCAGGCCGCCGTAGAAAGCGCGCGACGCGTCCAGGTCGACGACGTTGTAGGCGAGATGGAAGGCAGTTCTCATGGCGGTGATCATCCGCTACTGCGCGGGCATGTTGCGCTTGCTGCAATG
The DNA here is from genome assembly GCA_016195825.1 of Burkholderiales bacterium. Taxonomy (GTDB): domain Bacteria; phylum Pseudomonadota; class Gammaproteobacteria; order Burkholderiales; family Burkholderiaceae_C; genus Pelomonas. Next base: position 110,402 of record JACPYV010000004.1, on the reverse strand, counting down.
CGAGGACTGGCGCTGCCTACAGACCCGTCGAGAGTCGATGGCCGCTTTGCCTGGTGCGTGCTCGATCAGCTGGCCCTTCAATGCGGACCTGGCGCAGCATCCGCTTGGCAGCGAGGCGGTGTAAGAACACCCGCGAAGCATGGGCGTCCGAGGAATCCCGGTCGAATTCGGTCGGTTGACCCTCGATCTGGCTTGTGGCGCGCAAGGGGTGCAAAGCGTTGCTTTCTGTAGCCCCAGCGCCCGCGCAGCATGTGTGCAACAAGTCCGTGTCGAAGCAGATCGGCGATCGCCAGACCCAATTCAAGAAGCGCTCCGGGCCGCTGAAGCACCGCAAGCATGACAACTCGCTCGTCTTGTCCGGGGGCAAGACTGGCGAGTGGACGCCGCACGATTTGCGGCGTACGGGCGCGACGATGACGCAGCAACTGGGTGCGTCACTCGATCTGATTGATCGCTGCCAAAACCATGTGCTTGCCAGAGGGCGCGTTCGTCGAGCCTATCTGCATCACGACTATGCGGCCGAGAAACGTGAAGCCTGGGTCAAGCTAGGTGACCGGATCGACCTTTTGTTGGGCAACTCGAACGTCATCCAGTTCGCGAACAAGCGGGCGTGAAGATATTCGCTGGCGGGGTCGAACGACCTTCTCGCTGCTGCCGCCCATGATTGGTAACACGAGTTTGCATGATAACAATTGTTATGTTACGGTGCGAACTGATGTTGCCAAAATGGTGATGATGCACGACACCCTTCAACTCGCCCACCAAGCTCAGCTGTATTTGCTGGAAGCGCTAGGGGAGGCGCCGAGCGCGTTGCTACCTCTTCCGCCCTCTGGCTTGCCGTTCTTCATCACCGACAGTTTCGATCTCCTGCAGATCAAGCTGTTTGGGCTGCCGGTGACGATGGCAGTACTGAAAGAGCAGGGTGCACTTACCCCGGCGGAGGTTGCGTCACGCATTCGGAAGATACGGGCTCTTGGCAACCTCACGCTGTACGCCACGTCGGCCATTGACTCGGCTGACAGGCGGCGCCTCATTGAACAGAAGGTGCCCTTTGTAGTGCCAGGGAACCAGCTCTATCTGCCAGACCTGGGCATCGACCTGCGAGAACACTTTCGGCGTCAGGCCGAAAACAGTTCCTTGCCGCAGATGATGCCGGCGACTCAAGCACTCTTGTTCAGCCATCTGATGGATCGGATGACAACGGTCGCGAGCCAAGCCAACTGGCATGTGGCACCGGCCGCTGAAAAGCTGGGCTACACAAAGATGAGCGGTTCTCGGGCTGCCAATGAGCTCGTCGAACTCGGCCTTGCAGACGTCGAGAAGATCGGACGAGCCGTTCACCTGCGATTCAAACAGGACACGACGGCAAAGATATGGGAGGCCGCCAAACCGTACGTGAGAAGCCCAGTGCTGCGAACCCGCTGGGTTCGAGCGCTACCCCCGACCGTTGTTCGCTTCGCTCGCCAAGCTGGCGAGACGGCGCTGGCCAAACAGACGATGCTCAACGAGCCAGAGCATCGAACCGTCGCAATCCACCGTGACCACTGGCCTGGCACTGACCCACGCTATGCCCTCATCCGTCCGGAGCCTGGCACATTCGAAGTGCAAGTTTGGAGCTACAGCACAACCATCGATGCCGGCGACCTTGTCGACCCGCTGTCGCTTGTCGCGAGCTTGAGAGATTCGCTCAATGAGCGCGTGCGCCTGGCCGTGCGGGCACTTGAAGGAACTATTCGATGATGAGGGGCCTTGAAACTTTCACCCAGTCGTTTGCGGCCTGGACCGATCAATACGTGCTGATTGGCGGAACTGCCGCGAGTCTCACCATGGCCGATCAGGGGCTCGCGTTCAGAGCCACGAAGGACCTCGACGTAGTTCTCATCGTCGAAGCCTTGACCGTCGACTTTGGCCGAGCGTTTTGGGACTTCGTCAACCGCGGCGGGTATCAGATTCGGCAGGTCAGCGAGACCGGCAAGCGGGGGTTCTTTCGATTCATCAAGCCGAAGGACGAATCGTTCCCCGTGATGGTCGAACTTTTCGCGCGTGCACCCGACGCGCTGCGGCCGATCGCCGAGGGACACTTGACGCCTATCCCGCTGGACGAGGATCTTTCCAGCTTGTCGGCCATTCTTCTTGACGATGAGTTTTACTCGTTCATCCTCGCTGATCGTGTAGTGCGCGACGGGCTTGCGTGGGTGAATGAGACGCGTCTGATACCACTTAAGGCTGCGGCCTGGGTGGACATGACAGACCGGCGGAAGCAAGGCGAGCGGATCGACGCGGACAGCATCAGAAAGCACGGCCTCGATATCCTGCGCCTGTCGCAGTTGCTCAGCGACCAGACATCAGTCGCAATTGCAGGTCGCGTGGAAGTGGCGCTTCGCCGCTTCCTCCAAGAATTCCCGGCCGAATCGCCTCCTGACCCCAAGAGCCTAAAGATAAATGCCACGCTCGATGCGATCCTCAACCGCGTGGCTGCGAGTTTCGGTTTGCAGACTTGACGTCGGCCCCGTGGGGGCCTGTCCGTATTTCTGTGTGCGAGGCTCGTTGAGCAACGATCCGACCGATCCCAGCGTCTTGCTTGGGGGCGCCAACATCTGTTCAAGCGAGGACGGCTTTTCCAGATCGACCCAGTCCTTGCAGCTCAAGAGCGGTGCGGCGCGTGAAGCAGGCGGTTGGCGGAGGTTGAGGCTCGCCGACAGAAATGGAATCCCCGCCTGGACGGCATCGGGCGGTGGTTCGGCCGCCCAGAATTTGTACCCCGTGCATACTGAACCGATGGAGAGGCCCACCAGCGAACAAATTGCCGCCCTGCCGTTGTACCGGCAACTGCCGCTCGATCGGATCCATGTGCTTGGTGATCTGCAACAGTGCGAGGCGGCAGCGCGTGAACTCCGCGCGTCGGGCCACGTCGGCTTCGACACGGAAAGCAAGCCGCAGTTCGTCGCCGGTGGCGAACAGACTGGCCCTCACATCGTGCAGTTCGCGACTGCCGAGCGGGCCTTCATCGTTCATACCGAGGTGCCCGAAACCGCAGAATTCTTGCGGGCGATGCTGGAGTCTGAGGCCGTGCTGAAGGTCGGATTTGGCCTCGCGTCTGATCGAGTGCCGCTTTTTAGGAAATTGGGTGTGGAGCTGGCCGGAACAGCCGACGTCTCTCGCCTGGTTCGCCGCCTTGGCTTCACGCAGGACGTCGGGCTGAAGGCCGCCGTGGCGATCGTTCTAGGACTGCGGTTCCCGAAATCGAAGAAGGTCACCACGTCCAACTGGGCAGCCAAACAGCTGAGTCCGCAGCAGCTGCAGTACGCCGCCAACGACGCTCACGCCTCCTTGCTGGTTTACCAAGCCGTGATGGCTTTGTCGCCGCTGCCCGCTGCCGACTCAAGGGTGAAGCAGGTCAAGCCTCTTTCGCCTGGCCCGAGCGATCGCCTGTAAGGGCCAGGCACGAGGCCGGGCACGGGTGCCGGACGGAAGGGCAGCGACCTGCCGCAGCGGTGGCCCGCATCCCAGCCCAAGATGGGCGGGGCATGATCATTGAGAAGCTCTCTGACTGCCAGTGCACTGCGGTCATCTAGCCCGCGGCCTGCCGCTCACCTCGAAGCGAGTTCGGAAAGAGCGGCAAGGGTCAGACGCTGCTCGGCAGTGGCTTGAAGCCCCGCCTACGGCGGAGATACCAGGCGGCTGGAATGACCAGCATGCTCAGCAGCGGCGCCGTCACCATGCCTCCGACTATGGGGGCCGCGATGCGCGTCATGACCTCTGACCCGGTGCCATGTCCGAACAGGATGGGTAGCAAGCCCGCCATCACAACTGCTACTGTCATCGCTTTAGGGCGTACCCGCAGCACGGCCCCTTCGCGGATGGCAGCCAGCAACGTCTCTTCACTATCTGGCTCCCCGGCTTCAAGGCGCTGCTTCCAGGCGTTCTGCAGGTAAACCAGCATCACAACCCCGAACTCCGCGGCCAACCCGGCCAAGGCGATGAATCCCACCGCTGTCGCCACGGAGATGGCGTGCCCCAACACCCAGATGAGCCAGAACCCGCCCACCAGTGAAAACGGGACCGCAGCCATGACCAGCGCCGCGTCTCCCGCCGAACGGAACAGCAGGTAGAGCAGCACGAAGATGATGGCCAGCGTGACAGGCACCACCACCTTCAGCCGCTCAGTCGCTCGCTCCAGATACTCGAACTGCCCCGACCAGGAGACGGCGTAGCCGGCCGGCAACGCCACCTGCTTGCTGACGACCTGCTGCATCTCCTGAACGACAGACCAAAGGTCGCGGCCGCGCACGTCCACGTACACCCAGCCCGAAAGACGCGCGTTTTCGCTTCGGATCATGGGCGGCCCCTCCTCGATAGAGATGCGGGTCACATCCTGAAGCAGCACCGTCGCACCTTTCTCGGTCACGAAGGGCAACTGGCGCAGGCGCTCCAGCGAGTCGCGTGCCTCGCGGGGGTAGCGCACGTTGATGGGAAAGCGTTCGCGGCCTTGGATGACCTCACCGACGTTGTCACCACCGATGGCGGTGGACACCACGGCCTGGACATCGGCCACGGAAAGTCCGAAACGGGCCGCTGCGGCGCGATCAACGTCCACGTCGACATACCGGCCGCCGGTCAAGCGCTCCGCCAAGGCGGAAGACACCCCCGGAACACTCTTCACCGCCGACTCAATCTGCGTCGCGAGTCGGTCGATGGTCGCCAGGTCAGCGCCGGCGACCTTCACGCCCACCGCACTCTTGATGCCGGTAGCCAGCATGTCGATGCGGTTGCGGATGGGCGGCACCCAAACGTTCGACAGGCCAGGCACTTTGACGACACGGTCGAGTTCGTCGACAAGCTTGTCCGGCGTCATGCCCGCACGCCACTGGTCGCGCGGCTTGAACTGGATCGTCGTCTCGAACATCTCGAGCGGCGCAGGGTCTGTGGCGGTGTCGGCCCGGCCCGCCTTGCCGAACACCCGCTCGACCTCCGGCACGGTCTTGATGAGCCGATCCGTCTGTTGAAGCAGCTCTGACGCTTTCGACACGGAGATGCCAGGCAATGCCGAAGGCATGTACAGCAGGTCACCTTCATCCAGCGGCGGCATGAACTCGCCGCCCAGGCGCATGGCTGGGAAGGCGGTCACGGCGAGCACGAGCGCTGCGATGGCCAGCGTGGCCTTGGGAAAGCGCAGCACCGCTTCCAGCGCCGGTCGGTAGATGACGATGAGGAACCGGTTTAGCGGGTTGGCCGTCTCCTTGGGGATACGACCACGGATGAGGTAGCCCATCAGCACCGGCACCAGCGTGACCGAGAGCCCGGCAGCAGCAGCCATCGCGTACGTCTTGGTAAACGCCAGTGGCGAGAACAGCCTCCCCTCCTGGGCTTCAAGCGTGAAGACCGGCAGGAACGACAACGTGATGACCAGCAGCGAGAAGAACAGCGCAGGGCCCACCTCCGTCGACGCTTGTGCGACCAGTTCCCACCGCTGGACCGAAGTCGGCCGGCGTCCGCGCTTCTCCTCGAAGTGTTCGAGATGCTTGTGTACCGCCTCGACAAGGACGACCGATGCGTCGACCATCGCGCCGAGCGCGATGGCCACGCCACCCAGCGACAAGATGTTTGCGCTGACGCCCTGCCAGTGCATCACGATGAAGGCGGTGAGCACGCCAACCGGCAACGTCACCACCGCGACCAACGCCGAGCGCAGATGGAACAGGAACACAGCACAGACCACCGCAACAACGATGAACTCTTCGATGAGCTTCACCCGCAAGTTGTCCACTGCGCGGTCAATGAGCTTCGAGCGGTCGTAGGTCTCGATCACCTCAACGCCCTTAGGCAGGCTGGACTTGAGCGCTTCCAGCTTCGCCTTGATCGCAGCGATGGTCGTGCGGGCGTTCTTGCCTGAGCGCATGACGACCACGCCACCCGTGACCTCGCCCTCGCCATTCAGCTCAGCGATTCCGCGACGCATCTCGGGGCCGACCTGGACCGTCGCAACGTCGCGCAGCAAGACGGGCGTTGCTCCGGCAACGCTCAAGGGAACGGTGCGAAAGTCGTCGAGCGACTTCAGGAAGCCGCGGGAACGGATCATGTACTCGGTCTCGGCCATCTCCAGGACGGAGCCGCCCGACGACTGGTTTGCATTCCGCAAGGCCTCGACGACCTTCCCCTGCGTGATGCCAAGCGCCCGCATGCGGTCAGGGTCCAGCACCACCTGGTACTGGCGCGCCATGCCGCCGATGCTGGCAACCTCGGACACATCCGGCACGGTCTTCAGCTCGAACTTCAGGAACCAGTCGTTGAGGGCACGGAGCTGGCCGATGTCACTGTTGCCAGTGCGGTCGACGAGCGCGTATTCGTACACCCAACCGACGCCAGTCGCATCAGGCCCGAGCACTGCCGTCGCGCCGGCAGGCAGGCGCCCTTGCACCTGGTTCAGGTACTCGACAACGCGCGACCGAGCCCAGTAAGGGTCGGTCTTGTCGTCAAAGAGGATGTAGACGAACGAGTCGCCGAAGAAGCTGTAGCCCCGGACGGTCTTGGCGCCGGGCACGCTGAGCATGGTGGTCGTCAGCGGGTAGGTCACCAGGTCCTCAACCAACTGGGGCGGCTTGCCCGGGTAGGTGGTGCGCACGATGACCTGGGTGTCCGAAAGGTCCGGGAGCGCGTCCACAGGCGTCCGCGCCACTGACCACATACCCGCAATGATCAGGAAGGCCGTAGCGATGAGGACGAGGATGCGGTTCGTGACCGCCCATCGAATGAGCGCGGCTATCACTTGGAACCTCTCATCCGCTGGACGGAGACCAGCTCGTAGCCGTCGCCCTGCTTCTTGAACTCGAAGTGCACCGAATCGCCAGCCTTCACGTCAGCAAATGCCTTGGAGTCGGCCCTGCGAAAGTCCATCGTCATGGCGGGCCACTTCAGCTCCGGCACGGGGCTGTGGCTGATGGTGAGGCCGTCCGCATTGACGCTCTCGACCTTTCCCTCGGCGCTGTAGACGGAAGGCCCCGCCATCGCTGGTTCAGCTGCGGGTTGCGCAGCGCCCATAGCACCGAGCACAGACTTCAGCCGGGCCTCTGAGTCGATGAGGAACTGGCCGCTGGTGACGACCTCATCGCCTTCGCGAAGGCCGTCGAGCACCTCCAACTGGTCGCCCAGGTCCGCACCGAGCTTCACCTCGTGCGGCTCGAACGCATTGCCGTTCTTGCGCACGATGGCCACCGCCCGCGTGCCTGTCCGGATGACGGCTTCAGAAGGCACGACCAAACGGGACTTCGTAGCCCCAGCAACCTGCAGGCGCAGCAGCATCCCCGGCGTCAACTTGCCAGACCGGTTGTCCACTTCGAAGCGGGCCTGCAGCGTGCGCGTATTCGCACTGACCTGGGGAAGGATTTCTGCAAGCTCGCCGTTAAAGGTCTGCGAAGCGTCGACCTGCAGTGCCGCCTTGACCTTCTGGCCTCGCACCAGACGCACGGCTCGGGCTTCCGGAACTTCGGCCACGGCCCAGACCTTCTCAAGGCCGGCGATGCGAAAGAGCGTCATGCCGGGCGAGATGGCGACGCCTTCCCGCACACCCAGCTCTACCACCACTCCTTCGGAGGGCGCGCTGAGCGTGAACCTGGCTTGCGCAGTACCTGTCTCCTCGCTTTGGCGGATGAGCGTCTCAGGAATGGACATGGCGCGCAGGCGGTCACGCGTCGCCGAAATCAAGTCCGGAGCGACGCCAGCGCGCTTGAGCGCCAGCAACTCGTTCTGCGGTCCGAGCCATTCGGGCGCGAAAACGGCGGCCAGGGCTTGGCCTTTGCGAACCCGCTCCATCGGCGCGCGAACGGCCAAGCGCTCGATGTAGCCGGCAACGCGGGCTTGGACGGAGACGCTGAGCCGCTCGTCGAACTGAACCGCACCCACCGCGTCGAACGACGAGGACACGTCGGTCTTCTTTACGACCGCAGTCCGTACACCAAGGTTCTGCTGCACCGTCGGGCTGACTTTGACGCCGCTGTCACCCGCCTCATCAGCGTAGACGGGCACGAGCTGCATGTCCATGAACGGCGACTTCCCCGGCTTGTCGAAGCGTGGTCCCGGGACCATGGGGTCGTGCCAGTAGAGCGGCTTGCGCTCTGCTGCAGCCGTGGCAGCATCCGGCGCGGATGCGGCGGGCTGGCTCGAACGGCCGGCGTAGTACCCGCCGACGGCCAGCAGTGCGCCGCCTGCAACAAGCGCGGCGACAAGACTTGCGCGCTTCATCGGGCGGCTCCTTCGAAAATGGGCTTGAGGGCGAGCTGGGCCTGGGTCTTGGCCAGCTCGCGCTGGAGGGAGAGCAGCTTTCGCTGCGCTTCGACCTCGGCATGGCGAGCCTCGAACAACGTCATGAGAGGCATCTGGTTCGAGCGGTAGGCAGCCATGGCTGCGACCGTGCGCTGTTGCGCTGCGACCGTCACCGATGCCCGGTAGCGCTCGATGCGGTCGTTGAGGTGCTTCGCGTCGCTGGCGAGGGCTCGGTACTCGCCGGTGGCCATGCGCGTGGCTTCAGCCAATGCGGCTGCCGTCTTCTCGGTCAGCGCCTGCTTGGAAGCGATGTCGCGGTCCTGGCGCCGTGCCGGCGCGACGGTCAGCGGGATGCTGACGCCGACGGAGACCATGTCGGGGTAGCCGGCGCGCTGGCCGTAACTGACCTCCCACGACCAGTTCGGATTGCGGCTAGTCCGCGCCTGGTCTGCTTCCTTGCGGGCCAACTCGGCGTCCAGCTGGGCGGCAACCACAGAGGGATGGCTGGCCACATAGGCCTGCTCGTCCGGTATCGGGAGGCCCGCTGGTGCGGCAAGGTCCTCGGCTTGGGCGCCCACCCAGCGTTCCAACGCGGCCCGCGCAGTGGCCTGCTGCTGTCGGACCTCGGCGGTCTCGTCCTCAGCGACGCCGCGGGCACCGGTCAGCGCAAGGACTTCCTGGCTATTGCCGGTCGCGGAGGACAGCCTAGCGCGAGCAGCCTCAAGCTCCTCATGGGCGTGATGCTCCGTCAGCGCCGTGAGCTTGAGCGCCTCGCCGGTGAACCAAGCGTCGAGATAGGCAAGTGCAGCCTGGAGGCGGACTTCAGCTGCAGTGGAATACACAGCAGCAGCCTCCCGCCCAGCCATCGCGTCAGCAGCCGCCTGTCGCGCGGCGCGCTTTTCGGCAGACAGCCATTCCTGGCTGATACCGACGCGCTTCATCGTCATCGAGTCCCGCGAGCTGAACCGGTCAGCGCCGGAGATGGGCAGGTTGTCTACACCTGCGCGCAAGACCGGGTCGGGTAGTTGGCCGGCGGCACGAGCAGCCTCGGCGGCACTGGCCGCACCGGCGCGGGCTGCGTGGGTGGACTCGGAACGCTGGACGGCCAGCTCGAGAGCTTGGTCAAACGTGAGAGGTGCTGCCCAGCACAGGACCGGCAGCAATGCGGCAGCTGTGGCGACTGCTCGCAGCAAACGTGGTGATGGCATGAAAACTCCGCGGACGAGCGACGGTTTTGCCGGTATGCGGACATGCCGCACCGGCGCCTGTCAGTCGACGGAGCTGGTCAGACTCGGAGTCTGAGCGTGGAAAGAAAGATTGGGTCCGGAGGCGGCTGGGCCTCGGGCGTGGCCGCAGCAGGGACGGTTGCCGCCTCGAGGGCTTCGAGCACCAGCGGCAGCTCCAGGACCTGCACCACCATGGGCAGCGACACCGCCGGAACCTTGGCGGTCTCGAAGGTTTTCGCAGCGCTGGATGAGTGCTCTGCGCACAGCCCGGGTTGGTCCACGTCCATGCCTTCGCAGGGCATGCCGGCCGCCATCATTTCCGCCATCCCAGCCGGGTTTGCCTGTTGCGGGCAGACGTAGCTCGCCAGTGCCAGCTGTGAGAACAGCAGCGACAGCACCACGAAGAAGATGGTCGTCAGGCGATGGAGGCGTCGGCTGAGCATGAGTGCTCCAAGTCTAACGCTGCGGCTTGAGACGCAGCGAACGGCCTTGCAGATGCCTACCCCCGCTTGCTGCTGCACCGTTGGAAGCTTTCAAGCGCCGCAACTTGGGGGGCCGTGCTGCATCTGCATCGACGGGCACTTGACTGAGCCGAATGAGCAGAACACGCAGAAGTCGCCGGCCTTCGGCCGCAGCACAGCCTTGCAGCGCTCGCACTCGTAGAAAAATTGGCAGGCGTTCGTCGGCATAACCTCGTGCTTCGCGTGGCCGCATTCGGGGCAGGTCAGTACCGAGCCCAAGCTGGGTGCGGTCGTAGTCATTTGTGAACCGTCGAGGGGTAACCCGCGTCCGTCGTGGCCTTGACCAGTGCCGTCGCGTTCGTCTTGTCGGCATCGAACGTCACGATGGCCGTCTTCTTCGCAAAGTCCATCCGGGCCTGCCTTACGCCGGCCACACGCTCCAGCGACTTCTTCACCGTGACCGGGCACAGCCCACAGGTCATGTTCTGGACCTCGAGTGCGGCGGTCTGCAACGGAGCGGCATCCAATGCAACCTTCAAAAGTATCGCGCGGCGCGCCCGCACCTTATTGAGCTCCAGTTGAAAAGCCGGGACGTCAGCCGTCGGCAGTTCTAGGCCGACTTTGATCCTGAGACGCTGCAGCATCAGCAGCACCTTGCCCATCTGCACGGCCGGCTTGCCATTCTCCAGGTCGGTCATGAACTGCTTGCTCACAACCGCGGTCATGGCGAAGTCATCGATGCGAATGCCGGCGCCCTTGCGCAGCATTCGAATCGCAATGCCGGCCTCAAGCATGGACGTGAGGGGAATGTTCATGTGCGTTCCTACCTCCCTACGAAGTTTCGATCGTCAAAGCTTCATGGGTCGACAACGCTCCTATGAGCCAAGGAATTTCAAAGGCGACATGGCTTGGAAAGAGCGGATTTCCCACAACAGCAGGAATTCACGAGGGTGGAGACATGGAGGAGAGCCGTCTTCCTGCCGGCGCAGGAACCGATGGAAGAACGGGAACAGGTTGGTGCATTCAACGGCCGCCGGCACGGTGGCCGCTTGCACGTACAGCCCCCCCACAAGCGGGTAAGTGCGTTCGTCTTTCACCTGACGGAATCTGGCCTGCCAAGCGCTCCGAGCATCCTCAAGTCTGATGAGATGGTGCCCACCTCGCTGATCGATGGCGATTGCAGCCGTCATCGTTGTTCGCAAGACTGCGTGCGTCCGCATGGTTGAAGAGATGCGCAGCAGCCGCCACACGTTGGCATGCCAGCCAAAGCGCTGGCCCATGGGTTGCTAGTTGCGACGACACGCGATTGCTCTGGCTGGGTGGTCTGACCATCCCAGCCTGGAGCATCGTCACTCTTCACCCGCGGACCAGTGGGAACCCACCCGCCACAAGCGGAGGCCCCAGTACTGTGCAGTCAGGAAGGCGAGAAAGGCCAGCCCACATGGCCACCGCCGTTGCTGTGTTTCGCGGGGCAGGGAGAAATCAGCATGGCGGCTGTCACTTTCACAGTGGCCGATCACCTGCTCGCGCGTCTGAAGCAGTTGGGTGTGACCGAGGTCTTTCAGATCCCCGGCGACTACGTCAAGCACTTCACCCAGGCGCTTGAGCATTTCCCCGGCATCACCACCATCGGCGCCGCCAACGAGTTGGACGCCGCCTATGCCGCCGATGCCTATGCACGCACGCGAGGGCTGGCCGCGGTTTCGCTCCAGTACGGCGTCAGCACCTTCAGCGCGCTGAACGCCATTGCCGGGGCGTATGTGGAGCGCAGCCCGGTGATCGTCATCAGCGCAACGCCGGGATCCGATGCGCTAAACATCACCGACATGTACGGCGTCACCTTCCACCATTCCACGGGTGACCTGCGTGCCGACCAGAACGTGTTCGAGAACGTGACGGTGGCAGCCCTCACGCTGAGCACGAATGTGGGCGCGGCCGAGGCCATAGACAACCTGATCGTCGAGGCGCTGACGCACAGCCGACCGGTCTACATCGCCTGCTACAAGGAAGTGTGGGGCCAGCCCTGCGCCCGCCCGCCGAAGACGCCTCTGAAGGCGCGCGAACTCACCGGCCCGCCCGACGCACTGAAGAACGCGGTCGATCAGGCATGGAGCATGGTCACAGCAGCCAAGAGGCCCGTCATCCTGGCCGGCGAAGAGGTGCTGCGCTTTGGCCTGAGCGGCCTATTGCAGCAGCTCATCGACTCGAGCGGGTTCGTCTACACCACCACCTCCCTGGGCAAGACAGTGCTGGACGAAGGCGGCCCCAAGTTCCTGGGCACGTATTCGGACGAAGCCTCCATCCCGAGCGTGATCGACGCAGTCCTGGGCGCCGACTGCGTGCTGTGCCTGGGCACCTTCATCACCGACGACTACCTGATCTTCATCGAGAAGCAGTACGCCAACATGGTCCTGGCCACGGCGCAGGGCGTGCGCGCGGGCTATTTCAAGTACCCCGACGTGGTGATGAAGGAATTCATGCAGGCGCTGGTCAAGAAATTCAAGGGCAGCAAGGCCTACCCCAGCAAGGCCGTCGCTCCGCCGCAGCCGGCCTACCCCGAGCCCTGGAAGAGCAACTCGGACCCGAAGTTCGACAAGCAACCCGAGGTCATCACCTTCAATCGCTTCTTCCAGCACTCGATGAAGTTCCTGGCCGACGCCGGCCACCTGGATGACATCGTCATGCCGCTGGGCGTCAGCAGCGCCATGTACGTGGCCACGAACGCCTACGGCATGCGTCAAGGCAGCTTCATGGCCTCGGCCGCCTGGCAGTGCGTGGGCTTCGAGACCGGAGCGGCCAGCGGCGCTCAATTGGGCAGCCGCAAACGCGCCTGGGCGGTGGCGGGCGATGGCAGCGTGATGATGGTTTGCCAGGCCATCAGCACCCTGGCCAAGTACAAGCTCAACGGCGTCATCTTCGTGATGAGCAACCAGGTCTACGCCATCGAGCAGGTGTACGTGGACATGAGCGCCTTCCAGACGGGCAAGTTCGACACCTTCGACATCCTCCCCAAGTGGGACTACCTGGCGCTGGCCAAGGCCTACGGCGCCGAAGGATTCCGCCTCGAAACCGTGTCCGACCTGAAGGCCTGCCTGCCGCAGATCTGGCAGGTCAAGGGCCGCCCGGTGCTGGTGGAGGTCGTCATTCCAGCGACCGACCTCGCCGGGCAAATGAAACGCCTGGGCAGCGAGTGACACCCGCCCGGCACCTCTCCCACCTCTCCCACCTCTCCCGCCTCCCCCACCACCAACCCCCCCCGCCACCATGACCAAGAAGACCAACACCATATTCGGTGCCGGTGCGTCCGGCCGGTACACCCCATGGCGCTTGCTGGAAGGCCAGCCGGTGAGTTCGAAGTTCGCCGCACGCCAGCTCAAGCGCGGCGATGTGCTCGAGCTGTACGACTGGGGCCAGTACGACTTCAACGCCGCCAACCCCGGCACGCGCGCCGCCGGTGCGCGCATCTGCACCTGGCACTACCAGAACAACCGCGACAACTCGTACGTGGAGTTGGGCGGCATGCGCTATTCCCACTGGGAGTCCACGCCCACGCCGCAGTTCCCCAAGCCCAACGGCGGCACGACGCCTGGGCACAGGCTGGTCACCACGGTCATCCACGAACTGGGCTTGGACAAGTTCAGCGTGCCCTTCAACGTGACGGACAACCAGCTCTACAGCCTTCGCACCCGCAACTTCTACCTGAACGACGTCGGCAGCAACAACCCGGCCCCGTACGCCGCGGCCAATTACGCGGCCAGCGTCAGCCCGGACAACGGGTTCTCGGTGCTGCAAGACCTGGTGCCGCAGACGTTGGGCGCCAACTGGACGCGCAAGGACTGGTGCAACTTCTACACCACGGGTGTCATCGAGCGCCGGCAGTCCGACGGCTACGTCTTCCAGCAGGGCGACCGGCTGCGCGACATCGGCTACTGGAACCTGCTGTACGACCAGTTGGGCTCTGAAGGTTTCGAGTACGCAGCCGACGGCAACGGCTACAGCTCCAACGTCATCAACACCCACGCCGGCGTGTCGATGAACATCAACAACGAGTTCTCGCCGGGTACGCAGTACCGCACCCTCACGACGGGTTTCTCGGGCATGTTCAATGCCCTGTTCGACCGCATCCAGAAGCTCGCCAAGGCCAAGGGCGTGGTCTTCAACTACCAGCCCAACACGCGCCTGCACTCCATCCTCTGGAAAGACGGCAAGGCCGCCTTCACGCTGGCCACGCGCGCCAACCCGGACAAGCCCAGCGCCACGAGGCAGGCCGATGCAGCCTGGCTGGCCATGGGCCGAGCCCCCATCGAACAAGTCGCCCAGGCTACCCGCTATCAGGATCAGACCGGGCTGGACGTGTTGAACCACGAGCAGGTCAGCCTGTACCTGGAGTCCACCATCATGCAGCCGTCCTACAAGGTGGGCATGTTCTTCGACACCGACTGGTACTCGAACCTTGCGGCCTCCGCACCGCCCTACCCCGCCAAGATCGAAGGCTATTGCGTCACGCCCATCGAGATCGCGGAACTGGCCAAGCGCAAGTTCCCGGCCCCGGCCATCAAGGCGCTGAAGACGCTGGCGTTCAACCCTTACGCGTCCATCGGCGACCTGGTTGAAGCCATCGAGGCGCAAACCAGCACAGCGCTGACGGTCAAGCAGGTGCAGGCACTGCAGACGGTTGCCGCCAACAACACCATCGGCCCCAGCGTGACCGACTCGCCCATCCGCATGGTGGTGTACTTCGGCAACAACGCGACAAGCACCAAAGGCAAGCCCGTCTACGGCATCCTGGCCAGCTACGACGACGAAGACAACGCCGACTTCTGGCGGCAGCTGGAGCTGCAGCCGAACACCGATCGCACGGTGGCGGTGTCGCGCGACACCCAGCCGCTCGACGGCCCGCGCAAGGTGCCCCCGGCCATGGTCAAGATGTTGCGCAAGCTCCTGGCCAAGATGCACTTCGGGCCCGGCGCCGACTACTCCGCGGTGCCGGTGCCGCTCGAAGCCACCTACATGGACTGGTCGCTGCCGCCCTTCAATGCCGGCTACCACGAGTGGGCACCGCACTACGACATCGCCGATGTGCAACGCAAGATCCGCAAGCCCTCGCAGCTGATTGCCGGGCAGGACGCCGACATCTTCATCGTCGGCGAGGCCTACTCCAACGACCAGGCCTGGGTCGAGGGCGCTTACTGCGCCGCGGAGAGCGTGTTGAACGACTTCTTCGGCATCAAGCCGCTGATCGACAACCGCGAGTACCCCTTCATCTGTCCCGCCTGAGGTCCACCCTCGTCGCCAAGGAGAAACCATGCGCCGTCAACAAGTCTTGCGTCACCTGGGTGGAGGGAGGTCGCGTCTGGCCGCCTTTGCCGTCCAGGCAGCGGCAACCGCGCCGTCAATACCGCCCGAGTTCTCGCCTCGGGACTACGTGGCCTACCTGCTCAGCATCGACGCCGAGATCGAGCACTGCCTGATGGTGCAGTACCTGTACGCCGCCTACTCCCTGGGCGGGCCGCAGGTGCCTCCCGGCTACGGCGAGCTGGTGCGCGAATGGCAGGAGGTCATCCTCGGCATCGCCAAGGAAGAGATGGGCCACCTGATGTCGGTGCAGAACGTGCTGCGCCTCATCGGCGCGCCGCTGCATCTCGAACGGGACGACTACCCCTGGGACACGCCGTTCTACCCCTTCCCGTTCATGCTGGAGCCTCTGACGCTCGACTCGCTGGCCAAGTATGTCTACGCCGAGTCCCCCGTGCACTGGGACGGCGGCAAGCTGGGCGCCGAGATTCGCGCCCGCGTGGCGGTGCAAGCGAACAACCCGCACCACGTGGCCGAACTGTTTGACGTGCTGCTCCCGCTCGTGCGCGACCCAAAGTTCCTGCCCGACACGGCCTTCGACCCCAATACCTGGCCCTGCCAGGCCGACTGGGCGGAGTGGGGCCGCGGCTACCAGGGCGGCCAGCGCGGCAACCTGACCCGCAGCGGCATCCCCAACACACCCGACGTTCTGGTGGTGCCGCTGGCCTCTCGCGACGATGCCTGGAATTCGCTCAAGGCGGTCGCCACCCAGGGCGAGGCCACCTCGGGCGACCAACCCTCACATTTCGTACGCTTCCTGGCGGTCTACGTCGAGATGCTGGGCGTGCTCGAAGGCCGCAAGATCGAACTCGACGAATGGGACGCCGCCAAGCCCGGCGACATGAGTGCCGCCACGTGGCGCAGTGCCTACCGCAAGGAGCGCTTGAGTCGCTGCACCCCCAGCACCGGCTGGGCACCGGCGCGCGCGGTCGCGGTCAACCCCTACGTCACGCTGGACACCGCCGAAACGCCGGAGCAAGGCGGCACCAAGACCACGCCCATCACCCACCCCGAGTCCAAGCTGTGGGCGCACCTGCAAAACGTCCGCTATCGCATGCTGCTGGACTTCCTGAGCCACAGCTTTGCCCTGTACGGCGGCTTGCGCTCCGCGGGCCGCATGACGCCGCGCGGCACCATCATCAATGCGGCGTTTGGCGAGATGTACAACCTGCGCGCCCTGGCCGAGGTGCTGATGAGCTCGCCCGTTTCGGACGACCCGCAGGACGGCTTCGCCGGCCCGCCCTTCCAGTCGCCCTACACCCTCAACAGCCCTGGCTCCGAGGCTGACCGCTGGCGGGGGCACCTGGACCGGCTGCAGGCTTCCAGAACGCTGATTGATCGCCTGCTGACGATCTGCGCCGAGACGCGCAAGCCCTACCTGTTCGCCTTGCGCGAGGCCGACGAGAAGCTGTGCCAGCTTGCCCACACCATCCTGTCCGGATCGGTCGATCCCGCCTTGGTCTAGGAGACCTGTCATGCCCATTCTGGAACTGCGCATCCTCCCACCGGTGGCCATCGGCCGACTGGGCGCTGCGGCCGAACCCCTCGAAGCGTTCGATCTGGTTCGCGACCCCGAGCGGCCGCTCGACTACCGCCGCATCGTCCCCTGCCCGTCCTTCAAGGTCGACCCCGCCCGCGGCGAGATCGTCGAGGTGTACACGCCCGAGAAGATTCGGTTTCGCGACGCCGACCACCTGGTCCGGCCCGTGGCCCCGTTCCTCGAGGTCTTCGTGCGACTGGCCAGCGCGCCGGATGAGCTGGTGCCGCTCACGCTCGACCTGCTGGCCGCCGAGGGGCTGCCGCTCTCGGCCCTGAGCTGGGACGTGGCGGTGGGCAACATCAAGGTGTTTCGCCGCACCGGCGAGGCCAAGGACAAGATCGCCGCCGGCGTGCAGAACCTGCGGGATCACCAGTTGCACACCCTGGAAGGCCGCTGCGAGCACTTCCTGGCCGACAAGGTGCTGCCGCTGGGGCAGGTTCAGTTCATCCGCCCCACCGCGGCGTTCCCGCAGATCCGCCTGCGCTTCACGCCCGCGGGTGGACATGTCTACGGCTCGGCGCTGAAGCGTCAGATCGGGCCTCATCAATATGAGAACGACCCGGTGATCAAGTCCGACGCCCAAGTCTTGTACGACAAGGATCGCGGCAGTTGGCGGGGCTACTTCGACACTGGTGCGCCCGGCGAGACCAATCCGGGCAGCATCTATGCGGGCTGGGACG
Organism: Burkholderiales bacterium; assembly: GCA_016195825.1. Classification (GTDB taxonomy): domain Bacteria; phylum Pseudomonadota; class Gammaproteobacteria; order Burkholderiales; family Burkholderiaceae_C; genus Pelomonas. The sequence goes on along the minus strand of JACPYV010000004.1, from coordinate 92,881 downwards.
ACAACGGCGATGGCTTCCACAAGAGCTGGGGCTATCTCGACGACGAATGCGACGGCACCGTGGCCGTGAAGCTCGCCATCGGCGAGCAGGTGCTGAGCGCCCAGGCCGTGATCGGTGCGGGGCCACCCGCCTACGCGCCCGACACCTTGCCGGTACGCGTCGTGTCGGACGAGGTCGAGCAAATCCTGCTCGGCACTGCCGTGGATGAAGATTCGGTGTCGCTCGACGACGCTGCCGAGTTGGTGTTCCGCGCTCTGGAAACGGTGCGCCTGATGAACACCGCGGTGATGAACGGCAATCCGGTCAATGGCCGCATGAACACGGCCTCCACGATGGTGCGCCAGAACAGTGCCGACTTCGAGCGGCTGTACGAGCCCATTGCTGCGGCCTCGCTGGCCGACAACCTTGCCTTGCGCGCCCTGCATGAGCGGGTGTTTGCCGGCCTGGCGGCACGCGGCCTGCCGTGGTTCGCGCAAGCCCTGCGCCTGCCCGAAGAGATCGGCGACCTGAGCTCGGCCACGCTGCGCAAGATGCCCGCCCTGATGCGCGGCGCCGACGGCCGCAGCCTGGCGCTGACGCGGCGCCACATCGACATGGTCACCAGGGCCGCGCAGCGTGCCTTGAGCGAGTTCAACGCGGCCAACACGGGGACATCATGAGCACGCCACCCAAGATCACCATCGCTGCCGACAACTTGACCGCGCAGCTGCATTACCGCGGGGCCGGCAACCCGGCGTCGGTGTTGCCGCGCAGCGCGATCTCCAATTGTTTCCCCGGCCTGGAGTTCGACTTCCGCAACCTGTGGCGACGCGCCTTCGAGGGCATCGTCCTGGTGGAGAACAACAACCTCGTGGTGGGCATCGAGTCAGATGACTGCGCCGACCTGGCAGGCCGGCGCCTGCTGACCATCAAAGACCCCGTCACCGGCCACGTCCTGCCCACCGGCGTGTTGACCAGCGGCCCGATCTATCCCAGCTCGGACTCGACCGCCCAGCAGGCCCCGTCGCAAACGCTGAAGACCGCGGCCAACCCGAACGGCGTGTCGTTCATGGAGTGGTCCAACTCCTTCGCACGCGTCATGGCCTACCAGGGGCAGCTCATCGAGTGCGTGTTCTCGGCGTACTCGACCACGACACCCCCTCTGGATGGCACCGAAGTGTTTGCCGACACCCAGGACCTCTACAGCGGGGCGCCGATCAAGACCATCACCCGCTCTTTGCGCCTGCGCCAGGTCTTCAAGCCGGGCACTGCCGAGGTCGCGCCAGGCGTGTTGCAACCGGGCGAGCTCACCCAAGGCCTGTGCGCCCCCTGGCAGAACGACTACCGCGAATGCGCCTGCTACTACTGGGCAGCCAGCCGGCCGGACTACGTGAACGTCGAAGCAGGTTCGGATGGCCTGAGCCATGGCGACATGTGGTTCACCAAGAAGCGCACGGGCACCTACATCCCCGACAACCGCGTCGATACACGCCTGTGGTCCTACGACGACTTGTTCCGCGCCTGGCAGAAGCACCTGCGCTTCATCATCCAAGGCAAGGACGCCGATGAATCCTGAGCCTCACGCCGCGCAGGCGACGGATGCAGCGCGCCTGGCTGCCCTGTCATCCCGACCTCGGCTGCGCGATGCCCACTGGATCGAAGGCGCGTGGGGTGCGCAGCTGCTGGTCGTCAATGGCAGCCGCCTCTACCAGGTGCCGCCGCCGCTGGCCGACGACTTTCGCGCCGTGTTCGAGGCTGCCGATTCAAGTGGCCTGGCGCGGCTGTTGAGTGCTCACGACCTGCAGGCCGCGCCCTACATCGACGACGCCCCCCTGGCGCCACCACCAGCGCATGCGATCTCGCTCGCCGTGGCGCAGAAGTGCAACCTGGGCTGCACCTACTGCTATGCCGGGCAAGGCGAGTTCGGGGGCAAGGCCAGGAACATGGAGACCGACATCGCCCGGCAGTCGGTGGACTGGCTGCTCGACCAGGCCGAACCCGGCGGCAAGGTGAACCTGGCCTTCATGGGCGGCGAGCCTCTCGCCAACCGTGCGGTCTTGCAAAGCACCACGCGCTACGCCGCTGAACGCGCGGCAGCCCGCGGTGTGGACTGCCGGTTCTCGGTGACCACCAACGGCACCCTGCTCACCGAGGCGGACGCCGACTTCTTCGAGGCCCATGGCTTCGCGGTCACCGTCAGCCTCGACGGTGCTCCCGAGCAACACGACCGCCTGCGCGCGTTCAAGGGCGGCAAGGGGTCATTCGAGCAGATCGTCGAGCGCCTGCAGCCCTTGCTGCTGCAGCAGCGCCGGATGCAGGTGTCCTGCCGCGTCACGGTGACGCCCTTCAACCTCGACCTGCCGCGCATCCTGGAGCGATTCATCGGCATGGGATTTCACAGCGTCGGGTTCTCGCCGCTGCTGCGCGCAGCCAACGGTCGCGCAGAAATGGGCACGGACGAGCTGGCGGAAATGCTCGAAGCCATGATCGCCTGCGGTCTAGCGTTCGAACAGGCCGTCGTCGAAGGCCGCCGCTACCCCTTCATGAACATGGTGAACGCGCTCAAGGAGTTGCAGCGCGGCAGCCATCGGCCCTACCCCTGCGGCGCGGGCGCCGGCTACTTTGGCGTCTCGGCCGAAGGGCAGCTGAGCGCCTGCCACCGCTTCGTGGGCGATGAGGCCGGCGCGATGGGCGACCTGACGAGCGGCGTGACCCGCGAACGCCAGGTGCAGTGGCTGGCCGAACGCCATGTTCACCGTCAGTCGCCTTGCAGCGATTGCTGGGCGCGTTACTTGTGCGGCGGCGGCTGCCATCACGAGGTGATCGCACGCGGACGCGGCGCCTGTGACTACATCCGCGGCTGGCTGCACTACACCCTGGGCGCCCATCGCCGTCTTTCGCAGGCGGCGCCCCAGTGGTACGCGGGGCCGCATGACTGAGCTGGACTGCCTGGTCATCGGCGCGGGCCCGGCGGGCAGCTGCGCCGCGTTGCGCCTGCTCCAGCTCGGCTACCGGGTGGGGCTGGTGGAGCGCGCGAGCTTTCCGCGCGACCAGATCGGGGAGGCGCTCACCCCCGGGATTCGCAACATCACGGCCTTGCTGCAAGCCGACGAGGCCCTGACCGACCTGCCCCACGTCGCGGGCAGGCCCAGCCTGCTGCGTTGGGAGCAAGACGCCCTGCTGCCGATACCCCACACCGATACGGCAGTGGTCTCGCGAGCCGACTTCGACGCCCGCTTGCTGGCATTGGCGGCATCGCGCGGTGCGCGGTTGTGGCAGCCCGCGCAGGTGCTGGCCATCGAAGGCCAGCCCGAAGCGTGGCGCGTGCAGGTCGTCGAGCCCGCCACGGGCACCGTGAGCCAGGTCGCCGCCCGATGGCTGTTCGAAGCCACCGGGCGCCACGGTGCGGCGAGAACACGATGGGCTTGCGCCCCCAACCTGGCCGCGTTGTGGGCCGAGTTCGATGCAACCCAGGTCGATCCCGAATGCCTGGCTGCCACGAGGGTGGAAGCCCTGCCGGACGCCTGGCTGTGGGCTGCACCGTTGCCGGGCGGCCGGCTGCGCATCATCGTGTTTGCCGATCCCCACGCGGTCGGCGGCCAGCCGCAGTCGTTGTGGCACCGCGCCCTGACTTCGAGCCGCAGCCTGCAGTCCCTGGCTGACCTGGCACCGGCACAGCCCCTGCGTGTTTGCTCCGCCGCGCCCTATCTCGACACCGCAGCCTGGCGGCATGGGCGGGTCAAGATCGGCGACGCGGCGTTTGCGCTCGACCCCATCTCGGGTTCCGGCGTGGAGAAAGCCATGCGGTTTTCCCTGCAGGCGGCCGTGGCCTGGCACACCTGGTCAGACGCGACCGACGAAGCCGGGCGGAGCCTGGCCGAGCAGTACTTTTCCCAGCAGCTGATCCAGACCTGCGCACGTCATGTCAGCTGGTGCGCGGCTCACTACGCGCGTGCATGGAGTGCCACCAATGACTTCTGGCGCGCCAGGTCGACGCCCCCAAGACCGCGCGCGGCCTCCGCCGTCCCGACACCCGACGAGCCCGCAGCCGCCTTCTTCGCAGCCCTGGCCGCGGCGCAGTCCCCCGAGCCCCCGCCAGCACACCTGGATCGCTGGCCGGCCACCACGCGCGTACGCCTGGATTCGGCCTGCCAGTTGGTGCCGCAGCTCTGCGTCGTGCAAGACCGTGTCTGCGCCGCCCCGGCCCTCACCAACCCCCGCTTGCCGCGCGCCGTGGCGTTCGTGGCCGATCAGGCCCTCGCCCCGCATTGGCCCCTGCTGCACCGCGAACAAACCTTGGGCGAACTGCATGACGCGCTGGCCCACGCGATGCGCCCGGAAGCCGCCGGCGCGGTGATGACTTGGCTGCAGCGCAGTGGCGTCTTGGTCCAGGCCGCCTGAGTGCTCGGCAAAAGGGGCAAGGACAACCCTCTTTCAACATCCAGCGATGTCTTTTCCTGGGTTTCTGTGTAGCTTGTGAAATTCTCAAATCAAGGAGATTGGACAATGACGATTCCCACGACACCCCAACCGCCTTACCCCACTTATACCGGGGCGGTTCTGGCACAGGCAGCCGATTACGGCGTGCTGAAGCAGCTTGAAGGCACCTGGGTCAACCACAACCCGGACAACACCAGCACCGGCTGGGGCCTGCATACCACCTGCATGCCCTCCCCCGGAACCAATTCTGAAACCATCTTCGGCATCTTCCATTTCCTGTGCGAAGACTATACGGAGGAGCTGACCTTCAAGCTGGTTGACGGCGGTGTCCGCAACCGCGGCGGTGCCAATGAACAATTCATCGGCGCAGTCCTGTACAACCAGAGCATCCAGCGTGTCAGCGACGGGGCGGGCATCCACCGAGAGGATGGCATGTACCTCTGGTGCAATCAGATGTACAACCATCCGGCCGACGAACAATCGGTGCTGGAAGACAACGGATACCCTGGCATCAGCATTGGCGCCGGTGCGAACGGTCCCAACTTCGTGCCGCCATACGCCATCGCGCGCAGCGGCACGATTCCCCATGGCAGCTCGATCATGCTGACCGGCGATTTCCAGGTCGTGACTCAGGGCAAGCCCGAGTTTCCCAGCGGCACCGCCGCTTGGCAGCCCCCGTTTCTCTCGATCTCGCCCAGCATGGGCTCGGCGGGCGCCACACCGAGCAATCCACTGAATCTCGACGAACCCGCGCCAGCCTGGGCGCATGACAAGTCACTTCCCGTGACCGACCCTGACGGCAACAAAACTTATACCCAGCGAATCGTTGCCGACAGCCACTATCCCTATTCAGTGCGGCCCGACCTGCGTTTGCGCGACGCCATCAGAAATCAAAACATCACCGGCTATACGCTGATCGAACTGTCCAACAAGCACGACGGCGGCCCACAAGGTGGCATTCTGAACATACCGTTTGTCAAACGCTTCGCAAACGTCACCGACGTCGACTTCAGCATGTGGATAGAAACGGTGGTTGAAGACGGCCAGGAAATCCTGCAACTTCAGTACCGGCAGATCATCATCTTTGAATTCATGTTTGGCTCCGACGGGCAGACCACCCGCTGGCCACATATTCAGATCAACACCTTGCGCAAAAAGCCATCTGAAGACCTGAATATTCAGATCAAGGAGCTGTTTTCTTTCAGAAAGACCTGAAAGCGACAACCCAGGCCGCCCGCCGAGGCGTGATTCAGCGAGGTCGGGGCTGCTGCAGCGTCAGGCTTTCCTGTGCAGCGCCACCTCGCCAGACCACGGCTCGGGAAGCCCGCGACCGCCGCCCAAGTCTTCGAGGATGGGGCGCTGCTTGTCGATGTTGGCAACCATCGGGGGGAGCGACGGCCGGTGCTTTGAAGCTGTTCCTCTCGGCCGCGACCATGAAGCTGTGCGCTCGAACGGATCAGCCAGAAGTTGCGACCTCCCGGCACGGAACAGGTGCGCGAAGACATCACGCCCCGGAGCGGCCCACGCTGCGACGGCACTCCAGTGGCGACTTCCCCGACCAGCGCTTGAACGCGTGCCTGAAGCTGCTCGCGTCACTGAAGCCCAACGCTGCAGCGATGTCCTCGACAGACAGGTTGGTCGCGCGCAGATAGTCCTGCGCCAGCGCGTGGCGCACACGCGCCAACAGTTCGCTGAATGATGTGCCTTCGTCGCTCAGCTTGCGCCTGAGCGTGCGCGAGGTCATGCACAGCGACGACGCCACCGTCTCAATATTCGCAAACCGCCCTGGCGTCCGTGTGAGCTCCTCGTAGACGCGACGCGTCAGACCCGCCTGCCAAAGGATCTGCGCCATCAGGCGCTCGCAGGTCTCGGACATTTGCGCGGCGGTGATGGGGTTGGCCATATGCGGCGAGCGGTCCAGCCACGCGCGTGGATAGCGCAGCTCGTTCACGCCCTCACCAAAGCGAACGGGGCATTCCAGCGTCCTGGCCAACTGCTCGGCATGGTTGGGCATCGGCAGCGAGTACAGCGCCTCGGCCGGCACACACCAGGGCCCCATCACGTCCTTGATGAGGGTGACATGGATCGCGAATTGCATGTCCAGGAAAAAGGCGTATTCCTGGGCACTCAGACCCAGCACCTCGACGTCAGTGTGGTTCGGCAGATGCCAGATCGCCTTGTCGCCATCCTCGAACAAAGCCACCGGCATCACGGGCGTGCCGAGGTCTTGGTAGCGCATGGCCATCTCGAAGCCTTGGCGCATGGTGTTTGAGCACAGCATCGCGTAGCCGTACAGCCCATAGCTGCTGACATGCATGCGCTGGCCGGTCAGCAGACCGAGCCCTGGGCTGGGGCACAGGCGGACAGCGTTGCGCGCCACGATCAACAACTGCTGCACTGAGGTTAGAACCTCGGGATCGCGGATCTGCTCGGCGCTCAGGCCGGTGTCCGCCAAGGCAGCCTCGCCGACGACGCCGCATTCGGCCAAGGCTTGCACGACGCTCAGGATCTTCAGCGGCGCATAGATCTTCTCGCTCAGCCGGGCCGCGGCGTGGACCGGGAAGCGAGGAGCCCGCGGCGCCAAGTCCGCGCAAGGACGAGAGTCAATGAGCATGGGGCTGTGCAGGCGCAAACGAAAGCGTCGAGCGGGCTTGTGAGGTTCGCGCATTCTGCACGGCCAGCATGACGGCCAAGCTGACCTGACGCGCCGGGTTGTCCGCTCCGATGCGCGCGCTGTCCGACTCTGACTTTGTGCGCGGCAAGGCCGTGGACAGAATTCTTTGGGTCGAGCGAGGTGCGACGGCGCAAGTCACAGGCCGACCACCGCTCCCCTGGTGACACACCGCCTGGCTCCTTCGCCATCGCCCCAAATCAGGGCGAGAGGGCTCGGCGTGGCACTGCCCCGGCCGGACGGCTCTTCACCCCATCGGACCTGCATGAACGAGGCTTCTTCTGTACAACGGCGCTTGCAGCCACGGCAGCTGCGGCTCATCACCCTCCAGCGGCTTGCGCTGGGGTTGTCGGTGGCACGGGCGCTCGCGCCGCGGACCGATGCGCACCTTGTCGCGCCGTTCCACGGCTCTTCGGCGCATCGGCTGATAAGCCTTGTTCGACCGGCCTGTGAACCTGCGCGCGCAGACGAGCCAACGCCAACTTGGCACCGCCAGCAGCTTGTGTCAGGACGGTCGGGACGGCCGCAAATCCCGACGTGCCGGCCCATCGTGGAAGCACTGCGATGACAACAGCCCTCGCCCCCATGGCGCCGCCCGGCTTGGCGTCGGAGCTGCCCACCCACAAAGCCCTGTCGCTCGCACGCGCCTTGGCCGCAGTACTGCTCGGGCTGACCCAGGGCTTCGGCCTGTACCTGGTCACCAACAACCTCGGTGATATCCAAGGCTCACTGGGCGCAACTGCCGCTGAGGCCAGTTGGCTGACGACCGCCTACTTTGCGACGGCGCTGTCGGCCACCTTGCTCGTCACCAAGATACGCCTGCATTTCGGGCTGCGTGCGTTCACGGTCGCCAGCCTGTGGGTGTTCCTGGCGATCAGCGCGCTGCACCTGCTGACGGACACACTGGGCTCGGCGATCGCGGTGCGCGCCGCGCTCGGCCTCGCTGCTGCGCCGCTGAGCACCCTGGCGGTCTTCTACATGATGGAGGCACTGCCTCAGAAGCTCGCGCCCTTGGCGCTGCTGATCGGATTCGCCTGCCTGCAGCTGCCGGGCCCTCTGAGCCGCGTGGTCTCACCCGACCTGCTGGCGGCCGGTCGCTGGCATGGGTTGTTCTTGCTGGACGTGGCGCTGGCCGCGCTGAGCGTGGCGGCCATCCATGCCGTGCCCTTGAAGCCGCAGCCACGGCAGGCCGCATTCGAAGCAGGCGATGTGCTGCCGTTGATGCTGTACGCCGCGGGCCTGGCCCTGCTGTGCGTGACCGTCTCCCAGGGGCGTCTGGCCTGGTGGACCGAGGCCCCCTGGCTGGGCTGGTGCCTGGCACTCGGCATCGCCTGCTTGGCGCTCTATGCGCTGATCGACCTGAATCGCCCCCACCCGCTGATCGACCTGCGCTGGCTGGCCACACCCTACATGCTGCGCTTTGTGCTGGCCGTGCTGCTGTTTCGCATCGTGCTGTCGGAGCAGACGGTGGGCGTCGTGGGGCTGATGTCGGTGCTGGGCCAGTCCAACGCGCAGATGCAGACGCTGTTTTCCCTGGCCAGCGCCGGATTGCTGACCGGCTTCGTGCTCGCCGCCGTCCTGGCCGTCAAGCGAGGCGCACCGTTGCTGTCGGTTCTCGCTGTGGCGCTGGTGCTGTGCGCCGCCTGGATTGACAGCTGCGCCACGGCCTTGAGCCGGCCCGAGCAGTTCTACATCAGTCAGACCTTGCTGGCCGTCGGCCTGGGCTTGTTCTTTAGTGCCTCGCTGCTGCAAGGCTTCGGGCCGGTCATGGCGGACGGCGGTCGCCGGCTGGTGAGCTTTCTGGCCGCATTCAGCGCGGCGCAGTTCATGGGCAGCCTGCTCGGCTCTGCGTGGGTCAGCACCTGGGTGGCCCGACGCCAGACTTTCCACTACGCCGCACTCGTCGAGCACCTGGAGATCGGTGATCCGCAAGTGGCGCTGCGCCTGAGCCAGCTCACGGGCTCGGTGGCCCGGTTCGTGACCGACCCCACGGCGCGCGCCCAGCAAGGCCTCGCGCTGCTGCATCAACAGCTCAGCCGCGAGTCCTTCGTGCTGGCCTACGACGACCTGTTCCTGAACACCGCCGTACTGGCCGCGGCCATGTTGCTCTGGCTCACGGTCCTTGCCGTCCGGGGACTGCGCCGCCAATCCGCCGCCAGATCCTGAAACGACAGCCCTCATGCGCAAGCTCCCTCACCTCTCCAACGTCGCCATCGCGGCCGCCGCCCTCGGCGGTATCGCCCTCGTGCTCCATGCGTGGCACCTGCCGCCTTTTCAGGGGGACATCGAATCCACCGAGAACGCCTATGTGCGCGGCAGCGTGACCGTCATCGCGCCCAAGGTCGACGGCTACGTCGCCGAGGTGCTGGCGCGTGACTTCGCCAACGTCGATGCCGGCCAGGTGCTGGTCCGGCTGGACGACCGCAACTACCGGCAGCGGCTGGCCCAGGCCAAAGCCTCGCTGGCTGCGCAGCAGGCCAGTCTGGCCAACGTCGCACAGGCCCGCCGCATGCGCGAGGCGGGCATCGCCAATGCCCAGGCTCAGCTCGCGGCGGCTCAGGCCTCGCAGTTCAACGCGACGGCCCAGGTCGGCCGCACGACGTCGGACGAGCGGCGCACCCGGGCCCTGGTGGTCGATGGCTCGGTGTCGCAGCGGGAGCATGAACAGGCCGAGAGCGCCCTGCGCCAGGCAGAGGCGGCACAGCGCCAGGCGGATGCGCAGGCCGCACAGGCCCGCGCCGCCATCCAGGTCGCCCAGCAGGAACTGCGTGCGGTCGATGTGAACCAGCAGGCCATCGAAGCGGCCATCGAGGGGGCCAAGGCGGCCGTCCAGCTCGCGGAGATCGACCTCGAGAACACGCGCATCCGCGCACCCCGCGCCGGCAGTGCTGGCGAGATCGGCGTCAAGCTCGGCCAATACGTGACGCCGGGCACCCAGCTCCTCGCCCTCGTGCCGTCGCAGGTCTGGGTGGTGGCCAACTTCAAGGAGGCCCAGACGGCCCGCATGGCGCCGGGCCAGCCCGTCGAATTGCTGGTGGACGGACTGGGCCATGCACGGCTCAAGGGACGTGTGGAGCGGCTGGCGCCGGCCATGGGGTCGGAATTCAGCGTCATCCGCGCAGACAACGCGACGGGCAACTTCACCAAAGTCCCCCAGCGGCTGCCTGTGCGCATCGCCGTGGATGCCAGCGATCCGCTGGCGAGCAGGCTGCGTCCCGGCATGTCGGTTGTCGCCGAGGTGGACACGGGTTCACAACAGCCATGAAGCCACAGGTCACGTCACTTGGCCTTGCCCTGCTCGGCGCAGCGGCACTGGCGGCCTGCGCGGAGCTTCCCTTGGCAAGGCCGACGATCCCGGCGGTTCCCGCCAACTGGCACCATGCCGCAGGCACGGCCACCCTGCAGGGGGATTGGTGGCAGGGCTTCGGCGACGCGAGGCTGGCGCAGCTGGTGCGCGTGGCTCTGGCGCACAACCAGGATCTGCGCCAGGCGGCCGCCCGGGTGGCCGAGGCGCACGCGCTGGCGGCAGCCCAGCACGCGGCCTTCTGGCCCAGCCTGGACGCCGGCGTCGGCGCAGCGCGTTCGCGCAGCATCAGCGATGTGACGCTCAGGCCCTACCTCGCCACGGGCCACCAGGAGCTCTTCCAGGCGTCCTACGAGGTCGACCTCTGGGGGCGCATCGACGCGCTGGCCCGCGCTGCCGACGATGGTGAAGAAGCCAGCCGCGCCGCACGCGACACCGTGGCGCTGAGCGTGGCCGCCAGCGTCGCCCAGGCCTACATTGGCCTGCTGGAGCTGGACGCGCAGATGGAATTGGCCCGGCGTCTGCTGGCCTCGCGAGAGCGCACTGTCGAGCTGGTGCGCCAGCGCCGCCAGCAGGGCTATGCCAGCGGCCTGGAGCTCGCCCAGGCCGAGGCGGAGCGACATGCCGGCGCCCAGGCGCTGCCTCAGCTGATGCGGGCGCTTGAGCGCCAGGAGGCGCAGCTCAATGTGCTGCTGGGCCGGCCGCCTGGCCCGGTAGAGCGGGGTGGCCCTCTGGCCGCGCTGCAGCGCTGCGTCCTGCCCGACGCGGGACTGCCGTCGGAACTGTTGCGCCGCCGGCCCGACATCCATGGGGCCGAGCTGCAGGTGGCGGCCAGCGACGCGCAACTGGCTGCCGCGCGCACGCAATGGCTGCCGTCGCTGCGGCTGAGCGCCAGCCTCGGCCGCACCGGCGCCAGTGTGCTGCGGGGCGACCCGTTCACGATCTGGAGCCTGGGTGGCAGCGTGCTGGCGCCGATCTTCAACGGGGGCCGACTGCAGGCCCTCGCGAAGGCCAGTGAAGCGCGCCGCGATCAGGCGCTGGCCGCCTACGAACGCACGGTCCTGGGTGCCTGGGCCGAGGTCGAAGTCCAGCTCAACAGCCACGAGCAGCAGCAGATCCAACTGCGCGAGGCCCTGGCCCAGCGCCAGGCGATGGCCGAGGCATTGCGCATCGCCGGGCGGCGCTACCGCGAGGGCTACGCCTCCGCTTTGGACGAAGGGGGCGCCGAGCGCAACCTGATCAGCGTGGAGCAGGGTGTCGTCAGCCTGCAGTCGGGACTGCTGCAGACCCAGGTCTCGCTGTTCCGCGCGCTGGGCGGCGGCTGGTCGGGGGTGTCGCCATGACGGGGTGGCTGGCGCGCTGTGCAGGCGCTGCGCTGTGCCTGCTGATGGCAGCCTGTTCCAGTGCGCACTACGCCATCAACCCGCCATTGGTGCAGGTCGACCCGCAGCAGGGCTACCGGCTGCAGCGCTTCGTCGCGCAGGACCCGGAAGACAGCTTGCTGCTGCATGTGTCGTTCTCGGGGGGCGGCCTGCGTGCGGCGACGCTGGGCCTGGGCGTGCTGGACGAGCTGCGCGACACCACCATCGACTGGGACGGCCGCCACGAGCGACTGTTCGACCAGATCGACATCGTCATGGGCCTGTCCGGCGGCAGCATGCTGGTGGGTGCGCTCGCCATGGGTGGCGAAGCGGGCCTCGCGAGGTTCGAGGAGGCCTTGCTGCACGGCTCACCTCAGTCGGATTTCGCCCGCGGCCTGCTCGCGCCAGCGACCCTTTGGCGGCTGAGCTCGCCGAGCTTCGGGCGCAGCGACGCCTTCGAGCGCTTCCTGGACGAACGACTGTTCCATGGCACGACCTTCGCCGACCTGAGCGACCAACCGCGCAAGCCCTTCGCCGTCATCTATGCGTCTGACATGGTGAACGGCGGCCGCTTCGAGTTTGTGCAGGAGCAGTTCGACTTCCTGTGCAGCGACCTCGGTGGCGTGAAACTCGCCCGCGCTGTGGCCGCTTCCAGCGCTGTGCCGCTGCTGCTGAGCCCTGTGACCTTCTGGAACCATGTGACGGCCACCCCTGGGCAGGACTGCGGGCCGCCGCTGCTGCGCCGGGCCGCAGCCGCACAGCCCGCGGCAGTGAACAGCCGCCGGATGAGCGAGCTGGAGAGCTACCGTGACCTGCAGGCCGGCGGGCCACGCCGCCCGTTCATCCACCTCGTGGACGGCGGTCTTGCCGACAACGTCAGCGTGCGCGGGCCGACCGACTACATCAGCCAGTTCGGCGGCATCGTCGGCAGCGCACGGTTTGCCGGCTACCGGCACCTGCGCCGGGTCGTGTTCATCGTGGTCAATGCGGAAACCAGTGCGCGGGCGCCGGAAGACCTCAGCCCCCAGGTGCCCGGTCCGCTGCGCACAGCGCTGGCCCTGGCCGACATCCCGATCAACCGCAACTCAGATGCCGCGCTGGGACAAATGCGCACCACGTTCCAAGTCTGGCGCGATGAAGTGCGCCGCGCCCAGGCCCGCGGCGAGGACACGCCGTTTGCCCCTGACGTCGAGTTCCACCTCATCGAAGTCACGCTGGATGGGCCCGATGCCGCACTGGCCGAGAGGCTCAAGGCCATTCCCACCACGCTCGAATTGCCTGCGTCCGATATCACCGTTTTGCGCAAGCACGCCCGTCAACGCCTGCGGTCCGCGCCGGAGTTCCGCGCCATGTTGCGCAGCCTGCAAGGCCCCACCCCTCACCAGTGACCGCCATGCTCACCGAAACCTCATGGCTGGCGTCCGGCCTGCTCATCATTGGCCACATGGGCTTGGCCATGCTGCTGGGCTGGATCGTCGGTTACGAACGCTTTTTCAGCGGACGAGCCGCAGGCAGCCAGGTGTATTGCCTGGTCAGTGCGACCTCCGCGGCGGTGACGCTGCTGTCCGGCCATCCGGGCCTCTGGTACGGTGGCATCAGCCTCGAGCCGGGCACTGGCGACCCTACGCGGGTCATCGGGGCCATCCTGACCGGCATCGGCTTCCTCGGTGCAGGCCTGATCGTGCAGACCGGCTTGAACGTGCGCGGTCTGACCACGGCCGCCTCCATCTGGGGCGTCGCAGCGCTGGGCATCCTCGTCGGCGTGGGCCTCTACCTGCCGGCCATCGGGTTGACGCTGTTGTTCATCGGGGCCGTGGAGTTGCTGCCGAGGCTGGAGCGCCGGCTGCCCGCGCGCACGGCATTCAGCAGCACGCTGAAGTTTCGCGACGGCTATCAGCCGCGCACCGAGGCCATCCAGGCGTTTCTGGCCGCGCGTGGGCTGCGCATGCCGCCCAACACCATGACCGTCAAATTCAAGCACGGGCACTTCGAGATCGACAGCCTCATCTTCGCCCAGGGCGGCAAACGCTCGATCACGATGAGCGAGGCCGCGTTGGAACTGTCCTCACTGCCAGAAATCGAGTCGTTCGTGATGACGCGATCCAACCGAGAGTAGCGCCCATGCAAACCGCCTCGCACTCCCGTACTCACTCCCGTACGCACTCCGGTACGCAGGCCCGTACGCAGGCCCCGCCGGGGCCTTCCCCCCTTCACTCTCAAGGAACACTCTGATGAGCACCGTCAGCATCCTGCTATCGGCCTTCGTCCTCTCGGTGGTCGCCTTGGTCGCCTTCGTCTGGACCCAGCGGCGAGGCCTGTTCGAACGCAGCACCAGCGGGGGGGAGGTCATCTTCTCGGCCGGCGAGATCGGCAGCGTTGAAGACCCGGCTGCCGGCGTCCTGCCCCGCTTGAGGAACGAGGACATGCTGCAGCGCGCGCGGGCCGACGCCTCCACGGCACCGCTCGTGTTCTTCTTCCTGTGCTGTGCTTTCGTGTGGCTGCTGGTGGCCTCGGCCGCCGGTCTCACCGCCTCCATCAAGCTGCATGCGCCCGACTGGTTGACGGCACAGTCCTGGCTGACCTTTGGCCGCATCCGCACCATCCACCTGAACGCCGTGGCCTACGGCTGGGCGCCCATGGCGGGCCTGGGCATCGCGATGTTCATCATCCCGCGGCTGCTGAAGACGGAACTCGTGGGAGCACGCTACGCCTTCATGGGCGCGGCGATGTGGAACGCCGCCCTGGTCGCCGGCCTGGGCGCCATTGGAGCCGGAATCAGCGACGGCCTGGAGTGGCTCGAGATCCCCTGGCAGATCGACGTTCTCTTCGTCGTCGGCGGCGCGCTGGTGGGCGTGCCCCTGGTGCTGACGCTGCTCCACCGCCGGGTCCAGCATCTCTATGTGTCGGTCTGGTACATCGGCTGCGCGCTGTTCTGGTTCCCGGTGCTGTTCGTGGTGGCCAACATGCCCGGGCTGCACCGCGGCGTGGAGCAGGCGACGATGAACTGGTGGTTCGGCCACAACGTGCTGGGGCTGTTCTACACGCCCCTGGCCCTGGCCTCGGTGTACTACTTCCTGCCCAAGGTCATCGGCCGGCCTGTGCAGAGCTACAACCTGTCGCTGCTCGGCTTCTGGGGGCTGGCCTTCTTCTACGGCCAGGTGGGCGGCCACCATTTGATCGGCGGGCCCGTGCCCGGCTGGCTGATCACGCTGTCCATCGTGCAGAGCGTGATGATGGTCGTGCCAGTCGCCGCGTTCACGGTCAACCAGTACCAAACGCTCAAGGGGCACCTGGGAGCGTTGCGAACCTCGCCGACGCTGCGCTTCATCGGGTTCGGCGGCCTGATGTACACGGCCTGCTCCGTGCAGGGCAGCGTCGAGGCGCTGCGCAGCGTCAACGTGGTGGCCCATTTCACCCACTTCACCGTGGCGCACGCCCATCTGGGGCTGTATGGCTTCGTGACGATGGTGTTCTTCGGCGCCATCTACTTCATCACGCCCCGCATCTGCGGCCGGGAATGGCCATCGCAGGCGCTCATCGCCGCGCATTTCTGGCTGGCCGCCGTGGGCATCACCGTCTATTTCGTGTCGCTGACAGTGGGTGGCTGGCTGCAGGGGCTGGCGATGCTGGACGAAAGCAGGCCCTTCATGGATTCCGTCGCGGTGACCGTGCCGTACCTGAAGGCGCGCACCGTGGGCGGTGCCTTGATGGGGCTCAGCCACGTGGTGTTCGCGGTTCATTTCCTTTGGCTGCTGGCCGGGCGGGCCACGGGCCGCACCGCGCCCACGCTGCTGGCCGCGCGTTGAGGAGATCTGACATGCAAAACGAAACCCGGCTGATCGCCGGCGGCATGACGATGCTGAGCATCGCCACCAGCGCCCTCGTGGTGGTCCCCTACATGACCGTCCGCGAGGTACGGGCGCCCGAAGCCCTCAAGCCCTACAGCGCCGCCGAACTGCGCGGCCGGCAGGTCTACATCGCCAACGGCTGCGTCTATTGCCATTCCCAGCAGCCGCGGGCGAAGAGCTTTGCACCCGACCACGCCCGGGGCTGGGGACGGGCCAGCGTCGCCGCGGACTACGCCTATGACGCGCCGCACCTGCTGGGCACGATGCGCACCGGCCCGGACCTGTTCAACATCGGTGCCCGACAGCCCAGCGAGCAGTGGCACCTCGGCCATCTGTACCAGCCCCGGGCCTATGTCCCGGGCAGCGTGATGCCGAGCTACCCCTTCCTGTTCACCGTCAAAGACCAGCTTGACCGCGGTGACGTGCAAGTGCAATTGCCGCCCGGCGAAACGCCGCCAGGCAAGCTGGTGGCGGCCAGCCCGGACGCGCTGGATCTCGTCGCCTACCTCCAGGCGCTCAACCACACCTATCCGGTAGCGGACCTGCCCACGCCGGTGGCGGCAGTGGCCGGCAAGCGCTGACCTTCAGGAGCAGACATGACACCCGACCCGCAGATCTCGGCGCCGCAGCAGCGCGAGAACCCCGACCCGCATGAGCAGGCCCACCCCGTCCCGTGGTCGATGCGACTACTGGTGGCGATGCTGCTGGTGTTCTGCATGGCCTACATCACCGCGGCGGACATCGAGACGCCGGCTGCCTGGGGCGATGGGCGCGAGGCCGACGAACTGGGCGGCGGCAAGACGACCGGCGCTGCCAAGGTTGATGGCGCAGCGCTCTTTTCTTCGCTGTGTGCGGCCTGCCATCAGGCGAACGGACAGGGACTGCCGGGGGTGTTTCCGCCCCTTGCCGGCAGCGAATGGGTGCAGGGCCAGGCGAGCACCGCCGCCGCCATCGTGCTACATGGCGTCCATGGGCACCTGATGGTCAGGGGCCATCCGTTCAACGGCACCATGCCCGCATTTGGCGGTCAGCTGAGCGACGAGCAGTTGGCCGCGGTGTTGACCCACGTCCGCTCCCAATGGGGCAACACAGCCGCGCCGGTCAGCCTCGAGACCGTGGCGCAGGCGCGCGCCGCCCACCAGCAGCGCACGGCGCCGTTCGAGGGAGACAAGGACCTGCCCGCCCACGACTGACATGACAGCGCTGCAAGAGGTCGCAGGGCCGACGAAGCGGGTTCGATCCGGGCGTCTCGGACTCACGCTGCTGGCGTGCGCGCTGGTGACATCTGCATTCACCGTGACCATGGCAAGGCTCACGGCGGGTTTTGAGCAGTGGACTTTCGAGTCGCTGCGTCGCCAGGAGGCCAGCCAGGGCACCATGATGTTCCCGACGATGGACCTGGTCGATGCACAAGGCCGACCGCTGCGTCTGCCGGCCGGCGGCACCGGCGAGGTCATGGTCGTGGATTTCGTCTACACGGGCTGCGAGTCGGTATGCCGGGCCCTCGGCGCAGAGTTCTTTCAAGCTCAGCAGCAGGTGCGGCGAGAAGGCCAGCGGGTGCGTCTGTTGTCCATTTCCATCGATCCTGCGAACGACACACCGCAAGCGCTGGCCGCCTACGGCGCGCGCCACCGGGCGGATCCTTCGGTCTGGACGATCGCCGCCCCGCGCACGGTGGACGAGGGCCGGCAAGCGCGCCGAGCGCTGGGCGTGATCGCCGTGGCTGACGGCAGCGGCGGCTTCGCCCACAACGGGGCCATTCACGTCGTCGATCCACGCGGCCGTGTCGTCGGCATCTTCGACACGGCCAACTGGCAGCCTGCGCTCGCGCTGGCAGCCCAGTTGGCCGCGCGCCGCCCATGAAACGGTGGGTGCGTTGTGGCCTGCTGCTGCTCGGCTTGCCCGCGACACGCGCTTGGCTGGAAAGCCGGATGAGCCTGCACATGGCGATAGAGCTGCCGCTCTTGATGCTCAGTGGCTGGACCTTTGGGGGCGTTGCGCCCGGACGCTGGAAGCTGCTGGAACGCATCGACGCTGGCGGGCTACTCTGCGCGACCATTGCCGCTTGCATCCTGACGTTGTGGATGGTGCCTGCAGCCCTGGACATGGCTGTGATGGAGCCGGGCATCGCACTGCTGAAGTACGGCCAGTGGATCGTCGCAGGTGTGTTGCTGCGCAACGCACGCAATTGGCATTCGCCGGTCGTCGCTGCGTTTTTCCTGGCGAATGCGGCCTGGATGACGGTAACGGCAGGGCTGCTTTATCTCGATGCTGAGCAGCAACTCTGCGTCAACTATCTCGTGGACGATCAGCGGGTGGCTGGGTTCGCGCTGCTGGCCTGGGGCGTCGCGCTGGGCGTGCTCGCAGGGGGCGCATTGCAACCTGTTCTGGCCCAGGGCGTCGACACGTAAGCCATTGCCCCCTGCCCGCTTCTGTTCGTTTCCAAACCTACTTCGGGCAGCCGCGCGGGAAGCCTCTTCAGGCAGAAGGTTCTCTGCATGATGGCGATGAAGTCAACGCGGGTTTGCGTCTCGCGGTTTCGTCTGCCTCGCAAGATCGATGGCCTCGCGGACCACGCGGGATATGGGAATTTCAAGAATCAGTCGGTCGGCAGGCCGACGGCGGCAGGCCGCCATCTGCTCGCTGAGGGTTGCCCTGGCGCGATTGAAACGCCGCGCGACGAATGCTGCGGAACACAGGCCTGACCTCACGGCCAGCGTAGCCACCAGCGCCCTGCCGCGTGCGCTGTCGTGCTCCGTCCCATCGGCCAGGCTCTGATGCGCGGCCAGGCGCAGCTTCGCCAACACCCAGCGCTCCAGAAGTCCGAGCGCGCCATCAATACCTTCCGACCCACAAGCAGCCACCAGGGCCGCGGCCGCGCCGCGGACATGGTGAGACATGAGGCCGATGGAGCCCGTTGAGCCGGACGCCAGGACCAGGCTGTGATCCAACTCCCACCGCAGGACCTCCGGTGCTGAAGGGCGTTGCGCCAACCGGGCGCGAAGGGCGTCCCGGCCTTCGCGCACCGATGGCCCGAAAAGGCCCAGCAGCGCGGCCGAATGGAAGCCTTCAGGCCGCCTGTTTCCCAATGCGATGCGCAGTGCCGAATGACGATAGTGCGTCGCCGCGACACACAGCCCCTTCTCGACAGGCCGCCAGGCCAGCATGCGCACTTCATCACACAAGGCCTCGGCGTTAGGGATCTCAATCGCCCGGTAGGGGCCCGCAAAAACGGGGCCGGGCAAGCCCTGGACGCCACGGACCCATCGCGAGATCACGTTGGCCATACCCTTGGCAAGGCTGCTGGCGGAATCGCCAGCGCTCAGGGCCGTTAGCAGATGGATCTCTGTTGGCATCAGCAAGTAGTAGAGAAGCTGGCGCCCCAGCTTGCGGTGCACTGCCAGCATGTGCGAACGGATTCGGACGACGAGTTCCGAGTCGGACAGCAGGTCGCGCCCCACGGCTGCCTGCCAGTAAACGTGCCAGATCCTCGCGGGCTCGCCGGCCAAGACGGAGTGGTCCATAACTCCATGACGTTTTACGCGCGGAATACCTCACAGGGCCTTCACGGATTGCATGCTCCTTGTTCGCCCCATTTCCCACAACCGACGTTGGCACCGAACAGAAGCACCACCACCGCGGCGGCGCGCTCACCGCTTCTCTGCGGCAACCCCCATGGGGCGACGGCTGATTTCATTTGCGCTCATCGGCCGAACGTCAAGCAGCAGTCGCAAATATGAGTGGATGACGATTCCACGGGCTCATACCTTTGGCTCGCCGGCGGCCCCTGGCCAATGGCGATCTGACCTCAACTCAACCTGAAGGAGAACGTGATGAACGAAACACTGCAACTGGAGATCGTCGACCTGGGCGACGCGAAGGAGGAGACCAAGGGCCAGCCCGAAGGGCCGAAGTCCGAGGCCAACGAGGTCCTCCCGTTCCGTCTGATCTGATCGGTCGAACGGTCAAGCAGGGCGTGCAGTCGCTTGGCTGCACGCCCTCAACGCGCCAGGTCATCATGCAGCTTTCCTCTGCCCAAGCCACCCGATACCGCCTCGCGGATCACGTGCGCGCCTGCTGGGTTGATGAGCAGGTGGTCCTGCTGGACCTGCTTAGCAACAAGTATCTGGGCGTCGGCGGTACGCAGGCACCGGCCCTGTCCCTGTCAATCGTTGATTGGCCCGTGGCCCCCAGATGCTCGACGCCGCCCGACCCGCAGGCAGGTCTCGACGCCTGGCTTGCGACCTTGCTCGATCAACGCTTGCTGGTCAGTGCGTTTGGTCCGACTCCGCCGCGCACGTCGATCGAAGAGCCGCTTGAGAGCCTCAACGCGCATGGGTCGACGAGGCGCCAAGGCCTTGAATGGCGCCATCTGATGCGCATGGGCTGGGCCAGCGCAGTCGCAGCCCACTGGCTGAAGCACCGCAGCCTCGCCGACATCGCAAAAAACGTCCTCCGCCTGGGGCAATGCGCCCAAACCGGGGGCGATTGCACAGACTCCGACAGCCTGCGAAGCACCATGTCTTCCTACATGCGGCTACGTCCCTTCGTGCTGACGGCGCACGACCAGTGCCTCCACGACTCGCTGACCTTGATTCGCTTTCTGGCCATGCAAGGGATGCGGCCTCACTGGGTGATCGGGGTGCGCACCCGCCCCTTCGGCGCGCACTCGTGGGTACAGACCGGACGCCTCGTACTCAATGACGTGCATGAGAACGTGCGCGCCTACACGCCCATCCTGGTGGTTTGAGTCGAGCGGCAAACATGTTTCGCTACATCGGCTTCAGCTGGAACCCGTCGGACCCGGAACAGGCCGACTTGGCCCGACAGCTGGACGAGGTCCTGTTTGCGCGCCAAGCCTGGCAGCCGGCCTGCAAGTGGTCCGGGCATCGCGTCTACACGACGGGCCAAACGCGTGGCGTCAACGGCACCTACCTGCTGCCGTCGAACCAGGGCGTCATCCTCGGTCGACTCTTTCGAAGGCAGGACTCGGTCCCTCCTCCGGCGGGTGACCTCGAGCTCTCGGAGCAAGAGGCCAACCGCATCGTCCACTCGGACGGACGCGCACTGATCGATGAATTCTGGGGGCGGTACGTGGCCTTCCTGCCATCGTGGACCGGAGAAGGTCGCGTGCTCCGTGACCCTACCGGCACCCTACCCTGCTATCGCCTCAGGATCCAGGGAGTCTCCATCGTCCTGTCCTGGTTGGACGACCTGTACGCCCTGCTCGACGCCCCGGCGCCAGTGGTCAACTGGGAAGCTATTGCGGCACACATGCTCTTCGGCCGACTGGGCGGCCGCGAAACCGCATTGGCTGGCGTCACGCAGATCCTCCCCGGAGAACTGACGCCGATGGAGCCTCGCAGCAATGCGCCGCTGGTGCTGTGGAGCGCCGTCGACGTCGCGCGGCGCCGGCCGCAGGCCGATGCCGCCACAGCCGCCCAGCGGCTGCGCGCGACCACGGTGGCCTGCGTGCAGGCCTGGGCCTCCTGCTATGAAGCCATGGTGCTCAGGCTGTCAGGTGGCGTGGACTCCGCCATCCTGCTGGGCAGCCTGTGTCACGGTGTGCCGCCACAGCGTGTCACCTGCCTCAACTACCACTCCCCTGGCTCCGACAGCGATGAGCGCCACTTTGCCCGCCTTGTGGCGCAACGCGCGGGTGCGCAGCTCATCGAACGGCCGCTTGATCCTGAATTCCGGCTCGAAGAGGTGCTGAACATCGCGCGCACACCGGTGCCGGCGAACTACATCGGCGGCATGGGCTCGATCCATTTCGACGCCGAGGTCGCCGCGGCGCATCAGGCCGGCGCCGTCCTCACAGGCGCCGGTGGCGATCAGCTCTTCTTCGAATTTCGGTGCACGTGGCCGGCCGCCGACTACTTGAAGATGCGCGGCTTCGACCGGGGCTTCCTCGAAGCAGCGCTCGACTCGGCACACCTCGGCCACGTATCGTTCTGGCGAGCGCTGCATCGAGCGGTCGTGGATCGATCCTTCCGCGGAAATCCAGCTGACGGTGCCGGTCGTTTCCTGACCCTGATGCGCGCAGAGGCCATGGAAAGTGCCGCACGCCTGACGGAGCGATTTGTCCATCCAGGCTGGCTTGCTGCCACCGACCTCCCCATCGGAAAGTTCCACCAGGTCGGCGCACTGATCTGCCCCTTCGAGTACTACAACACCTACAGGCGCGAGGCTTCGCCGGAGCGTGTGCATCCGTTCATGTCGCAGCCGCTTCTGGAGCTCAGCCTGGCAACCCCGACATATGTCCTGACCCAGGGCGGCCAGGGTCGCGCCCTTGCCCGCAAGGCCTTTGCAGACGATCTTCCGGCAGAGATCGCAGCCCGACGGTCAAAGGGCGGCATGGAGGAGCATGCCGTGTCAGTCCTGCGGCGCAACCTGCCTTTTGCCCGGGAGCTGCTGCTGGACGGTCACCTTGCCAAGCAAGGGCTTCTGGCGCGTGAGCGCGTGGAGACGGCGCTGTCCGGCCGCCCCTCCAGCACGGCAGCCTATGTCAGCGAAATCCACACCTGCATCGCTCTTGAAGCCTGGATCCAGCGTATCGCGGGCCGCACCGGCCGGCGCGCGGGCTGACCGCTGCCGCAGCCATGCCGCGTCTGGACACGCTTCGATCCGCGCTGCGCCTGCTTCACGCACAAGCAGACCGGCCAGTCTTGCTCGGCATCGGCGGTACGCTACTGCTGGTCGGCATCAGTGGCACCTTTGCAGCGTGTTCGCCGCTGGCCTTGAAGCATCTGGTCGACGCGCTGGCCGCTTCGACACAGGGCCACCAGCCAGGTGGCTACGTGCTCGCGCAGGGTGCCGTGTACCTGCTGGTCTTGCTCGTCAGCCGGCTCGCGGCCGATGTTCGCCCGCTGCTCGCAGGCAAGGTCGAGCAACGTGTGCTGGCCGGACTGAGGCAGCGCTTCTTCGCACACCTGCTTCGCCTGCCGATGTCCTACCTGGTCAAGCGCCACGGCGGCGAATTGCTGCACAGCGTGGATCTCGCTGCCGCTGGCAGCCAGCTGATCATCTCGCACGTCACCAACAGCATCGCGCCAGTGCTTGTCGAGCTCGTCGTGATGGCCGTGATCCTGGCCCAGCTCCAACAGCCCGCACTCGTGGTGCTTTTCGCGGCAACAGCCGTGACCTACCTCGGAGTCTTCTCGTTCGGAGCGCTGCGGCTCACCCGGCAAGCCAACGCTGTCTCGGCAGCCAGTCTCGATGTGCACACGCAACTCACTGACGGCATCGCCCATGTGGAGACGCTGCGCTGCTTCAGCGCGGGTCCTCAGGCGGAAAAGGCGATGGCGGAGGCTTCCTCGCGCCTGGCATGCCGATGGTTGGAATTCAACCGCCGCACAGTCGGGACGGCGCTGGCGGCATCGGTCCTCTTTGCCGTGGCATTAGCTGCCAGCTCTGCCATCGCAGCCGATGCGGTGGCTCAGGGGCAGATGACCGTTGGCGGGTTTGTGCTGACCAATGTCTACATGCTGCAGATGGTGCGGCCGCTTGAGGTGCTGGGTTCCGCCGCCAGGGATCTCGCGCGCGCATTGGGCTTCATGCGCCCCCTGCTTGGAATTCTGGCTGAACCGACTGAGCCAGCAGAGGCGGCAAGGTGTATGCCGCCAACGTCAGCGACAGCGTCCGGATCGAAATGCCAGCCGAGCGCCCCTTCGCTGCGCCTGGAGAACCTGCACTTCGGGTATGAGCCATGTCACCCCGTGATCCGCGGGCTGAATCTCGAGATCCCGGCCGGCCGCACGACCGCCATCGTGGGGCGCAGCGGCTCGGGAAAGTCATCCCTGGTGCGACTGCTGCTGCGCCTGTACCTGCCTCAGGCAGGCCACATCCTGCTGGACGGACGCCCCATCGAGGCCCTGCCGATGGCGGATCTGCGAGCGTTGATTGGACTCGTGCCCCAGGAGTGCGCGTTGCTTCATGCCACGGCTGCGAGCAACATTGCACTGGGCGTGCCAGGCGCGAGCCGTGAGGACATCGAGCTTGCAGCGCGAATCGCGCAGCTTCATCACATCCTCGAGGCTCTGCCCCGCGGCTATGACACGCTGCTCGGCGAGCGCGGCCAGACCTTGTCCGGCGGCGAGCGTCAACGCTTGGCCATCGCCCGCGCGCTGCTGAGGCGTCCGACTATTTTCTTGCTGGATGAGCCCACGTCCATGCTGGACAGCAAGACTGAGGCCGAAATCATGGCGGCGCTGCGGCGGGTCACAGCCGGCTGCACGACTCTCGTCATCGCTCATCGGCTGTCGACCGCCATGCACGCCGACGAAATCGTGGTGCTGGACGGTGGCCAAATTCACGAGCGTGGGCGACACCTGGACCTGCTGGCGAGCGGTGGGCTGTACGCGCAGCTGTGGCGTCAGCAGATGCACGGCGCCGTCTGGGGAAACTGACCTGACGCCTACCTAGGCAGCCGGATGGTCGAATCGCCGAGCTGCTGCCACACCGTTGGCAGGCTATAGGCTGAGCCGAGTCACCACAAACTCCACGAACGCTGCGCCTGACGGCACTTCGCCGAAGTCAAGGATGAACCCGCACACCTGGACAAGCCCGTCATCAGAGGAAATTACCCTCCCACAGCCGCTGTATGAATGGGCCCCTGTTCGGTCCAATCGTTCGCGAGAAGCCAACTCCCGGTCCTCGACTGGCCAGTCTTCAAGGTACGGCGACTGCAGCTCTTCGACACCGTCCGCATAAACGAGGTTGGCGACTTGGTCGCCAACCTCGTGTGCGCACGGAAAGCAAAAGGCAATCACTTGCCCCGATTCGCTGTTCAACGTGACGAACGCATCTTCTGACGTTGGGTCGACGCGCTCGACCTCGGCCACCGACAGGTCTCTCATGCCCTGAGATTAACCGTCAAGACGCGACGCCCGTTCGCTCACGTTGCTGCGTTGATTCGCATCGATGCCGTGGCGCCAACCACGTCGCGACCGGACACGCGCGCCGGCTCTGAGACCGTCCCGGCCCACGTCGTTCAGAGCCTCCGCGCCGCCAAGCCTCACATCGCGTGCCAGTCGGATTGACCAGCGGTTTTGCAGAGTGTCCCTGGCTCGCCGCAGCGAGCTTGCTCCAGGCATGCGTAGTAATCCAGCCCGTTCTTCCTGTTCGGCGCAGCGTTTCTTCGGGTCTGCCCGTCAAGCAGTTGGTGGCCCGCATCGCATGGGCAGTGACACTTCGAAGCGGACCCCGCCTTGAGTCAAGTTTCGGGCGCCAAGTTTTCCGCCATGCTGCTCCACGATGCCGTAGCTGATGGACAGCCCAAGGCCGGTTCCCTTGCCAACGGGCTTGGTCGTGAAGAAGGGATCAAAGATCCGAGATAGATCCGCCTCCGCGATGCCGGGACCGTTGTCCTCGACAACGATGCAGAGGTGCGTATCGGACCGATCGATGGTGATGGCTACAGCAGGCTCCTGCGCGCAAGACTCAGAGGTCGCGTCAAGCGCGTTCTGAAGCAAGTTCATGACGACTTGCTGCAGCTGCCCGGCGTTCCCCGTCACGAGTGCCGGTTCACCCGGCTCCCAGCGCAGCTTCAGATTGCGCGGCGCGCCCTTGCCGACCCAAAGTACCGCGCGGTCGACGACCTTGTTCAAGTCCACCTCCTGGCGCGTCTCGGCATCGACCGCCGAGAAGCGTTTCAGCCCGTTGACGATGTCGGCCGTGCGTTGGGCGCCCTCGAGCGTGCCTTCCAGCAGCGAGGGAAGGTCGGCCAGGATGTGAGGCACGCGCAGCTTGGTGCGCAGCGCCTCAAGTTCCGCCGGCGTACCGCCCTCGTGCACGGCCTGCAGATAGTCGCGCAGACGGTCGCTGTAGCGGCTGAGTGCGTGCACATTGCCCAGCACAAAGCTGATGGGGTTGTTGAGTTCGTGGGCGACACCGGCCACCAGCCGGCCGAGGGAGGCCATCTTCTCGGCGTGCAATAGCTGCTGCTGCGTGCGCTTGAGGGCCTCGTGGGCGGTGCGCAGCTCCTGGTAGGCACGGCGGATCTCGGCCGTGGGGCGGGCCACCAGTACAGTGCCTACGCGCCGCTGCGACGCGGCAAAGCGCGGCGTGCAGTTGGCGTCCACGGGCACGCTGTCGCCGCTGGCGCCGCGCAGGTTCAACTCGATGGACTCGCCGCGCCGCGTGGGGCTGCGGTTGGACATCACTGCGCGGGCCGCGGCCACACTGGCGTCGTCGGCCAGCAGGTCGTACAGCGAGGTGCCGCGCAGCTGATGGTCGCTGCGGCCCACAAGGTCGCACAGCGCGCTGTTGGTCTCCTCGATCAGGCCGTGGGCATCGCAGACCACCAGCACGTCGGACATCGCCGACAGCACGCTGAAGATGAACTGCTGGGACTGCTCCAGTTCGGCGTTCTTCTTCTCCAGCTCGATCTCGTCGGTGACGAGTTGGGAGTAGACCTCATCCATCTTCTGGATCACATCCACCCAGGCAGCATCGTCCATGCCCTGGGGTGGCACGGATGGCTGGGTGTCGACACGGCGGCGCGAAGGCATGGCTTCAGTGCACGGTGCAGACCATGCAGGGATCGAAAGAGCGCACGATGTGCTGCACGGCCACCGGCGTGTCCTCGCCATCCTGCACCGGGGCGTCGACCAGCGCCTGCTCCAGCGCGCCGGGCGTACCAGCCGCGTCGCGCGGCGAGAAGTTCCAGCTTGTCGGCGCGACGATCTGGTAGTTGGCGATGCGCCCGCCACGCACCGAGACCCAGTGTCCCAGCGCACCGCGCGCGGCCTCGTTCAGGCCCATGCCCTCGCCTTCCTGCGGCAGCGGCGCGGCTTCGCAGTAGGGCCGTTGCGGCTGCAGGGCCTGCAGCCAGATCTCGATTTGCGGCAGCACGCGCGCCAGTTCCAGCACGCGAGCCAGTACGCGCGTCAGGACGGTGCCGCCGTGCCGACGCACGACGTCGTGCACCAGCGGGTGACCGGCGGCGAGCTGGCGGGCGATGGCGCCGGTCTCCACCACCTGGCCAGACAGCCGCGGCGCCTTGTTCCAGGTATAGGCGCCAGGCTTGTCGGCTTCGGGCTCGGTCAGGCCGTCACGCGGGTGGCGGGGGCCGCCGCAATCCTGCAGCCAGGCGTGCGTCGCGTCCTCGGTGATCGCAGCCGTATCCAGTGGCTGCAGCGAGGCGCGCGCGGCATCCCACAGGCCCGCCGCGAAGGTGTGGCCGCCACCGGGCTGCGGGTAGGCACCAAAGCTCAGGTAACGGCCGGGCCCGGGGCCGAGAGCGGCCAGCGCCGGATCCAGCATGGCGCTGAGGAACAGGCGGAAATCACCTCGCGCGGGCTGCTGTGCATGCCAGGCCCAGAGCGCGGCCTCGTCGGGCAGCGCGTCGAAGGCTTCCAGCACCGTGCCGCCGAAGAGCTCGCGCTCCAGGAAGCCACGGAACTCTCGCACGCGGGCCAGCAGCCGCGTGCGCTCGGCCGGCTCCACGGCTCGGGACGAGCCGCCCGGCTCCAGCCCCTGCGTGTGGGGCCATTTGCCGGCCAGCGTGCCCAGCAGTTCAAACCAGCGCTGCCGTGCAGCGATCGCCTTGCGCGTCTGCTCGCCGCGGTCGGGCAGGAAGCGCGCCACGGCGTCCGCATGCCAGGGCCGGCCGACGTAGGCAGCGCGCGCGAAGTCGGGCATGAAGAACAGGTAGAAGTGCGTGAGGTGATCCGCCAGGTTCTCGATGGCCAGGACGGTATTGGTGACATGGCGGCCATTGGCCGGCATCGCCACGCCGGCCAGGTCGGCCAGCGCATGCGCCGCCGCCACCGACTGCGACACCGAGCAGATGCCGCAGATACGCGGCACGAACACCAGCGCGTCATGCGGCGCCTTGCCCTGCAGGATCTGCTCGAAGCCGCGGTACATGGGTGCGTTGACATGCGCGGCGCGCACGCGGCCATCGGCGATGTCGAGCGTGACCTCCAGGTCACCTTCCACGCGGTTGAACGGGCCGACAAGCAAGCGCTTCATTTGAGGCGTGTCTTGCGGATGGCCGGCGTGACGACACGGTGGTCGGCCGTCGCATTGACTTTGACGCGCTTGGGCGTAGCCGACTTGGACAGCGAGGCCAGCGCGACGAACCAGGCCTTGGGCATGTCGGTCGGCAGGCCGATAGGGATCCCGGCGATCTTGGGCGTTTCGTGGAAGGGGTGGCCGGGTTCCTGGAAGCCGGGCTCAGTGCAGGCGATGCAGGCATAGCCGCCGCGTGTGCAGGAGCCCTCGCCGTTCCAAAGCCGCGTGTTGCAGTCGGCGTGCACCTGCGTGCCCTTGCAACCCATGTGTTCCATCATGCAGCCCAGGTCCGATGGTTTCTCGGCGCTGGCCTTGAACTCGTAGAACTCGTTGCGCGTGCAGCCGTGGTGCACGAGCTGGTCGGCATACAGGCGCGGCCGACCCAGTGCGTCGAGCGATTCGGCCTGCAGCTCGCCCGCTGCCAGGGCCATCAGCGTGTCCATCACCCACCCCGGGTGCGTGGGGCAGCCCGCCACGTTGACGACGGGCAGGCCTTGCTTGGAGCGGAAACCCGCACCCAGCAGGCCGCCAATGCGGTCGTCCTCGAACTGCAGGCCGCACGCGTCTGTCGGGTTGGCGCCACCGGCTGTGATGCCGCCCCAGGCCGCGCAGCTGCCTATTGCAGCAACGACGCCGGCTTGCTCAGCCAGCCGCTGCACCCAGTGGATCATGGGCAGACCGGTGCCGGCCAGCACATGGAAACGCCCTGTGCCGTTGGGGCCGCGCAGCAGCGCGCCTTCCACGCACAGCGCGTCGAGCCTCACACGGCCGTCGATCACGTCGTTCAGCAGATTGACGACGCTGCCGCCCGTCTCCAGCGACAGGGACGGATGCCACAGCAACTCAATGCCCGCGTCGCGCAACTGGCCGTGGAAATCGGTCGTGTCCGCGCACAGCAGCGACATGCTGCAGCCGCCGCAGCCGCCGGATTGCAGCCACAGCACGTTGAACGCTGGCTTTTCCGTCACGGTCAGTCCTCCAGGCCAAAGCGCTTCATCTTGCCGCGCAGGCCCACGCGCGACAGGCCTAGCTCGAGCGCTGCGCGCGTCTTGTTCCAGCGATGGCGCAGCAAGGTTTCGCGAAGCAGCATGGCCTCCACGGCGTCCAGCCGTTCCACCAGCGTGCCGCTCAAAGGCAGGGCCGGCGACTGCGCCTGCACGCTGCGTCCGGCCTGCCCTTGCAGCACGCGCGACGAGAAAGCAGCCGGACCGATTTCGTCACCGTCGCTCAGCGCCACGGCGCGCGAAATCTCGTTGCGCAGCTCGCGGATGTTGCCGGGCCAGGGGTAGGCCAGCAACGCGGCCAGGCCTTCATCGCCCAGCCGGGCCTGCGGGCGGCCCAGGGCCGGAGATACGTCGGCCAGCAGCCGACGTGCGATGACGCCGATGTCGCCGCTGCGTTCGCGCAGCGGTGGCACCGTCAGCGTGACGCAGGCGATGCGGTAGTAGAGGTCTTCACGGAAGTGCCCGTCGCGCACGCGCTGCTCCAGGTCACGGTGGGTGGCGGCGATGACACGCACATCCACCGGCACCACGCGCGTCGCCCCCACCGGTCTTACCTCACCCTCCTGCAGCACGCGCAGCAGGCGCAGCTGGAAGGCTGGCGAGGTCTCGCCGATCTCGTCCAGGAAGATGGTGCCGCCGTCGGCACGCTGGAACAGGCCCACGTGGTCGTCGAAGGCACCGGTGAACGCGCCGCGCTTGTGGCCGAACAGTTCGGACTCCAGCAGCGTGTCGGTCAACGCCGCGCAGTTCTCCACGACGAAAGACCCCGCCGCCCGCGGGCTGGCGTAGTGCATGGCGCGCGCCAGCAGCTCCTTGCCGGTGCCGGATTCACCCTGCACCAGCACGCTCAGATCCACCCGCGCCATGCGTTCGGCCAGCGCGCAAACGCCGTCCATGGGGCTGCCCGGTAGGCGCTCGATGCGGTCGAAGTCGAACGTGGCGCGGGCGCGCTCCAGCTTGCGCTCGGCGCGCTGGCGCAGCACTGGCGTGCTGGTGCGCAGCTCCAGGTCCAGCCGGTGCATGTCGCGTTGCAGCGTGCGCGCCTCCGCCGCGTTGCGTGCGGTGCCCAACAGATGCTCTGGGATCCAGGGATTGAGGATGTACTGGTAGATGCCGGCGTCGTTGATCCCGGCAATGATGTCTTCGGAGTCGGTGTAGCCCGAGATGACGATGCGCACCGTGTCAGGCCAACGCTCGCGCACCTCCTTCAGGAACGCCACACCGGTGAGGCCGGGCATGCGCTGGTCGCACAGGATGACGCTGACGTCCTGCCGCTCCAGGTGCACGCGGGCCTCGTCTGCACCGCTGGCGGTGAGCACGACGAAGTCCTCGTCGAGCGTGCGGCGCATCGCGTCCTGCGAGCGCACCTCGTCGTCGACCACCAGCACCACAGGCAGGGACAGCGCCGGGCTCATGCGGGGCCTCCGGGGCGGGTGGCGACTGCGGGACGAAGACCGTGGGCTGGGCGACGCATGCGTGGGTTCGGGTTCGGGCGGTGGCCCGCCTGCGGGCGCCGTGCGTTCATCTTATGTCCGCCGCCGGCTGGCGCAGGTCGGCCAGCTCGCGTGCGGCCTGGGCCTTGCCCAGGTAGAGCGCGAGCTTGCGCTCGATCTGGTCCAGCCCGGCGTTGAAGGCCTCGCGGTCGGTGGCTTGCAGCAGTGGCCGGGCCACGATCTCCACGTCAGGCCCGAAGTGCGGCGTGAGCCGGGCCAGCGCCTCGCGTCGCGCCAGCGAGAGCGCCGCTTCGGGCGGCGGCGATGACATCGGCGCAGGAGGTGATAGGGGTGAAGGGGGTGAAGGGGGTGGCACGCGTGCAGGAGGGGCCGCAGGCGGCAGGGCTTCCTCCACGTACCCCGCGCGCGCCAGCTCGGCCAGCGCAGCAGCCGCGTCGTGACCCAGCCGCGCGGTCAGCGCCCGTACGCTGCTGCGCCCGTCCACAAGGATCAACACCGTGCGCGCCGTCCCGTGCAGGCTGCGCGTGCGCGCTCCCAGCTCGCTGCGCGCGAGCTCCGTCTTGCGGTAGACGCGGTCCAGCGGATCGTCCACGGCGCTCCTCCCAGCAA
Source organism: Burkholderiales bacterium (assembly GCA_016195825.1). Taxonomy (GTDB): domain Bacteria; phylum Pseudomonadota; class Gammaproteobacteria; order Burkholderiales; family Burkholderiaceae_C; genus Pelomonas. The sequence goes on along the minus strand of JACPYV010000004.1, from coordinate 62,193 downwards.
TGCCCCAGCGTCAGCAGATGCGCGGCAACTGCTCGCCACTGAGCCAGTCCACCACGCGGCGGCCACCGAAGCGGGTGTTCATCTGCACGAATCGGTGGGCGTCTTCCACCACCACGCCGATGCGCGCCGCCTGGCGGCCCAGCGGGTGGTCGTGCATGGCGGCCAGCAGCCCTTGCGCAAACTCTGGCGCGCAAATGGCGACGAGCTTGCCCTCGTTGGCCACGTACAGCGGGTCCAGCCCCAGCAGTTCGCAGGCCGCGTCCACCTGCGGCTTCACCGGGATGGCCGCCTCCTCCAGCAGCATGCCGGCGCCGGACTGGCGAGCGATCTCATTCAGCGTGGTGGCCAGGCCACCCCGCGTGGGGTCGCGCAGCACGCGCACGCCGCCGGGGGCGGCGGCCAGCATGACGGCCACCAGGCCGTGCAGCGCGGCGGAGTCGGATTCAATCGTCGTCTCGAACTCCAGCGACTCGCGCTGGGACAGCACTGCCACGCCGTGGTCTCCCACCGTGCCCGACAGCAGGATCACGTCGCCCGGCCGCGCGTTGGCGCCCGACACGTCCACGCCCACCGGCACCACACCGATGCCGGTGGTACTGATGAACACCCCGTCGCCCTTGCCCTTCTCGACCACCTTGGTATCACCGGTGATGACAGGTACGCCCGCCTCGCGCGCGGCAGCGGCCATGGCGTCCACGATGCGTTTGAGTTCCGCCAGCGGGAAACCCTCCTCCAGGATGAAGCTGGCCGACAGGTACAGCGGCCGCGCTCCGCACATGGCCACGTCATTGATCGTGCCGTGCACGGCGAGTGAGCCCAGGTCTCCGCCGGGGAAGAACAGGGGCGAGACGACATGCGCGTCCGTCGCCATCACCATGCGCGCCCCCTGCGGAATGGCGAACGCCGCCCCGTCATTGCCCTGGGCCAGCCATTCGTTGGCCAGCGCAACCTGAAAAAGCTCCTCGATGAGCTGGGCCGAGGCCCGGCCGCCGGCGCCGTGACTCATGTCCACGCGGCCGTGCCTGATGTCCAGCGGGCGGACGTGGTCCTTCTTTGCAACGTTGCTCATGCCACGGCCTCCACACGCACCGGGATATCCCGGAAGCGTCCATACGAGTAGTGCGCCGCGCAGGCGCCTTCGGACGACACCATGCACGAGCCCACCGGGTTCTCTGGCGTGCAGACGGTGCCGAAGATCTTGCAGTCGGTCGGCCGCTTCACGCCGCGCAGGATGGCGCCGCACTCACAGGCCTTGTTGTCCGGCACGGCGCGATAGCCCAGGCCAAATCTGACCTCGGCGTCGAACTCGGCGTAGGCGGGCCTGATCTTCAGTGCGCTGTTCGGCACTTCGCCCAGGCCGCGCCATTCGAAGCTGGGCCGCACCTCCAGCACCTCATCCACCAGGTCCTGGGCACGGCGGTTGCCCTCGCGGCTGACGGCACGGGTGAATTCGTTCTCCACCTCCGCCCGGCCCTCGTTGACCTGACGCACCAGCATCAGAACGGCCTGCATCACGTCCAGCGGCTCGAAGCCGGCGATGACCACCGGCTTGCGGTAGGCCGCCGCGAAGGGCTCGTAGGGCGCCGAGCCGATGACGATGCTGACATGGGCCGGGCCGACGAAACCGTCCAGCGGCACGGTGCCGTACTGGCGCACCTCGGGGGATTCGAGGATGTGGGTGATGGCCGCCGGCGTGAGCACATGGCAGCACAGCACGCTGAAGTTCTTCAGGCCTTCTTCCTTGGCGCGGCGGATGGTGAGGGCCGTGGGCGGCGTCGTCGTCTCGAAGCCGATGGCGAAGAAGACCACCTCGCGGTCCGGCTCGCGGCGAGCGATCTCCAGCGCATCAGCGCCAGAATAGACCATGCGAATGTCGCCACCGCGTGCCTTGGCGCGCACGAGGGACAGGCTGTCGGACGCCGGTACACGCATGGTGTCGCCATAGGTGCAGACGATGGCGCCGCGCGCAAGTGCCAGCTGGATCGCCAGGTCGATGCGGCCAATGGGCAGCACGCACACCGGGCAGCCCGGGCCGTGCACCATGCGCACGTTGGGTGGCAGCAGTTCCGCCACGCCGTAGCGCGAGATCGCATGCGTGTGGCCGCCGCAGAACTCCATGAAGCTGTACTGCCGCTCTGGCAGGGCTTCGGCGCGCAGCCGGTCGGCGATCTTGCGGGCGATGTCGCCATCGCGGAATTCATCGATGTACTTCATGTCAGTTCGCCTCCTGGGATGCCAACTCGCCGAACATTCGCAAGGTGCGCTCCGCTTCTTCCGGGTCAAGCTGGCCGATGGCGTGGCCGACGTGGACGATGACGTAGTCACCGACGACTGCCTCCGGCACGAGGGCGATGGAGATTTCCTTGCGGATGCCACCGAGTTCCACCAGCGCCTGCGCGCCGGGGCGGATCTCGATCAATCGGGTGGGGATGGCTAGGCACATGAGGCGGTCTCGCTGAGGTGGGCCAGTTGATGCGCGGCAACCCAGGCCTGGCCCAGTGCCAGACCGGCATCGCCGCAGTTGGTGGAGCGGGTGCCGAGCACGCGCAAGCCGTGCGACGTCAGTCGACGCACGACATGCTCGGTCAGCACCGCGTTGAAGAAGCAGCCACCGCCCAGGCAGACGGTGCGAGTGCCGGTCTCGTGGGCAGCAGCAGCGGCCCAGTCCGCCAGCGCCTGGGCCAGCGACACATGGAACCAGGCGGCGGCCTCGGCCGGCTCGGGGGCATCAAGCAGGCGCGCCAGCAGCGGGCGCAGGTCCAGCCGCTGCAGCGCCTGGGTGTCGACCAAGTCGCCGTGCGGCTGCACGGTCGCGTGGGCCAGATGCCGGGCGGCCAGCTGCTCCAGCGCGACGGCGGCCTCGGCCTCGTGGGCCTGGCGAACGCTCAAGGCCAGCGCGCCAGCCGCGGCGTCGAACCAGCGGCCGGTGCTGGTGGTGACGGGGCAGTTCAGATTTGCCGCCAGCATGCGCTGTACGCCCTTGGCGACCGTGGTGCCAATGACAGGGGCAAAGCGCTGCTCGATCTCGCCGCCCCGCCCCAGCGCATGCATCGCAGCCGCCGCCATGCGCCAGGGCTCGCGTGCCGCCACGTCGCCGCCGGGCAGTGGAAGCGGCCACAGCCCCCCGATGCGGCGCCAGGCACCGGGCGCCACCCACAACAGCTCGCCGCCCCAAGCCGTGCCGTCGGTGCCCAGACCCACACCGTCCAGCGCGAGACCCACCACCGGTTCGTCGACACCATGGTCGGCCATCACCACGCCGATGTGGGCATGGTGGTGCTGCACGGCCACGGCCGTCACACCCCATTCGGCGGCAAGCTGCTGCGCGAGGCGAGTGCTGAAGAAGTCGGGATGCAGGTCATGCGCTACGGCCGCGACCGACTCGGACGACTCCGCGAAGCGTTGACGCACCCACGCGTCCAGCGCCCGGCAGGCCTCAGGGTCACTCAGGTCGCCGTGCACCGGCGACCACTGCGCCCGGCCGTCGGCCAGCAGGCAGGCCGTGTTCTTCAGCCAGGCGCCGAAGGCGAGAACGGCAGTCATCAGCCTTCCAGGGCCGCGCGGGCTTGTGCCAGCTCGGATTCGAGTGCGGCAACACGGGCACGAAGCGCGGCCTGACTGTCGTTTTCGGGTCTCGTCCAAGCAAGCAGCCAATCCAGCCACGCATCCATGCCTTCCCCAGTCGTCGCCGAGAGCTGCAGCACCTCCAGCGTCGGGTTCACACGCCGCGCCATGTCGATGCACCGCTGCACGTCAAAGCGCAGGTGCGGCAGCAGGTCCACCTTGTTGAGAACCATCAGCTCCGCGGCGGCAAACATGTCGGGGTACTTCAGCGGCTTGTCCTCGCCCTCGGTCACCGAGAGCACGACGACTTTGGCCGCTTCACCCAGGTCCCACAGTGCAGGGCAGACGAGGTTGCCCACGTTCTCGATGAAGAGCAGGCTGCCTGGCGCCTGGCCATGCCCGTGATGGTGGTCGTGGCTGTGCAGCTGACCGAAGGCCTCGGCCACCATGGGCGCATCCAGGTGGCAGCCCTTGCCGGTGTTGACCTGGATGGCCGGCGCACCGGTGGCGCGGATGCGGTCGGCGTCGAAGCTGGTCTGCTGGTCGCCCTCGATGACGGCCACGTCCATGCCGGGTGCGCGACGCTTCAGCGCTTCGATTGTGGCGCACAGCAGCGTCGTCTTGCCCGAGCCCGGGCTGGACAACAGGTTGAGCGCCGTCACGCCGTGGGCCTCGAAGTGGCGACGGTTCTGCTGCGCAATCCGGCGGTTCTCGCCGAGGATGTCTGCCTCCAGCTTGACCGTGCGCGCCTGGCTCATGCCCGGCACGGAAACGCGCGCTGCACCGGCGCCGAAATGCAGGTCACCCTGCTTCGGGTCCACGTGAACATGGCCGTGATCGTGGTCATGCCCGTGGGCATGATCGTGAGTCTTCGCTGCTCCGTCGCCGTTGTCGGCACATCCGCACACCACACACATCGTCGTCTCCTTATTCGTCAACCAGCAGGTCCACCACGCGCAGCTCGGTCCCGCCGATGGGCTGCAGCTGGTAGCTTGAACATTGGGGGCAAGGGTCGCCACGCCGGGCCAGCGCCACGGTGGCGGCGCAGGGCAGGCACTAGGCCTGACCCTCGGGCTCGTCGATGTCGATGCTGGCTCCCTGCAGCACCGTGCCCGGGGCGATGGCCTCCAGCGCAAAGCGCAGCGCACGCACCTCCACGCCGGCCAGCCGGCCGGCCTCCAGGCGCAGCGCTGACACACGGCGAAATCCCTCGCGTCGCGCGGCGTCCTCCACCAGCTTCAGGATGCCGCCGGCCAGGCTGGCTTCATGCATGGGTGCGCTCCTCTTCCACGGCCTGCGTCTCCACCTCGAAGCGCACACAGGGATCGTATGCGGCCATCAGCGCCGCCAGGCGGCGCTGCGTGGGGGCACCGCGCGCCGGATGCAGGCTCTCCAGCGCCGTGGCCACGGCGCCGTCCTGGTGGAAGTTCCACTCGGTGGGCGCGAGCACGCGGTAGGCGCCCACGCGGCCGGACCCGCCGTCGATCATGGCGTGGTGCACCAACAGGCCCCGCGCCATCTCCACCCAGGCCAGGCCTTCGCCAGGCGCGATCTGCATCCCGCCGAACGCCAGCCAGCCGTTGCCACTGCGGCCCGGAACGTCGGGCAGGGTCAGGCGCGCCAGTTCGGCCACGCGCGCGCCCAGGCGCGCCCACGGCGTGGCGGGCATGGGGCGGGCGGAATCGTGCAGGCGGGTCCAGCTGCCGGTCTCGGCGCAGTCGTCCTGCCACCGAGGCTGGCGGGTGTAGCCAGGCGCCTCGCGCAAGCAGGCCGCCAGCTGGCGCAGCGATACCGCACCGGCATGCACATGCAGCGGCTCGGCGGCAACGACGGGCCAGTCGGCCGCAACGCGGGCATGGTGCACCAGAGCCGGCAGCCAGCCATGGCCGGCCATACTCCACTCGGCCCACCAGCCTGACTCGGCGTCCCAGCCGCGCAGCCAGTCTGCCACCGGCATGCCAAGCAGGTGGCGCTGCAGCCACAGACGCGTGTCGAGCACATCGGCATCGCGCGCCCTCAGCGCCGGACAGCAGCGCAGGGACAGTGCCGCGTCGCCCACGGCAGCAGATGAAAGCGTACGCGGCCAGTCCAGGCCGATGCGGCGCACGTGCTCGCACAAGGTCTCCGACTGCAGCGCGCGGGCGGCACCGGCATCCGCTCGCACGTCGCCGTGTTCGGCCGCCTGCAGGGCCATCTGCGAGCACAGGCGGTGCGCGTGGCCGCACAGGCTGTAGAGGCTGGCCAGCAGACCCGGCACCTCCGCGGTCGACTTGCCGCGCGCCAGCGTACCGGCCCAGTCGGGACGGTTGTTGAGCACGCTCCCCGGCCGAGCTTCGCCCGGACGCAGGCGCAGCACGCCGGCAAGCTGGTCCAGGCTGGTCATGGCCGCGCCTCCACAGTCGAGCGACCGAAGAGGAAACCGCGTCGCGCGTTGGAGACCGGTGGCACGGGCTGTCGCAGTTCCGCCAGCACCGCCCAGGCGGTTGCGCGAGCCTGGGTCTGATCGGGGAATTCGAACATGGGCGAGGCCAGCGAGCACGCCTCGTAGGCCCCCAGGCCGGGTTCGTGCGCACCGATGAAATCGAAACTTGTGCTCCCCACCGTGCGCACCCTCGCCTGCCCCACGAGGCCAGCGCTGGCCAGATGCTGCAGAGGCAGCCAGACAAGGTTCATGAACCAGGGCGTGAGCAGCACACCGACGGCCGCAGGCGCCTCTCCGTCTTCCACGGCCACGGGCTCGAAACCCACGACCTCCACCTGCAGCGCGGTGTTCAGCACGGGCACGCCCACCATGCGGGTGCGCTCGACGTGGCGAAACAGCGCCTCCAGCGCCTGCACGCGTGCCGTCAACTCGGTCATGACTGCAACACCATGAATTGGTCGGCGTCGCCATCGCACTGCGGACAGCGCCACCAGGCCGGTAGGTCGGTGAAAGCCGTGCCCGGCGTCACCTGCCAGACCTCGTCGCCCAGGGCGGGGTCGTAGACCCACCAGCAGATCTTGCACTCCAGCCGGGCGGCGGCGGGAAGCCGCGCCGCGTCGCCCAGATACGACCCCTCGAAAGTCATGACAGCCCCTCGCCCGCTGCAAACGACGGGCGATCCCCCGAGGGGATGCGTGCCGACTTGGGAACGGCCCGGCGCTCGGCATGCGAACTCATGCCTGCTCCACCCACATCAGCACTTCCTTGAGGCGCTCCTGCGAGTCCTCCAGGTCCTCGACGGCGGCCTGGGCCACCTCGGGCAGCTCGCTGATCTCGACGGTGTTCAGGATCACGACGTCCTGCGAGTTGTAATAGACGACGCGCCAGGTGTGCGGCCGGTGCGTGTTGGTGATTCGGCAGTTGCCGTAGCCGCGTGACAGGATGAGAACGCGGCCGGTACCGAGATGGTGGTCGAGGAAACCGATGTCCTCCACGGACATGGGCAGCAGCGTGAGGTTCACCACATGGGCCGGCTGGCCAGGGCGCCACAGGCGCCACTGGTCCTCGATCTCGGCCAGCAGCGCCGGTGCGTTCTGCACGTTGGGCGGCAGTCCGCCCTGCCAGCGCGGCACGACGGGATCCACGTCCTGGCGGGCCACGGCCTTCAGCACTTCTGGGATATGGCCGAGTTCGATGATGTCGGACACCACGCAGCCCTGGGCCGTGGTCACGACGCGCCAGACGCCCGCGAACACCGCCTCCTGCACCTGCACCGCCTGCTGCGCGTCGCCCGCCGCTTGCACGACGGCGCTGACCTCGCCTTCGCCCAGCACCTGGTTCACCAGCACCAGGTCGTCCGCATCCAGTCCGGCCAGGTCGACATGGCGGTTGCCACCGCCCTGACAGACGGCTTCGAGTTGAGCCAGCGCCTCGCGAAGCGCCGCGTGGGCTCGGTGGCGACCGGCCAGCTGCTCAGGCTCCGGCAGCAGCGGCGCGCGAAAGGTTTCCATGCCCTGGGGCATGGGCATGTAGTCCAGCACCTCGTCCTCGACCTGGCTGCCGGGACCGATGCTGCGCACGGGAATGGGGAAGTCTTTCATGGCGTGTCCGGTGAGAAGGTCAATGGCAGCTGCTGTCGTTGGCCGCGGCGCTGACGAGGGGAATGCCGATGCCGGGCGGGCGGGTCACGGGAGCGGCCAGCGCCTCCTCAGCCTTGCGCAGGAAATCGTCCCAGTCGTGCATGCCCGACAGCGTGGTGACGTACTGGCCGTCGCGCAGGAACAGCAGCGTGGGCCATCGTTGCGAGCCGTAGCGGCGGGCCAGCGCATCCTCCAGGTGGCGCTGCACGACGCCGATCTCGAAGCGGCCACCCAGACTGCGCTGCAGTTCGGGCAGCACGACGGCCACGTCCTGGCCTTCAGGGAAGCGCACCGCGTCGCCGGCGAACAGCACGACGCGGTCGCCACCCAGGGCGGCCCACGCGTCTATGGTGTCGATGTCCACCCAACTGGCGCCGAAGGATTCGGCCAGGCGGCTGACCAGCGGGGATGTGTCGGGCGGCTTGGCCGACGACAGGGGCGCCTGGACGGGCAAGCTCAGCAGGGATTCGGTACTCATGTCAGGGTCTCCATCGTGTGGGGTGCGCCGGTCAGGGCCAGCAGGTCGGTGGCGCTGAGCTGCGAGGGCAGCGTGAAGCCAGCCGCGGCTTCGCCGCCCTCGCCCGCATGCACGGCGGCCAGCAGGTCCAGCGTGGCGTTCACTTCGGCGGCGCGATCGGACGAAATGCGCTCCTGGGCACTGTCCAGAAAGATCAGCAGCCAGTCGCCCGGCTGTGGTTCGCCGATCAATGCCGTGCGCACGCGGCGCCGCTCGCCACGGCCAGCGCAGATCGCATGACCGGGTTCCAAGGCCAGGACTTCCATGGGAATGCCAATGCACATGCTCAGGCCCCTTCCCGCGCCGGCATGAAGCGCTCATCACCGGTGCGGCAGGCCACGTCTTCCGGCGGGCGCTGGGATTCGTAGCGGCCCAGTGCGAGCTCAGCGAAGGTCACCGTCTCGACCTCGCTGAGCGGATGCAGGCGCGGGGCGGGCCGCGCACCCCAGCCCCGCAGCGTGTCCAGCCCCAAGGCGAGTGCATCCTCCAGTGCCTGCTTGACCACCGGCCGCAGGCTGCCGCCGTAGTCGTCGATCTCCTCGGGCTGGCAGCCAATCAGCAGCACCTCCTTCGGGTACTTCTCGGTCAGCAGCGCCAGCATCAGGACCTCTTGGAAGCCGGTCTGGTGCAGGCTCATCTTCTTGGCGCCCATGAAACGCGGCACATCCTCGTTGCGCACGAGCTTGAGCTCACCAGGCGCCAGACCGTAGTCGATCGCGTCGAAGATCAGCAGACGGTCGGCCTGCTGAACGTACTGCACGAGGTAGAGGCCCTGGGTGCCGCCGTCGATGAGCTGCACGTGCGGGGCGAACTCGTAGCGCTGCTGCAAGGCCTCGATGCAGCGCACCCCGAAGCCCTCGTCAGCCCACAGCACGTTGCCGATGCCGAGCACGCAGAGGGTTTCGCTGCTGTCACGGTCGGGGTGACAGGCGCTTTCGGGCGAAATGAGGCGTGGCGTGTCCATGACGAAACGATTCAGGGTTGGGGGGAAGGGCGCGGCTGGGCGCGCATCTGCTTCCAGGCGTGGAAGCTGTCCCAGGCCGCCTGCATGGCCAGCAGGAAGGCCGCGTCGCTGCCGAACACGAGGGCGCAGCGCAGCGCGGTGTCGGGCGACACGGCGCGCTGGCCGTGCACCAGTTCATGCAGCCGGCGGCGCGACATGCCCAGACGCCGGGCCGCGTCGCTCTGGTTGATCGCCAGCGGTGCCAGGTAATGCCGCTGCAGGAAGCGGCCCGGGTGCGGCGGCAGACGCGCCGGCACGCCGGCGGGCGGGTGCCGCAGGTGTCGGCCGGCGTGCTGCACGGGGCTCATCGCAGGTTCAATCCTTGAACGTCCGATGGCCGGAGATCATGGTGCTGACCACGCTGGAGCGGCCCATGATGTCCTCGCGGATGGCGGCGTAGACGTGCAGGATGATGAAGCAGATCAGCGCCCACATGCCCAGGTGGTGCCAGGTGTGCACATCCTGCGACTGGCCAAACAGCGGGATGACCCAGCCGAACAACTGATCCTGCCAAGAGCCTCGCTGAGCGCCCTCGGCGTACAGCGCGAATCCGGTGACGATCATGAACAGCGTCAACAGGAAGAAGCCGAAGAACATCGCGAAGCGGGCCAGTGGGTTGTGGCCCACGTAGCGCCCCGGCCGAGCGGCCACGAAGGCGTACCACTTGGCCATGCCCCACATCTCGGCCCAGTAGGCGCGCTGGAACAGCGGCACCCAGAAAAGCTCCCGGGCATGGTGGTTGCCCACCACAGCCCAGTAGAGGCGGCCGATGAGCCCCACGGCCAGCAGGTAGCCGGCGGCGAAGTGGGCGAAGCGGATGTAGCCCATCAGGTAGTTGGCACTGGCCTCGCCCGGCTGAGTGGGCAGGGGCGAGCCGATGAAGTAGCCCGTCAGTGCGAGCACCGTGATGGCGGCGGCGTTGATCCAGTGCCAGATGCGCACCGGCGCCTCGTAGACGTAGACCGACTTGATCGAGCGCGCCGTGGCGACCTCGCTCGCGTTGGTGATTTCGTCCCGGCTCATGCCGTGGTGGGTGGTGATGTTGGACATGGCGGTGGCCTCCTGTGGCGACCGGCTCAGAGGCGCCCGGCCAGCAGGGCCAGACCACTGAAGCCGACCAGGCCCGCCGTGGCGCGCCAGGCCCAGGCCCGCCCGGCCTGCAGCCGGTTGCCCACCGCCAGGCCAGCGCCGTGCAGCAGGGCCGACGCCGCCATGAACCCGACGGCATAGCCCGCGAAGGACTGCCCCGCGCCCAGCTCGGCGCCGTGGGCCATGCCGTGTAGCAACGCAGCCATGCCGACAAGCGCGAGGCCCGCCGGCACCGGCAGACGAAGTGCCGGAGAGCGGGCCGCGAGCATCAATCCAGCCAGCGCCATCACGCTCAGTGCCACGCCGGCTTCCAGCCCGGGCAATCGCAATCCGAACTGGGGCAGCGCCGCGCCCAGCAGCAGCATCACGAGGAAGGCGGCCGGTCCGGCCACGCGCCGGCCGACCGGCAGCGCGGCAGCCGACCACAGGCCCACGGCGACCATGGCCAGCAGGTGGTCGAAACCGGCGAAGGGGTGAGCCAGGCCATTGACGAGGCTCAGCGAGTCATGCCCCGGATGGGCCTGGGCGGCGCCTGCGGCGAGCAGCGCCAGCGAGGCCAGGCTGCCGCGACGGGCCAACGTAGTGAAGCGTGTCATGTTGTCTCCTGTTCTTGTGGGGTTCAACGCACCTTGACGGTGGTGAGTTCCTGGCCGTCGGGGCTCATCACGTGGGTGGAGCAGGCCAGGCAAGGATCGAAGGAGTGCAGCGTCCGCAGGATCTCCACCGGCTGCTCGGGATTGACCATGGGCGTGTTCATCAGGCTGGCCTCGAAAGCGCCGATCTGCCCCTTGGTGTCACGCGGCGAGCCGTTCCAGGTGGTGGGCACCACGCACTGGTAGTTTTCGATGCGACCGTCCTTGATGCGGATCCAGTGGCCCAGGGCGCCGCGCGGTGCGGCTACCGTGCCCACGCCCTTGGCCTCCTTGGGCCAGGTGGACGGGTCCCACTTCTCGACGTTGGCGGTGGCGAGATCGCCAGCCTTGATGTTGGCAATCAGTTCCTTGTAGTCGTCCAGCATCATCTCAGCGCAGTACTGCGACTCGAGCGCCCGGGCCAGCGTGCGGCCGATGGTGGTGGGCAGCAACTGCTTGGCCGTGTAGGCCGTGGTCGGCAGGCCCAGGGCCTTAGGAAAGTCGGTGTTGATGATGCGGGCCGAGCTCTCGATCTGCTCCTTCACACGCTGCGAGTACTTGTGGCCCTTGAGCGCATGGGCATAGCCGAGGATGTAGCGCGACAGCGGCCCCACCTCCACCGCGTGGCCGCGCCAGCGCGGCGACTTGATCCACGAGTACTTGGCACTCTCGTCCAGCTCCTGGATGTTGGTGCGCGTGCCCTTGGTGTTCGCGCCGAGCTCGTAGTTGGGCTCGGTGACGCCGTCCCATGGGTGCAGGCCCTTGGTCTCGTCGGAATACTTGTACCAGCTGTGCGGCACGAACTCCTGCACCTGCTCGGGGTCGCGCGGGTCCACCGGGAGGATTTCGTCCCAGTTGCCGCCGATGATGGCGCCACCCGGCAGTTGCTGGGTGTCGTGATGGCCCATGATCTTCTCGTAGGTGCCGTAGTCCATCACGTTGGTGGCGGACAGGCCGCCACCGTGCAGCCAGCCAGCCTGCTTGTAGATCGTGCCGATGGCCAGCACGTCCGGGATGTAGACGTTGTTGTTGAACTCGATCATTTCCCGGATGCGGGCCTCGACGAAGTTCAGGCGCTCCATGTTGATGGGCGCACCGGCGGCGCCGTTGCCGTCGATGTTGATGGCGCAGGGCACTCCGCCCACCAGGTAGTTGGGATGGGGGTTCTTGCCGCCGAAGATGGTGTGCACCTTGACCCACTCCTTTTGCAGGTCCAGCGCCTCCAGGTAGTGGGTCACGGCCATCAGGTTGGCCTCGGGCGGCAGCACGTAGGCCTTGCTGCCCCAGTAGCCGTTCATGAAGGGGCCGAGCTGGCCGCTCTCGACGAACTTCTTCAACCGGTTCTGGATGTCGCGGAAGTAGCCGGGCGAAGACAGCGGGTGCGACGGCGACACCGTCTGCTGCAGTTCGCTGGTCTTCTTGGGGTCGGCCTTCAGCGCCGACACGACGTCCACCCAGTCCAGTGCATGCAGGTGGTAGAAGTGCACTGCGTGGTCGTGCACCTGAAGCGTCTTGGCCATGATCTCTCGGATCAGGTAAGCGTTCTTGGGAATGGTGATGCCCAGCGCATCCTCCACCGCACGCACCGAGGTCAGCGCGTGGCAGCCGGTGCAGACGCCGCAGATGCGCTCCACGAAGGCCCAGGCGTCACGCGGATCGCGCCCCTTGAGGATGACCTCCAGGCCGCGCCACATCGTCCCGGTGGAGACGGCGTTGCGGATGACGTTGTTGCTGTCGACGTTGACCTCGCAGCGCATGTGGCCTTCGATGCGGGTCACCGGGTCGACGACGATGCGCCGCCCGGAGTTGTCCATCTTGAAGCCTTGAGTTTCGTAAGCACCCATGGTTTGTCTCGCTCTCAGACCTTGGTGGTCGTGTCGTTGTTCTGCTCGCGCTTCTGCGAGGCGCGCTTGATGGCCGAGGCGGCGGCATGCGCCACCGCGGCGGCGCCAACCACGCCGGCCGCGGTGCCGCCGACCTTGTCGGCATTGGCCTCAATGCCGAACTGGTGGATGTCGGTCAGGCGGTTGTAGAACGAGCCCTTGTCCCAGAAGCCGTCCTCGGAGCAGCCGATGCAGCCGTGGCCGGCCTTGATCGGGAAGCTGGTGCCTTCGTTCCACTGCACGGTGGAACAGGCGTTGTAGGTCGTCGGGCCCTTGCAGCCGACCTTGTAGAGGCAGTAGCCCTTGCGTGCGGACTCATCGTCGAAGGCCTCGACGAACTGGCCAGCGTCGAAGTGCGGGCGGCGATAGCACTTGTCGTGGATGCGCTGGCTGTAGAACATCTTCGGGCGGCCCTGGCGATCCAGCTCGGGGATGCGGTCAAAGGTCAGCATGTAGGTGATGACACCCGTCATGACCTCGGCGATCGGCGGGCAGCCCGGCACCTTGATGATGGGCTTGTCGAAGATGACCTTGTGCACCGGCGTCGCCTGCGTCGGGTTGGGCTTGGCCGCCTGCACACAGCCCCAGCTCGCGCAGCTGCCCCAGCTGATGATGGCCTTGGCGTCCTTGGCCACGTGCTTGAGCTGATCGATGAAGGGCTTGCCGCCGATGATGCAGCTCATGCCGTCCTGGTTGAGTGGCGGGTTGCCCTCCACGGCCAGGATGTAGTTGCCCTTGTACTTGGTCATGATCTCTTCGAGGATCGCCTCGGCCTGATGGCCGGCAGCGGCCATCAGCGTGTCGTCGTAGTCCAGCGAGATCATCGAAAGCACTACGTCCTTGGCCAGCGGGTGCGCGGAGCGGATGAAGGACTCGGAGCAGCAGGTGCACTCCAGCCCGTGCAGCCACAGCACCGGCGTGCGCGGCTTGGTTTCCATCGCGTGGGCGATCTGCGGCACGAAGGCCGGGCCGAGGCCCAGCGACGTGGCGGTGAGCGAGCAGTACTTCAGCAGGCTGCGGCGCGAGATGCCTTGCCGGCGCATGACCTCGTAGAAGGTTTCCATCTGGGCTGTCTCCTTGGCCTGTTCAGGCCTTGTCGTTGGGCCGCTCCTCGGCGGGTGACACTCTTCTTACAAGTCGCGCGCCAGTTCTTCGGCATCCAGGGAAAACACCGAACGGGCCGCGCAAGTCCTTGATCTGCCTCAACTAAAAGAGCGTGCCTGGCGAACGTTCAGCGCACCCCTGCAAGCGGCACTTCCGATGACGAAGGCACACCGGAAGCGCCGCTTGCAGTTCGGCTCAGCCGAGGTGCCAGACGCCAATGGCGGCCTGCAGCCGGGCTGTCTCCAGGCGTGCCTGGGCGCTGGCATCGACGCTGTCGCGGGCCAGCGTGGCGTTGAGCCGAGTGGAAGCGTCCAGCGCTCGCAACCTGTCGTTGATCTGCTGCACGCCCTCGGACTGAGCCTGGGCCGCCTGGCGGATCTGCGCCACCTGTTCTCCGAGCGCTCGGATGCGCTGCGCGGCACCATCCACCTTGCCCGCCATCGCATGCGCCAGGCGCAGGCCGGCCTCGGTCTTGTCGCGCGATTCGCCGCTGAGCGCACGGATCTGCTGTGCCGCCTCGCCGCTGCCGCGAGCAAGCCCGCGCACCTCCGCAGCGACGACGGCGAACGTTCGGCCCAATTCGCGGTCGCGGCTGGCCGCTGCGGCCGCGTTCAGCGCGAGGATGCCGGTCTGCACCGAGATCGCATCGATGCGGCCGCTGATCTCGCCGATGTGCTCGCCGAAGGCGGCAATGTCCTGCATCGACGCCTGCAGCGTGCGTGCGATCTCGCAGGCCTCGATGGCCTCGGCCGTCGCCCGCTGCGACATCTCATGGGCCAACCGGGCAGACTCCGCCGTGCCGGTGCTCAGGCCGTCGATGGCCGCCGTGTGCTGGGCCACGTCGCCCACATCACCCGACTGCTCGGCCGAGCGCACCGCCAGCCGCTCTGCACCATCGGCCAGGCCGGCCACCTGACTGCCCACCTGCACCGAGTGGTCGTGTGCATCGCGCAGCACGGCAGCCATCTTGGCCACCAACTGGTTCAACGCCCGGTTCAGGTCGCGCAGCTCGCCGGCCTGGGGGCTGTCGTCGAAAGGACGGTGGATGTCTCCGCCCGCAATCGCCGTGGCCGCGTCGCATGACGCGCGCAGCGGCTTCACGATGCGACCTTGGAAGTACGCAGCAATGGCACCGGAAGCCACGATACCCAGCAGCCCGCCCGCCACGGCCCAGGGCTGCCAGCCCCCGAAGCCCGACAACAAGCCCATTGCGAGTTGCGGCGCCAGCGCTCCACCCACGCCGGCCAGGAACAACAGTGCCAGCAGCCCGGCCGAGCCCTGCACACGGCGCTGCACGGGCAGGTCCAGTGGGTTGCGCAGCGCGCGCAGCCAGGCCGTCCAGCCGGTTTCGACAATGCGGCCCTGGCGGATCTGGTGCTGCCCACCGCTGCCGGACTGCCAGGCGCGATAGACAGCCTCGGCACGCCGGATCTCTTCCTGCGAAGGTGGCAGCTGGATGGACGTATAGCCGATGGCCTCGTCGCCCCGCCGCGCCGGGATGACGTTGGCCTGCACCCAGTAGTCACGCCCATCGCGATGGCGGTTGCGGATCAAGCCCGTCCAGGGCTGGCCGCGGCGCAGCGAGGTCCAGAGGTCGGCGAACACGCGGGCCGGCATCTCGGGGTGACGCACGACGCTGTGCGGCGCCCCCACCGCCTGTTCCGCGGCCAGGCCCGAGGCGCGCTGGAAGGCAGAGTTGGCGTACGTGATGCGTCCCTGCGCATCAGTGACGGTGACGATGGGCGCGCCGGTGGCTGCGCCCTGCAGGATGTGAGGCACGAGGATGTCTCCAGGGTTGTTGTTGTCCCTGGCGCCACGCAAGCTCTGCGCCTGCTGCACGGCGTGACATCCGAACACCCTGCCGGGCAACGCAGCCGCACGCAGCGGTCAGTGCCATGCCGGTGTGACACGACAACCGGAAGGCCGGCTTCCAGCGAGCTCAGGGCGCTGACACGAGATGGCGCCGCAGGCGCCGCAGGTTCAACACCACGGCCAGCGCAACCACAGGGACCAGGGCGCCGACCACCCACGCCTCGTTGGCGCCGGCCGCTTTGGCCAGTGGCTTGAGGGCATAGGCTGCCAGGCCCACGCCGTAGTAGCTCATCGCGATGACGGACAGTCCCTCCACCATCTCTTGCAGCCGTAACTGCATGCCCTGGCGACGATCCAGCGAGGCCAGCAGGGACTGGTTCTGCCGCTCGCGCTCCACCTCGGAGCGTGTCTGCAGCAGTTGCGCCGCGCGGGCGATGCGCTTGGACAGCTCCGCCTGCCGCGCCGCCGTCGCCGCGCAGCTCTCGACGGCCGGGCGGAAGCGCCGGTCCAGGAACTCCGACAGTGGCTGCAGGCCGGGCACCACCGCCTCACGCAGCTCGGCCATGCGGCGGTCCACGATGCCGCCATAGGCACGTGTCGCAGAGAAGCGCGCGCCATGGTCGGCCAGCGCATGCTCCACGCGCGCAGCCAGACTCACCAGTTCAGCCAGCAGTGCCTCGTCGCCGTCCGCTGCACTGCGAAAGCGCTCCATCAGCGAGGCCAACTGCGCCTCCTCGGCGCCCAGCTCGCCCATGCGCCGCGCGGCCAGCGGCAGGCTCAGCAAGGCCATCATGCGGTAGGTGTCAATTTCCACCAGCCGCTGCGCGGTGCGGCCGGCGCGGCGGCGGTTCAACGCATGGTCGAACACCAGGAAGCGTGTCACACCGTCCACCGCGCGAAGGTCGGTCACCACGGTCGCAGCGCCGTCGGCGATGCGGTTGCCCACCACTGGCTCGCTGCCGAACAGCGGCGCCACATCGCGCACATGCGGCGGCCCACCCACGCAGGGCACCAGGGCCACCAGCGTGGCCGACACCATCTCACCCGGCAGCCGCGCCAGCCAGCCAGGAGGCAGCACGTCCAGCCAGGCCGTGTCGAAGGCGCCGCCCTCTGCGCTTTCGCAAAAGAGGCTCAGGCTGAAGAACTCGGTGTGCCGCTCCCACTTGATGCGCAGGCCGCGCCATTGCAGGCGCAGATGCGTCGCGCCGCCGGCGGCGAGTGCGGGCTCCAGCTCGGTGAGGTGGGCCAGGCACTGCGTGTCCTGCGCGGCGCCGGTGCGCAGCGTGGCAATGGACAGCACCCGCCCCGGGCTGGCCAGCGTCTCGAAAGGGCGCGCATGCAGTTCATCGGCCAGACGCTGGCGCTGCGGCAGCTCACGCGGCAGGGCCAGGATTTGCGTGGAGGGCAGAAGGTTCATGCCCCCTTCTGCCGCACATTGCGTGCCTGCGCCGTTCTGGAACGCGTCGCCTGCCCTTTCACGCCAGGCGCGACGGCGCCCACGCGCAATTGCTCAAGGATGAGACGCTGCCCGTCATCGGCCAGGAACTGCTTGAAGGCCGACGCCACCTGCGGCAGCCGCCGCGTGGACAGGTGCATGGCGTGCCACTCCCGCTCCAGCGGGTTGCCGGCCATGGGCAGCACTGCCAGCAGAC
This sequence comes from Burkholderiales bacterium, assembly GCA_016195825.1. GTDB lineage: Bacteria > Pseudomonadota > Gammaproteobacteria > Burkholderiales > Burkholderiaceae_C > Pelomonas. The sequence continues at coordinate 44,875 of JACPYV010000004.1, read as the reverse complement.
CGGCCTGCAGCTCCAGCCTGCAGGTGTGCAGCGACAGGAAGGCCGCGCCGAAGCCTGCCGCGCACATCTGCTTGATCGCCTCGTTGCTGGACATCTCCGAGCCGATGCGCAGCGTTAGGCCGGCGTCCTTGTGCAAGCGCTCTAGTGTGGTTCGAGTGCCCGAGCCGCGCTCGCGCACCAGCAGGTTGGCGCCGGCCAGGTCGGCCAGCGTCAGGTCGCGCTGAGCCATCAGAGGGTGCTTCGGCGAGACCAAGAAGGCCATCGGATGCTTGGCGAAGGCCACAGATGTCGTCTTCAGCTCGCTGGGCGGGCGACCCATGATGGCGATGTCCGCCTCCTGGCCGCCGAGCATGGCGACGATCTCGTCGCGGTTGCCCACACGCAGCTTCACCTTGACGTGCGGATGCTCGGCGGCGAAGGCCACCAGCAGCGGCGGCAGCAGGTACTCGGCCGTGGTCACGGCGCCGACGCGCAGCGTTCCAGAGAACTGGCCCCGCTGCGCCGCCATCTCGTCGCCGGCCTCGCGCCAGAGGTCGAGGATGCGCGCCGCATAGTTGGCCATCACCTCGCCCGCCGCGCTGAGCCGGATACCTCGGCCCTGGCGCTCCAGCAGCGGCGCACCCGCACTCTCCTCGAGCAGCTTGAGCTGGATGGACACGGCCGGCTGGGTCAGGTGCAGCTCGCCCGCGGCGCGCGAAACGCTGCCCAGCCGGGCCACCGCATGGAAGGCCGCGAGCTGGCGAAAGGTGGCGTTCTTAATCATCAGCAAATGCCAATCAATGGCGCAAAAGAATTAACTATTGCGAATGTATTGGCTTCCCTACATTCGCGTCCATCGCCACCGACCGCAGCAAGGAGAGTGCCCATGGGCAACATGTCAGAAGCCACGCAGATCACCGACGCCAAGAAGCGTTATTCCGCCGGTGTCCTCAAATACGCCCAGATGGGCTACTGGGACGCCGACTACGTGCCCAAGGACACCGACATCCTGGCGCTGTTCCGCATCACGCCGCAGGACGGCGTGGACCCCATCGAGGCCGCTGCCGCCGTGGCCGGTGAATCCAGCACCGCCACCTGGACGGTGGTCTGGACCGACCGCCTGACCGCCTGCGACATGTACCGCGCCAAGGCCTACCGCGTGGACCCCGTGCCCAACAACCCGGGTCAGTACTTCTGCTACGTCGCCTACGACCTGAGTCTGTTTGAAGAAGGCTCCATCACCAACGTCGCCGCCTCTGTCATCGGCAACGTGTTCAGCTTCAAGCCGCTCAAGGCCGCGCGGCTTGAGGACATGAAGTTCCCGGTCGCCTACGTGAAGACCTTCGCCGGCCCGCCGACGGGCATCGTCGTCGAGCGCGAGCGTCTGGACAAGTTCGGCCGCCCGCTGCTGGGCGCCACCACCAAACCCAAGCTGGGTTTGTCGGGCCGCAACTACGGCCGCGTCGTCTACGAAGGCCTGAAGGGCGGCCTGGACTTCATGAAGGACGACGAGAACATCAACTCGCAGCCCTTCATGCACTGGCGCGACCGCTTCCTGTTCGTCATGGACGCCGTCAACAAGGCCAGCGCCGCCACCGGCGAGGTCAAGGGCAGTTACCTCAACGTGACCGCAGGCACGATGGAGGAGATGTACCGCCGCGCCGAGTTCGCCAAATCGCTGGGCTCGGTCATCATCATGGTCGACCTCGTCGTGGGCTACACCGGCATCCAGTCCCTGAGCCACTGGTGCCGCCAGAACGACATGATCCTGCACCTGCACCGCGCGGGCCATGGCACCTACACACGCCAGAAGAACCATGGGGTCAGCTTCCGTGTCATCGCCAAGTGGATGCGCCTGGCGGGTGTGGACCACATCCACGCCGGCACCGCAGTCGGCAAGCTCGAGGGCGACCCGCTGACCGTTCAGGGTTACTACAACATCTGCCGCGACACGCAGACCGCCATCGACCTGCCGCGCGGCGTCTACTTCGACCAGGACTGGGGCGCGATCAAGAAGGTCATGCCCGTGGCCTCGGGCGGCATTCACGCTGGCCAGATGCATCAGCTCATCGACCTGTTCGGTGACGACGTCGTCCTGCAGTTCGGCGGCGGCACCATCGGCCATCCCCAGGGTATTCAGGCCGGCGCCACGGCCAACCGCGTGGCACTCGAAGCCATGGTGCTGGCCCGCAATGAGGGGCGCGACATCGCCAACGAAGGACCGCAGATCCTGCGCGACGCGGCCAAGTGGTGCAGCCCACTGGCCGCCGCCCTCGATACCTGGGGCGACATCACCTTCAACTACACGTCGACCGATACCTCGGACTACGTGCCCACGCCCGCCGTGGCCTGACCTTCCCCTCCTCCAGTCGCCAGCGTGGCCGCGCGGATTCGCGGCCGGCGCGGGCGGCGCTCGCCCGACACATCAGGAGCGCACACCATGCGAATCACCCAAGGCACCTTTTCCTTCCTTCCCGACCTCAGCGACGCCCAGATCACCAGGCAGATTGACCACTGCCTGGCTCGCGGCTGGGCCATCGGCATCGAGTACACCGACGACCCCCATCCCCGCAACACCTACTGGGAGATGTTCGGCAACCCGATGTTCGACATCGGCGACGCGGCCGGCGTCATGCTGGAGCTGAAGAGCTGCCGCAAGAGCTTCCCGAGCCACTACGTCCGCCTGACGGCCTTTGACTCGACGCACGGCACCGAGTCCGTCGTGCTGTCCTTCATCGTCAACCGGCCCGTGGCCGAGCCGGGTTTCCGGCTGATCCGCACCGAGGAGCCGGGCCGCACGGTGCGTTACGCCATCGAGAGCTATTCCGTTCAGCGCGCCGCAGAGGGCGCCCGCTACTGAGGCCGCAGCGATGAGCGCGCTGACCACACCCACCGTCGACCAGACCCCGGCCGACATGCTCGAAGCCTCGGGCGTGCGCGCGGTGCTGGACCAGCTCGACCGCGAGCTGATCGGCCTCGCGCCGGTCAAGGGCCGCATCCGCGACATCGCGGCCTTGCTGCTCATCGACATGCTGCGTGCGGCCCAGGGCCTGCAGTCCACGCCGCCCTCGCTGCACATGTGCTTCACCGGCAACCCGGGCACCGGCAAGACGACGGTGGCCCTGCGCATGGCCGCCGTGCTCAAGCAGCTGGGCTACGTGCGCAAGGGCCACCTTGTCGCCGTCACACGCGACGATCTCGTCGGGCAGTTCATCGGCCACACGGCACCCAAGACGCGTGAGATCGTCAAGAAGGCCATGGGCGGCGTTCTCTTCATCGACGAGGCCTACTACCTCTACAAGCCCGAGAACGAGCGCGACTACGGCCAGGAGTCCATCGAGATCCTGCTGCAGGTGATGGAGAACCACCGCGACGACCTGGTCGTCATCCTGGCCGGCTACCGGGACCGCATGGACACCTTCTTCTCCAGCAACCCCGGGATGGCCTCGCGCATCGCCCACCACATCGACTTTCCCGACTACAGCGAGAACGAGCTGATGCAGATCGCGCAGCTGATGCTGGGGCAGCTGAACTATCGCTTCGACGACGACGCCGAGCCCGCCTTCGCCCGCTACGTCGGCCTGCGCCGCCAGCAGCCCCACTTCGCCAACGCCCGCTCCATCCGCAACGCGCTGGACCGCATCCGGCTGCGCCACGCGACGCGCCTCTTCACGGCCGACTCGGCCCTCACGCGCGATCAGCTCTGCACGCTGCAAGCCGAGGATGTTCTGGCCAGCCGCGTGTTCGCACCGGCGGGAGACCGACATGGCGATTGAGGCCCTGATCTTCGACGTCGACGGCACGCTGGCCGACACCGAGGAGGCCCACCGCGTGGCCTTCAACCTCGCCTTCGAACGCCACCGCCTGGGCTGGAGCTGGAGCCGCGCGGAGTACCGCCATCTGCTGGAGGTGACTGGTGGCAAGGAACGAATTGCCAGCTACATCGACGCGCTGGCGGTCTCGACCGCAGAACGTGCCCGACTCCGCGGTCTCGTTCCCACCCTGCATGCCGAAAAGACGCGCTTCTACACGGCAGCCGTGCAAGAGGGTAGCGTCGCACTGCGCGAGGGCGTGGCCCGTCTCATCCACGAGGCGCTCGACGCTGGTTGCCGGCTGGCTATCGCCAGCACCACGACGGCCGCCAACATCCACGCGCTGCTGGCCTCCACGCTGGGGCCGCGCGGGCTGGACCTGTTCAGCGTCATCGCCTGTGGTGACCAGGTGCGCGCCAAGAAGCCCGCCCCCGACATCTACCGCCTAGCCCTGGCCACGCTGGGCCTTCAGCCCGAACAAGCCGTCGCGCTCGAGGACTCGGTGAACGGCCTGCGTTCATCGACCGGCGCCGGCCTGTGGACGCTGGTGACGCCGACCTTCTGGACCGAGGGCGGCGACTTCCGAGCCGCCGGGCTGGTGCTGCCCGGCCTGTGCGAGCCCGAGGCGCCGCTGACTGGCGAGCCCGGCTGCCAGCTCAAGACCACGGGCTGGCTGCGCTTCGAGGAGCTCTGCACCTTCGCCAGCCCGCCCCCGGCCCTCACCCCCTTGCAGGCCCTGTACCAAGGCCTTCAACCATGAGCACCTACACCCTGCGCATCGCCCCCAGCCTGCTCTCCGCCGACTTCGCCCGCCTCGGCGAAGAGGTCCGCGCCGTCATCGCCGCCGGCGCCGACCTCATCCACTTCGACGTGATGGACAACCACTACGTGCCCAACCTCACGGTGGGGCCGATGGTGTGCCAGGCCATCCGGCCGCATTGCCAGACGGCCGAAGGCCGGCCCGTGCCCATCGACGTGCACCTGATGGTGCAGCCAGTGGATGCACTGATCCCGATGTTCGCCGAGGCCGGCGCCTCCCTCATCACTTTCCACCCTGAGGCCAGCCTGCACGTGGACCGCACGCTGCAGCTGATCCGGTCGCTCGGCATGAAGGCCGGCCTGGCGCTGAACCCTGCCACGCCGATGCACCTCATAGACCACGTGATGGACCGCTTGGACCTCGTCTTGTTGATGTCGGTCAACCCCGGCTTCGGCGGCCAGGCCTTCATCGAGAGCAGCTTGCCCAAGATCGAGCTGCTGCGTAAACGCATCGACACGACCGGACGCGACATCTGGCTGGAGGTGGACGGCGGTGTCAACACACGAAACATCCGTCGCATCGTGGCGGCGGGCGCCAACACGGTGGTGGCCGGCTCGGCCGTGTTCACGGGCGGTGACTACGTGCGCAGCATCGAGGCGCTGCGTGCCGAAGCGGCCGGGGGGCGGACATGAGTAAAGACATCCAGGCCATCGCCTTCGACCTGGACGGCACGCTGGTGGACAGCGCGGCCGGCGTCGCTCTCGCGCTGAACGCCGCGTTGATGAACGCCGGCCTGCAAGGTTTCGAGCTGTCCACCGTGCGCGGCTGGATCGGTGACGGGCCGGACGCACTCATCCACCGCGCACTGAGAGCCTCTGCGCTCGACGGCGTCAACCCCGCCACGCTCGCCTGGCGGCTGCGCCGCGACTTCGACGAGGTCACGCTGCAAGACCCCACCGCCCAGGGTGATCCCTATCCAGGCATGGCAGACCTGCTGCGTGCACTGTCCGACGTCTATCCGCTGGTGGTCGTGACCAACAAGCCCACGCCCCTGGCACGCGCCGTGCTGGAAGGAGCAGGCCTGCTTGCGTTTTTCTCGGCCGTCCATGGCGCCGACACCCCGGCGCAGCGCAAGCCCTCGCCGCGGCTGATCGAGCAGGCGGCACAACACCTGGGCTTGCCCACCGCCGAACTGCTGATGGTGGGCGACAGCGCGGCCGACCTGCGCGCCGCCCGCGCCGCCGACTGTCGCGCGGCCTGGGTGAGCTGGGGCTACGGCGAACCACCGGCCGTGCTGGCCGGCGACATCTGGCGCCTGGACGCGCCGCGCGAGCTCATCACGCGCCTGCAGCCGAATACCGAATCGACCTACTAGACCACCAGGAGACCCCCATGCCCACCGGAGGACGTTCCACCCTCACCCAGTTCCTCATCGAGGAGCGCCGCCGCCATCCCGAGGCCACCGGCGATCTCAATGCGCTGATCACAGACGTGTCGCTTGCCTGCAAGGCCATCGCCCGCAAGGTGGCCTACGGCGCACTGGCCGAGGTGCTGGGCAGTGCCGGCACTGGCAATGTGCAGGGTGAGGAGCAGAAGACACTGGACGTGTTGGCCAACGACATGTTCCTGCGCGCCAGTGAATGGGGTGGTCACAGTGCTGGCATGTTGTCAGAGGAACTGGAAGCGCCCTATGCGCTGCCACCTCAGCACCCGCGCGGCAAGTACCTGCTGCTGTTCGACCCGCTGGACGGCTCCTCCAACATCGACGTCAACGTGTCGGTGGGCAGCATCTTCTCGGTACTGCGCGCGACAACGCCTGGCGAGGATCCACAGCCGGCGGACTTCCTTCAGCCCGGCATCCAACAGGTTTGCGCCGGCTACGCCATCTACGGTCCCTCCACCATGCTGGTGCTGACACTGGGCCGCGGCACGCACGCCTTCACGCTCGACCCGCAGCTCGGCGAATGGGTGCTCAGCCACCCCGACCTGAAGTTGCCAGAGAAGACCAGCGAGTTCGCTATCAACGCGTCCAACAGTCGCTTCTGGGAGCCGGCCGTGAAGCGCTACGTGGACGAATGCATGGCCGGCAAGGCCGGCCCGCGTGGGCACGACTTCAACATGCGCTGGATCGCCTCGCTGGTGGCCGAGACCCACCGCATCCTGATGCGCGGCGGTGTGTTTCTCTACCCGCGCGACAGCAAGGACCCATCCCGCGCCGGACGGCTGCGCCTGCTCTACGAGGCCAGTCCCATCTCCTTCCTCATCGAGCAGGCCGGCGGCCGCGCCAGCACCGGCCGCATCCGGCTGATGGAGGTGCACCCCGAGGCCCTGCACCAGCGCATCGGCTTTGTCTTCGGCTCGGCGCAGGAGGTGGCCCGCATTGAGAAATACCACGCCGAAGAGCCCGGCCAAAGCTATGACTCGCCGCTCTTCGGCCGGCGCGGCCTGTTCGCCGCGAATGCCTGATCCAGCCACGAACCGGGAATCCCCATGTACGCCAAACATCCCATCATCGCCATCACCGGCTCGTCCGGCGCTGGCACCACGTCGGTCACGCGCACCTTCGAGAACATCTTCCGCCGCGAGGACGTGGCAGCCGCTGTCATCGAGGGCGACAGCTTCCACCGCCACGACCGCCAGGCCATGAAGGCCGCGATGGCCGAGGCCGAGAAGAACGACCAGCCCCATTTCAGCCACTTCGGCGAGGACGCCAACCTCTTCGGCGAGCTGCAGGAGCTGTTCCGCAGCTACGGTGAGACCGGCCAGGGCCAGAGCCGCAAATACCTGCACAACGACGAGGAGGCCGCGCCCTACAAGCAGCCGCCCGGCACCTTCACCGCCTGGGAGCCGCTGCCCCCAAGCGACCTGCTGTTCTACGAAGGGCTGCACGGCGGCGTGACGACGGACAAGGTCGACGTGGCCCGCTTCGTGGATCTGCTGATCGGCGTCGTGCCCGTCATCAACCTCGAATGGATCCAGAAGATCCACCGCGACCGCAGCACGCGCGGCTACTCCACCGAGGCCGTCACCGACGTCATCCTGCGCCGCATGCACGAGTACGTGCACTACATCTGCCCGCAGTTCACGCGCACCCACATCAACTTCCAGCGCGTGCCGGTGGTGGACACATCCGACCCTTTCATTGCCCGCACCATCCCGACGGCAGACGAGAGCTTGGTCGTCATCCGCTTCGCCAACCCGCGCGGCTTCGACTTCCCCTACCTGCTCAGCATGCTGCACGACTCGTGGATGTCACGCGCCAACACGCTGGTGGTGCCGGGCGGCAAGATGGAGCTGGCCATGCAGCTGATTTTCACGCCGATGATCATGCGGCTGGTGGAGCGACGCCGCAACCTGCTGGCGGCGTGAGGAGGCGACGATGAAGAACGACCTCCCCTCCCGCACTCTGCGCCAGGCCTGCGCCAACGCGCTGCGCGTGCTCGCCGTCGACGCCGTGCAGGCCGCCCACTCCGGCCACCCCGGCATGCCCATGGGCATGGCCGACATCGCCGAGGCGCTGTGGCGCCACCACCTGCGCCATGACCCGGCCGACCCGGCCTGGCCGGACCGTGACCGCTTCGTGCTGTCCAACGGCCACGGTTCCATGCTGCTGTACGCGCTGCTGCACCTGAGCGGCTACGAACTGCCCATGGATGAGCTCAAGCGCTTCCGGCAACTGCACAGCAAGACACCCGGCCACCCCGAGTTCGGCATGACGCCGGGCGTCGAGACCACTACCGGCCCGCTGGGCCAGGGCATCGCCAACGCGGTGGGCATGGCGCTGGCCGAGAAGCTGCTGGCCGACGAGTTCAACCGGCCTGGCCACGAGGTCGTCAGCCACCGCACCTACGCCTTCCTCGGCGACGGCTGCCTGATGGAAGGCATCAGCCACGAGGTCTGCTCGCTGGCTGGCACGTGGCGGCTGAACAAGCTCGTCGCCTTCTACGACGACAACGGCATCTCTATCGACGGCGACGTGAGGGGCTGGTTCGGCGACGACACGCCGGGCCGCTTCGAGGCCTATGGCTGGACGGTGCTGCGGGAAGTTGACGGTCACGACTTCGACGCGCTGGACCGTGCCATCACCACCGCCCACCAGTCCGACAGGCCAGTGCTGATCTGCTGCCGCACGACCATCGGCAAGGGCTCACCCAACCGGGCCGGCACCGCCAAGGTCCATGGCGAGGCGCTTGGCGCCGACGAGATCGCGCTGACTCGCGCCGCCCTGGGTTGGACAGCGGCGCCCTTCGAGGTGCCCGCCGAGGTGCAGGCCGCCTGGTCGGCCTGCGGGCGCGGTGCGGCGCTAAACAGCGCCTGGCGGCAGCGCTTCTCCGCTTACGCCCTCGCCTACCCCGATCTTGCCCGCGAGCTGCTGCGCCGCCACGACCGCCATGCGCCACTGACACCGCAGACGGAGGAAGCGCTGGCCCAAGCCTGCGCCAATGCCGAAGCCAAGGCGGCGGCCGTCGCCACGCGCAAAGCCTCGCAGGATGTGCTGCAGGACCTCGGCCCCGCCACGCCGGAGCTGCTGGGCGGCTCGGCCGACCTGACCGGCTCCAACCTGACCGACTGGAAGGGCCACCGTGCGCTCAAGGGCACGGGTACCGGCAACCACGTGCACTACGGCGTGCGCGAGTTCGGTATGGCGGCCATCATGAACGGCGTTGCCCTGCACGGCGGCTATCGGCCCTTCGGCGGCACCTTCCTCGCGTTCTCCGACTACGCCCGCAATGGCGTGCGCATGGCAGCGTTGATGAAGCTACCGGTTGTGCACGTCTACACCCACGACTCCATCGGCCTGGGCGAGGACGGCCCCACCCACCAACCGGTAGAACACGCCTCCAGCCTGCGCCTGATCCCTGGGCTGGACGTCTGGCGCCCCGCCGACGCGACCGAGACGGCCGTGGCCTGGCGAGAGTCCATGCGCCGGCTCGATGGGCCCAGTGCCCTGCTGCTGTCACGTCAAGCGCTGCCCCATGCCGGCGACGGCCGGCCGCGCTTGGACGACATCACCCGTGGCGCCTACGTGCTGCGCCGGCCTGAGGGCGAGCGCGTCGCGCTGCTGGCCTGCGGCTCCGAGGTCGGCCTCGCGCTGGCGGCGGCCGCACTGCTGGCCGCGGCTGGCATCCCGGCCCGCGTCGTGTCGATGCCCTGCCTGGACGCCTTCGAGCGCCAGGACGCTGCCTGGCGCGCCGACGTCGTTCCTCGCCACCTCCCCCGCCTGGCGATCGATGCGGGCAGCACCGGCCTGTGGTGGAAGTACGTTGGCGAGACCGGCGACATCGTCGGCATTGACCGCTTCGGCGAGTCTGCCCCGGCGGGCGAACTGTTCTCGCTGTTCGGCCTTACGGCCGAAGCCGTGGCCGCGCGGGCCCGTGCCTTGATTTCATAACGCAAACCAGAGAGACATTCCCTTGACCCTTCGCATTGCCATCAACGGCTATGGCCGCATAGGCCGCAACGTGCTGCGCGCCTTGTTCGAATCGCAGCGCTCCCACGAGATCGAGATCGTTGCCATCAACGACCTGGGCGATGCCCGCATCAACGCCCACCTGACCCGTCATGACACGACGCACGGCCGCTTCGGTCCTCCCGTGGCCTGCGAAGGGGACCACCTCGTCGTGGATGGCCGGCGCATTCGCGTCACGTCCATGCGCAACCCTGCGGACCTGCCCTGGCGCGAGATGGGCGTCGACCTCGTCATGGAGTGCACGGGCCTGTTCACGAGCAAGGCCCAGGCCAGCGCCCATCTGGTGGCGGGTGCCAGGCAGGTGCTGATCAGCGCGCCCGGCGGCGCCGGCGTGGACGCCACGGTCGTCTATGGCGTTAACCATGGCGTACTCCGGCCCGAGCACCGCGTCGTGTCCAACGCCTCGTGCACGACCAATTGCCTGGCGCCCGTGGCCCAGGTGCTGAACGTCGGCCTTGGCATCGAGTACGGCCTGATGACCACCATCCACAGCTACACGAATGACCAGGTGCTCACCGACGTCTATCACGAGGACCTGCGCCGCGCCCGCTCGGCCACGCAGTCCATGATCCCGACCAAGACCGGCGCAGCGGCGGCTGTGGGTCTGGTGCTCCCCGAGCTGGCCGGGCGGCTGGACGGTTTCGCGGTACGGGTTCCGACGATCAATGTCTCGATGGTGGACCTTGTCTTCACGGCCCGGCGCGACACGACGGTTGACGAGGTCAACCAGTTGCTGAGCGAGGCCGCCGTCAGCGGCCCGCTGCGGGGCATCTTGGGCTACAGCGACGAGCCGCTGGTGTCAGTGGACTTCAACCACGACGCCCGCTCCAGCATCGTCGACGCCAGCTGCACCAAGGTGGCCGGCGGCCGACTCGTCAAGGTCTGTGCCTGGTACGACAACGAGTGGGGCTTCTCGAACCGCATGCTGGATACAGCACTGGCGATGGCTCGGGTCTGAGGGGAGCGACATGGCCTTCAAGACACTTGACCAGATCAACCTGCGCGGCCAGCGCGTCTTCATCCGCTGCGACCTCAACGTGCCGCTGGGAGCCAGCGGGCGCATTGCCGATGACACCCGCATCCGCGCCAGCCTGCCGGGTATCCGCCAGGCGATGCAGCAGGGTGGCCGCGTGATGGTGACCTCGCATCTGGGCCGGCCCAATGAGGGTGCACTGCAAGCGCACGATTCGCTGCGGCCGGTGGCCGAGCGTCTCGGGCAATTGCTCGGCACCCCGGTGCCGCTGGTCGTCGACTGGCTGGACCGGCCTTTCGACGTCGCACCCGGCGAGGTGGTGATGCTGGAGAACTGCCGCGCCCACGTTGGCGAGAAGGCCAACGCACCCGAACTCGCCCACCGCATGGCCAAGCTCTGCGACGTCTACGTGAATGACGCCTTCGGCACGGCCCATCGCGCCGAGGCCACGACCGAGGCCCTGGCTCGCCTGGCCCGCGAGGCCTGCGCAGGGCCGCTGATGGCTGCGGAGCTGCATGCACTGGGCCGCGCGCTGGCGGCGCCGGAGCGGCCAATGGCCGCCATCGTCGGCGGCTCCAAGGTGTCCACCAAGCTGGCCATCCTGAACGCGCTGGCGCAGCGCGTCGAACTGCTCGTCGTGGGCGGTGGCATGGCCAATACCTTCCTGCTGGCCGCCGACCAGCCGGTCGGCAAGTCGTTGTGCGAGCCCGGCATGGTGGAGGCCGCCCGCGAAGTGGTGGCGACGCTGAAGGCGCGCGGCGCCCAGCTCTTCCTGCCAACTGACGTGGTCGTCGCCGACGAAATCTCCGAGACCGCCCTGCCCGTCATCAAGCCGGTGACCGAAGTGGCCGGCGAAGACCTCATCCTCGACTTCGGCCCACGGTCAATGCGCCAGCTCGTGGACCAGCTGGAGGCATGCAAGACCATCGTCTGGAACGGGCCGCTGGGCGTATTCGAGATCGAGAAGTTCTCTCACGGCACGCGCATGCTGGCCACGGCCATCGCTGGCTCCAAGGCGTTCTCTATCGCCGGCGGCGGCGACACGGTGGCCGCCGTCAACCAGTTCGACATCGCCGACCGCATCGACTACGTCTCCACAGCAGGCGGCGCCTTCCTCGAATTCCTGGAGGGCAAGACCCTTCCCGCCGTGCGCGCCCTCGAAGACCGCTCGCACTGAGCCCCACCGCTTTCAAACCCGACCGGAGTCCACCATGCCCATGATCTCCCTGCGGCGACTGCTCGACCACGCCGCCGAGCACCGATACGGCGTTCCTGCCTTCAACGTCAACAACCTGGAACAGATCCAGGCCATCATGCAGGCCGCCAAGAAGACCGACAGCCCCGTCATCCTGCAGGCTTCGGCCGGAGCACGCAAATACGCGGGCGAACCTTTCCTGCGCAAGATGGTCGAGGCCGCGGCCGAGATGTACCCGACCCTGCCCATCGTGCTGCACCAGGACCACGGTGCCAGCCCTGCGGTGTGCATGCAGTCCATCCGCTCGGGATTCACCAGTGTGATGATGGACGGCTCTTTGCTGGAGGATGCCAAGACGCCGGCTTCATACGACTACAACGTCGCCGTCACACGCCGCGTCGTCGAGATGGCGCATGCGGTGGACGTCTCGGTGGAAGGCGAACTGGGTTGCCTGGGCTCGCTGGAATCCGGTACCGCCGGTGAGGAAGACGGCGTGGGCGCTGAAGGGCTGCTGACGCACGAGCAGATGCTGACCGACCCCGAGCAGGCGGCCGACTTCGTGGCCAAGACCGGCGTCGATGCGCTGGCCATTGCCATCGGCACCTCGCACGGCGCCTACAAATTCAGCCGCAAGCCCACGGGCGACATCCTCGCCATAGACCGGATCAAGCAGATCCACGCGCGCATCCCCAACACCCACCTTGTCATGCACGGCTCGTCGTCCGTGCCGCAAGACTGGCTGGCCGTCATCCGCGAGCATGGCGGCGACATCAAGGAAACCTATGGCGTGCCTGTGGAAGAGATCCAGGAAGGCATACGCCACGGCGTGCGCAAGATCAACATCGACACCGACATCCGACTCGCCATGACCGGTGCAATGCGTCGGGCAATGGCGCAAGCGCCCGCGGAGTTCGATCCGCGCCGGTTCCTGAGCGCGGCGCTGGTGGGGGCCAGGGGCCTCTGCGCCGATCGATTCGAAGCGTTTGGATGCGCAGGCATGGCATCGAAATTGATCAAGCGCCAGGAAACCAACTGAACTTGCTTGTGGCTCACTCGATGGACAGACGGTAGGCGAACCCGTCGCAAACCTGTCCCATGAGCCTCTCTTCGAACCGCAACTTCAATTAAGGAACACTTAAGACGCCCGTTTGCAACGCCCTCCTCGCCCGTTCGCGCAGATGCGAATAACATTGCGAATCATTCGCATTGGCATGGGCGGCTGGAATTGAGCAGATTGACAATGGGTGGGACCTGCCACGATCCCATGACGTGGACGGTGGCGCTGGTATCCGCGATGGCGCTGTCCGCCTGCGGTGGCGGTGGCAATACGGCACAGGAGGCCTCGGTGCCCGCCGTGCAGCCGCTATCCGCCCAGGCCGCGCTGGGTGAAAAGATCTTCAACGACGTGACGTTGTCTGGCTCGGGCCGACAGTCCTGCGCCAGTTGCCATGACGCCTCACAGGCTCATGCGCCTGCGAATTCGCTGGCGGTCCAACTGGGCGGCGTGCTGATGGACCAACAGGGGCGCCGCACGGCGCCGTCCATCAACTACTTGTCGTTCAACACGCCGTTCTTCTTTGCAGCGGACGGGACGCCCACCGGCGGCTTCTTCTGGGACGGTCGCGCGGCCACGATGCAACACCAGGCGGCCGCGCCCTTCGTGAATGCCTTCGAGATGGCCAATGCCGACGTGGCGGCCGTCGTCGCGCGGCTGGCCAAGGCGAGCTATGCGGCCGAGTTCAAGCGTGTGTTCGGCGATGACATCCTGAGCCGCCCTGACGACGCCATGGACCGCATGACGCTCGCCCTGGCCCAGTACCAGAAGGAGGACGGCGACTTCCGCCCCTTCTCCAGCAAGTACGACGAATTCCTGCGAGGCAAGACGGCATTGAGCGAGCAGGAGCTCCGCGGCCTGGCCCTCTTCAACAGTCCGGGCAAGGGCAACTGCCAGGCCTGCCATCCCTCGGCCAAGAGCGCGGACGGCAGCTTCCCGCTGTTCACGGATTTCAGCTACGACAACCTCGGCGTGCCTCGCAACCCGGTGATCCAGCGGAACGCCGATCCGGCCTACTTCGACCTGGGCTTGTGCGAGCGGGCAGAACTCGTTTCGCGCACGGACCTGTGCGGCGCCTTCAAGGTGCCGTCGCTGCGCAATGTCGCCAAGCGCCAAGCCTTCTTCCACAACGGGCGCTTCACGACCCTCAAGGAGGCGCTGACCTTCTACGTACAACGCGATACGAACCCCGAGAAGTGGTACCCGCGCAATGCCGATGGCAGCGTGCGCAAGTTCGACGACCTGCCTGCGGCCTTCAAGGGCAACGTCAACACCACCGAGGTTCCTTACGACCGCAAGCCTGGCGATGCGCCGGCCCTGACCGACGCCGAGATCGATGACGTCGTGGCCTTCCTGCGCACGCTCAACGACGGCTACGTGGCGCGCTGATCCCTCACCTCAGAACTCAAACCCTTCCGGAGTCTTCATGACCACTTTCAGCCTGCGAGCCCGGCCCGCGCGCAACCTCCTGGCCATCTCCCTTGCGCTGGCGTTGGGCGCGGCCCATGCACAAACGGCCACCGAGGCCGAGCTGGCCCGCAAGCTCGATGCACTGGCCGCCGAGCTCGCTTCGGTCAAGGCCCAGCTGGTCCAACTCCAGCAACAACGCGCCGCGCAGCCTGGCCCTGCGGCCCCAGTCTCGGCCGCAGCGCCTGCAACAGCGCCTGCCGCGCCCGTCATCGCGGCTGACGCGCCTCGCAGTGAGCCGGCGACAGTCATCACCAGCTACGGCGAAATCAACTACAACCGGCCGACCAAGGCTGGCCAGAACGCACAAGCAGATATTCGGCGCTTCGTGCTGGGCTACGAGCACCGCTTCGACAGCAAGACCAAGGTCGTCACCGAGCTCGAGGTCGAACACGCCGTCGCGTCGGCCAGCGATGGTGGCGAAGTCGCCATCGAGCAGGCCTACATCGAGCATCAGATCAGGCCCGACCTGGCGCTGCGTGCCGGTCTCTTCCTCATGCCCGTGGGCTTGCTCAATGAGAACCACGAGCCCACGGCCTTCTATGGGGTCGAGCGCAACTTCGTCGAGACGGCGATCATTCCCACCACCTGGCGCGAAGGTGGCATCCAGCTCGTCGGCACGTTCGACAGCGGTCTCACCTTGCAAGGCGGCCTGAGCACCAGCTTCAACCTGAACAAGTGGGATGCCACCTCGACCGAGGGCCGAGACTCGCCGCTCGGCAGCATCCATCAGGAGATGGCACAAGCCAAGGGCCATGACCTCGCGATGTTTGGTGCTGCCAACTGGCGCGGCATCCCCGGCCTGCTGCTGGGCGGCTCAGTCTTCAGCGGCCAGGCCTCGCAAGGACTGGCAACGGCCAAGTCGCGCATCACGCTGTGGGACGTCCACGCCCGCTGGACGCCCGGCCGCTGGGACTTCTCCACGGTCTATTCACGCGGCAGCATCAGCAATACCGCCGCACTGAACCTTCCGCTCATCGGCAACGACACCCTGATCCCGAAGAGCTTCGATGGCTTCTATGTGCAGGGCGCCTACAAGCTCTGGTCCAGCGACGACTATGCGCTGCTGCCGTTCGTGCGCTGGGAGCGATTCAACACCGCCAAGTCCTACGCCGACCTCGGCCCGGGCCTGACCCCCGACGCCGCGCGCGCCGAACGAGTCATCACTGTCGGCGCGAACTTCAGGCTCTCGCAGAACATCGTCTTCAAGGCCGACTACCAGCGCTTCCGCGAGGCGACCGACGCCAACCGCTACAACCTGGGCGTCGGGTGGAGCTTTTGATGCGACTCACGCTGGCTCCTGCCGCTTTGATCGCACTCGCGCCGGCAAGCGCCTTTGCGGTCAACTACCTGAGCCCCGAGCAGGCGGCCCAGCTGATCTTCCCAGACGCTGATCGCTTCGACGCGCAGACCGTGCTGCCCGAGGGCGGCGGGCGTACCCTTGGCGTGCGTGTGGCGAAGAAGGCCGGCGTCTTGCTGGGCTACGTCGTCCTGGACGACGTCATCGGCAAGGTCGAGTTGATCAGTTACGCCGTCGGCGTTGCCGCCGACGGCAGCGTCAAGCAGATTGAGATCCTCGCCTACCGCGAAAGCCACGGTGGAGAGATCCGCTTGCCGGCCTGGCGGCGCCAGTTCGTCGGGAAATCCGCCGCAGCGCCACTGCGGGTGGGCGAGGACATCGCCAACATCAGTGGCGCCACCTTGAGCTGCACTCACGTCACTGACGGCGTGCGCCGCATCGTCACCGCGCTGGGCGCTGCGCGCCGAGCCGGCACCGTGGGCTGAGCGGACATGCTGCGACGCGCGCGGCCGCTGCTGGGTACGCTGGTGGAAGTCGGCGCACCCGCCGGCCATGAGGCCGCGTTCGAGATCATCTCGGCCCTACAGGCCCAGCTCTCGCGCTTCGTGCCCGACAGCGACATTGCTCGCTTCAACGCGATGCCGGCAGGCGGTGAATTGGCGGTCGGCCAGTTCGCCGTTGATGTACTGAGCGCAGCCCGCAAGCTCCACATCGACAGCGAAGGTCTCTTCGACGTCAGCCTGGACACAGGGCCAGACGACTGGCACCTGGACGGTCTACGGCTCTGCAAATTGACCGCGAACGTCACCCTGGACCTTGGTGGAATCGCCAAGGGGTACGCGGTGGACGTCGCGGTACGGGCCCTGCAGGCCGATGGCATTGCTATGGGGTGGATCAACGCAGGTGGCGATCTGCGCGTGTTCGGCGATCTGGAGTTGCCCCTACGGGTGCGAGATGAACAGGATGGGCGATCGCGCCAGTTCGCCGCGCTGAGCGATGGCGCCTTTGCCACCAGCCACTTTGCGCCGAACAGCCGTTCAGCCTTGAGCCCACCATGCACGGCGCATGTCAGCGTCGCCGCGCCGACATGCCTGTGGGCCGACGCGCTGACCAAGGTCGTCGCCCTCAGCGGTCGGGTCGATCACCCGCTCGTCGCCCGGTACGATGCAGCCGCTTGGCGGCACGACCGATCGCCAGACCTGCCATGACCCGCCAGCTTCATCCGCGAGCCCATCCGCCGCACGCTTCTCACCCGCTGCGGCACAGGCTGCCTCGGTGGCAGCGCCAATCCCTTTACGCCAGCGGCGCGCTATTGCTCACGACCGGCCTCATCTGGCTGGGCATGCACTACACCGTTGGGTCGGGAGCGGGAGAGTTGCCGCATCCACTGGAGGCTTGGTGTCTGCGCCTTCATGGACTGGCAGCGATGCTCGGCTTGTGCATGTTTGGCGCGCTGGCCGCGGCTCACGTGCCGCAAGGCTGGCGCCTGTCCAAGCGCTGGCAACTCTTGGGTCAGCAGCGCACCGGCGTGGCGCTGTGCAGCCTGGCAGCACTCCTGATGTTGACTGGCTATCTCCTTTACTACTTTGCGCCGGAGGACCTGCGGCCCGCGCTGGGCATCGTGCATGCGATGCTGGGCGTCGTGATGACTGCATTGACGTGGGTGCACCGACGCGGCAAGGCTTGATTGCGGGTGGCAAATCGACAGCCAATTCCGGCGAATGGCGCTCTTGACGCCGCATGCCGACGGCGATCCGCAGCTTGAGTCAACATCACAGTCAACCCACCACAGACAACTGCCGAAAGGGCGACATGGATGCATCCGCCAACTGGTTGACCTGGGCGCTGCTCTCCGCAGCTTTTGCCGCAGCTACGGCCGTGTTCGCAAAGATCGGCATCCAGGGAGTGGATTCGGATCTGGCCACGCTCGTGCGCACGATCATCATCGTCGCGATGTTGGGCATCTTTGTTCACGCGACAGGCAAGTGGGCCAACCCGCTGCTGCTGCCTCCGAGGACCCTGCTCTTCCTGGCCTTGTCGGCCCTGGCCACCGGGGCATCCTGGGTCTGCTATTTCCGGGCGCTTCAACTCGGCCCCGCGTCGTTGGTCGCGCCGGTGGACAAGTCCAGCGTCGTGCTTGTGGCCATATTCGCTTTTGCGTTCTTGGGTGAGCGCCCGAGCCCGAGGGAGTGGTTTGGACTGGCCCTTATCTCGGTGGGCGTGCTGGTGCTGGCGCTCAAGAGATAGCTTTGTTCTCAGCTGGTCGAAGCAGCGTGGCGCCAGCACGCGGCCAGGGCCTCCATGGCTCCCGGAAGGGAGGATGCCCCGTATGCCTAACTGAAAGCATGGGTGCAGCAGCGACAGAGGACGCTAACCCCAACTGGCGGGGCGGGTGCATCTAGGCTGGGCGCCCACTGCAGCTTTCATCTTCTCCATCTGCAGCCACGCGTCATATTGCGCCTGCAGGGACTCCGCCGTCTCTGCAGCCAGGGCTGGAACGGTTCGCTTCTCCCCCTTCAGCCAGAAGCGGTACCAGTCCACGTTCCCCTGCAGCGAGATCATCCGCTCGCTGGGCGTGGACAACGAGTGGAAGCCACCCGGGATGACGATCATCTCCGCGGGCTTGTACTGCCGACGCAGCAGTGCGTAGATGTCCCAGTTGTTGTAGACCGGCACGCCATAGGACTCGATCCGAAGCGCCGTGTTGATGCATTCGGTGTGCAGGGCCGGATCATTGCGCATCCAGTCCGCCAAGGTCCGCCCGACGGGTGCCGCCTGATTGATGGCTTCCGTGGAGTCCCACGCGCCGAAACCGTACGTCAACGTGTACGAAAAAAGCGTGTTCGCGTCCCCATCGGCCAGGGTGGCCGCCCGGATGGGCAGGTCGGAAAACGTCACCAGGTTCAGCACGCTTTGACCCGTCGTGCTCCAACCGATGATGCCCACGCGCTCAGGGTCGACGCGCCCCTCCTTGACCAGCGCGTCGACGGCACCGCGCACGCCGTCGTTGAAAAGGCGAAGCTTCTGGAAGTCGTCAGTGACGGGGCCGCTGACCGGACGGAAGCCCATGGCCAGCACCAGGATGCCCTCGCGCACGAAGGCGCGGCCGGCGTAGGCGCTCGTGCCCGCACGCACGGAAGTGTTCGGACCGTCGAGGTAAAAGTTGTCTGGCGAGAACGCATACGTCTGGATGACCAGGGGGAGCTTGCCGCGGCGATCCGTGCCCTCGATCCCCATGAGTCCGCCCTTCCAGTCACGCCCCTTGGCGTCGCGCCAGGCGTACGGCTTCATTGCCCCCCAGGTCCTCTGATCAAACTGCGGGTTCAGCGTCGTCATGCGTACCGTCTGCCCGGCTGGCCCTAGCGCCACCACATCCGGGGGCTGGTTCAAACCCTCTTGGATCCGCAGCCGCCAAGCCGAGGCGCTGTCCTCTACTGCTTGTGCCGGATCAGCAACCTCTTGCCAGCCAGCGCCGTCCCTACCCGTGAACCGGCGACGCTTCCCGCTGTCGATCGCCACGAAACCGTCGCTGCGCGGCAGCAGGGCGTCCAGCCGGCCAGCCAGCTTGGCGATGACGGCCCAGCGTCCGCTGTCAGGCCAGTACTCGATCACGTGGGAGGCCGGGGATGTCTCGCCGTTGGACGCCATCGGCAGGTGGGTACCGCCCAACACCACGGACGCGCCGCCCCCCTGCCAGAGGCGGTCGGCGCGGTACTGGTAGCTTCCCGGCAAGGCATCGTCGGGGGCATCCACCACGGTCTGTCGCTGGCCGTCGTCCAGTCGCCAGGCCACCATCCGCCGCGCGGAAAGGACGTTGGTACCGGAGTAGTAGGACAGGGGGTCCGCGCGCAAGGCCGGCCCGAACTCCTTCGAGAGCTCGTCCACCATGGGGTACTGGCGGCTCCACGCCAGCGTTCGTGCTCGCTCGTAGCAGGGCAGCAGGGCCCAGCGACCGTCAGGCGAAATGCTCACCTGCGGCTTGGCGTAGTTGGCCTCGACGAACGCATCCCCCAGGGCTCGGGGCGGCCGTGATGACTCGATGTCGGCAACGTAGTAGCGGTATTTGCGGATCTGCCCGACCAGTCGCTGCTGTCCAAACTTGACGCTCCAGAACGACTGGTTGCCGACGACGACGCTGCGCGCGCCGTCCTTCATCGGTGGATTGGGCACCTGAAGCGCGTAGACCAGACGCCGCATGTCGGCTGATGCCGCAAAGGAGACGATGGGTGTGGCCTCGTGGGTCAGCTGTGTCAGTTGCCGTGTCTGGACGTCCAGCCGGTAGACCTGATGGAAGCCCTCCTTGAGCCGTCCCAGGAACACCAGCGTGCGGGCGTCCCACCACCTGACCTGCTGGATGGCCGGGTCTGAGTAGAACGGGTCGCGATCATCTGCGAACGAAAGCACCGGTTCGGGTTCTCGGGGGCGAGGATCGGCGAGCCGCTGCGGCGTCAGGTCCAGCAGCCGGATCTCGTACATGTTCCTGTCGCTGGCAACATCGGCCTTGCGCGTGACGATGAAGGCTAGGCTACCGTCTGCCGACACCTGTTGTCGCAGTGCCTCGGCATCGTGGTTGCCGGGTTGCACGATGCGCGTGAATTCGACGATGTCGCGGACCGAAGGGCCCTCGGGCGTTTGGGCCGGGCTCGCAGGCGAGACCGCCCACAAGAATGCGCACACGGGGGCGAGCAAGAGAAGACGCATGTTGAATAACCGGTGAATGCGCGGCTCACCTGCCCAGGGCCTGGGCAGGCGTGCCTCGAGATGAAGGAAGGGGCCGGCTGAGGGCAGCCCAGGGGCCTGGCGCTACCAGTCCAGCGACAGCCGCGCGCTGACATAGCGCCCGCGCCAATCGGCCTGCGTGACGTCGTAGTTCGGCGCGCCCTGCACGTACTGCGGTTCGCGGTCCGTGAGGTTGGCGATGCTCACGCCGAACGAGGCAGCCTTGAAGACTGGCAGCAGATCGGGCCAGAGCTTCTTCAGGTCCACGCCGGCGGCCAGGTCGTGGGTCCAGTAGTCGCCCAGTTGCCTGTCGCTGGTGCCCGAGTCCTTGTAGGCGCCCAGATAGCGGCTCGTGAGGGACAGGTTCCAGACGCGATCGTCAAGGCCGATCGACAGGCGTCCCTTCCAGCGCGGCGACCAGAAGTCCGAGAACCTGCGGCCGAGACGGTCCACTGTGGCCGCGCCGGGTGCGAGAACGACGCGATACTCACGGGTGCGGGTCGCACCGGCCGCCGTGGTCAGTCGCCCAAGGGCGGTTTTCCACACGTAGGCCGCATCCACGTCGGTACCGGAGGTGTCCACGCGCCCGAAATTGGCTTCGGCAGTCTTCACGCTTGTGACCACGCCCGGCTGGCCGTTCACGGACGGACCGCGCGTCACGAAGCCCGGGAACAGGCTTTCATAGTCGAGTGCGGCCTGGGGGCGCAGGACAGCGATCATCCCGCGGATGCGCACCTGCCAGTAGGTGGCGCTCAAGCGAGTCCCCAGGCCGCCCTCCGGCTCCCAGACCGCACCAATGCCTCGCGCCTGCCCGCGCTCGGGCGCCAGCTCCTTGTTGGTCGTGCGAACCACGGTGCCCGACGTGATCCGCTCCCTGTTGCGCGCGGGATCGACAAGGCGAAAAAGCGCAGCCTGGTAGGTGACGTCCTCCACATGGGTCTGCAGAATCGTCGGCGGCTTGAACGAATTCGCGGCAGAGCCGCGGATCAGCAGCCCTCGGGCGGGGCGCACTTCAAGTCCGCCTTGGAAGGTGCTGGCAGATCCGAAGTCGCTGTAGCGATCGCGGCGAGCTGCCAGTGTCAGGGCAGCAAGACTCCAGCTGCCGGGGCCGCCTTCACCGGCGCTCAGCAGTGGTGCGCGGACCTCGCCATAGGTGGCGGAGCTGCTACGGGTGCCGTGGGTCTCCGATTGCCCCTGGACAGATACGTCATACCAATCGCGGGCGGTTTCGGCACCGATGATGGCATCGACGGGTCCCGCCCAAAGCTGCCCCACCGTGCCCCGCAGGATGCCGCCGACCTGGTCCTTGCGTCCGCGGTCACGCCGGATCCGGTCCGACCAGATGCCGCGCAGCACTTCATCGCTCGCGGCACGCCCCGCAGTGAACAGGTTGATCGCGCTCGCCGACGAACCCGACCCCAGGGCCGCCGACAGCGCCGCCGAGTTCACGTTGTCGTTCCAGGTGTTCGTCCGACCGCGGTCGCTGCTGGTGGACGCTGTCAGCTCGGCATCCCAGTCCCGCGCCAACTCGCCTTTGATGCCGGCCAGCACGCGGGTGAAGCTGGACCGACGCGTGAGCCCCTGAACGCCGTTTTCCGGGCCGAGGACGGCCGTCACATCAACGTCGACGCCGAACGGGTTGAATGGGTTGCCCGCGGGCACGGTCACGCCGGTCAGAGGCAGTCCCGTGTCCTCGGCATGCTGACGATCCTTGGCAAACGTAACTTCACCAAACGCAGACCAGCTGCCGAAAATCGGCTGCTCGGCCAACGAGTGAACCGCAAGCGTCTCGGAGCCATGGACCAGCGCAACACCGCCGCCCGTCGCATAGGCATTGCAGAGGTTCTCCTTGCCAGCCGTCGCCTGAAAATCTGAGATGCGCAGCGCCTGACCCGCCGCCACTGTCGGAATGCCGGCGACGCTCGCGCCCAGGCCGGGCAGGTTCGTACCGTCGACGCTGCTGACGGAGCCAGGGGCGCAGTAGTTCAGTCGCTCGTCCGTCCCGCCAAACCGACGATAGTCAGCATCCTTGAAGAAGTCACGATCCTGCATCGAAAGCGGTGACGTGCGGCTGTACGACCCCATCAGCAGATAGCTGCCTTCGCCCATGCGGCCACCTGTGGCCAGGGAAAGGCTGCCGTCCCCGAAGCCGCGGCCCGAGCCCAGCCGGGCGGCCAGCGACTGACCGTCGATGGACTTTTTCAGGATCACGTTGACCACGCCCTCGAGCGCATCACCGCCATACACCGCAGATGATCCGAGTGGCACCACCTCGACCCGCTCGATGGCCGCCATCGGGATGAGATTCAGGTTGAAGACGCTGCCGGTCGAGGACCCCACGCCTTGCACCCTGCGCCCGTTGATGAGAACCAACGTCGAGCCCAGCGGCAGGCCGCGCAACTGGACCGTACCCTGGCCCAGGGTGCTGCCGAAGCCGCCCTCCCCCGTCGATGCCGAGACCTCGCTGAGTCCCGCCAGAAAGCGCTGCAGGCTCGGCTGACCGCTCCTTTCGATGTCCTTCTTCGTATACACGTTCACGGGCGCCGGTCCTTCGGCATCGACGCGCCAGAGTCGCGAGCCCGTGATCTCGACGCGTGACAGCTCCTGCACGCGGCCTTGGAAGGCCTGAGGCGTACCGGCATCGGTGCCGATGTCTTGCTCTGGTGCGACCCGTACGGCAGGCAATTCGCCTGGCACATCCGTGCGAGTCGATGCCGACCCGCTGCTGGCTGGCACGGCAGGCGCGGGGAGCGCTCGAACCACCACGGCGCCGTCCTGGGTCACATGGACCGTCAGGCCCGTCCCCTCCACGACTGCATTGATCGCCTCAATGCCTGACAGCTTGCCGGAGATCGCCTTCGCCTTGCGCCCCGCCACTGCGCGGGGATCGAACAGCACCGAGGTATTGGTCTGCCGCGCAATCGATCGCAGCGCTTCTTCCAGGTCTTGTGAAGGCTGCTCGATCGCATAGCGCGGCGCGCTTGGCGGCTCGGCAGCGCTGACCATGCTGCAGCCCAGCAGAAGCAGGATCGCGGCGGGAATTGGCAGCCACCGCGCGTGGCCGTATGTGTTCGGTTTCTGGAGCATCTCGTACCCTTGTTCTGTTGTCGAAGGAGTGACAACAAGATGACGGGATGTCGAGAGCACCGTTTGCGGTGCTTGCTCTAACGAACGTTCGCCAGCTCCAAACGTCCATTGCGCTCAAGCAGGCTCAACCCGTGAAGTGCTGCCACGGCTCGCGCGAAGCCAGCGCTATCCCCGGTCCGGAACAGCCCGCTGACGCGCAGTCCTGCATCGCGAATCCCGCCCGTCAACACGACAGGCGTGCGGCTGTAGCGGTTCATCTCCTCCACGGCATCCACGAGCGCGGAATCCTGGAACACCGCCTCGCGACGTCGCCACGCCATGACCTGGTCTACGTTCGGTCGATCCAGGCTCGCGGCGCCCGCAAGACTCTGGATGGGAGCCGCGTGGTGCAGCTGCAGGCGATCGCCCGGGCGCAGCAACGTGGTCTGGTCCGGCGCCAAGCCATCGGCCCCACGACCAGCGGCCGCACGCACGTTGACCTGCCCTTCAATGAGCGTCACGGCCAGCGCATCCCTGTCCTGCGGGCCGTCGGTGAAGCGCACCGAGAAGACCGTGCCAACGGCAACGACCTCGCTGCCCGCCACGTGAACGACGAACGGCCGCCTCGCTTCTTTGGCGACCTCGAACAGCGCCTCACCACCGCGGACCTCGACCGTGCGCTGCGCCGAGCCGTAAGCCACCCGCACACGGGTGTCCGTGTTGAGCAGCATGCGGGTGCCGTCGTCCAGCACGATCAGCCGCTGCTCGCCGATGGCGGTGCGGTAGACATCCTGCTCGCGCCAGTGCTGCAAGAGCATGCCGCCGCCGGCGACCGCAATGGCCAGACCGAACGCTGCAGACCAGCGCCAGGTCTTGTTGCGCAAGCCGCGCGCCGCATGAGACGCGCGTACCGAAGCCACAGTGTCGTACGCGGTTGCCAGGCCGATGAGCGCAACGTCCTGCCAAGTCTCGGTACATCGACCAAACGCCTCTCGATGTGCCGCCGAGCGCGCCTGCCAGCTGCGGAATTCGCGTTCCATCGCGGGGCTGCGGTCAGGACCGTGCAGGCGTGCCACCCACAGGGCGGCCTCTGCGGCGATGTCCGGTGTCACCCTCGGCGGGGCATCGCCAGTCTCTGGTGGGAGAGGCAGCTTGGATGCAGGACTGTTCATGGGTACCAGCCCTCCATGAGGCCCGTGATCACCAGCAAGGCCTTGGCGATGTGCTTGTGCACCGAGCTGACACTGATGCCGTACTGCTGGGCAATCTGCTGGTAGCTCAAGCCTTCGATGCGGTGCGCCAGGAAGACGTCTCGCGTCTTGTCGCTCAGGCAGGTCAGACATTCGCTCAGGTGTACCAAGCGCTCACGCCCGAGCAGGACTTCATCGGCGCCGGGCCCCGCATCCAGGATGACGACGTCGTCCAGCAGCACCTCCTCGCCATGGGTGGCGCGGGTGCGGTGGGAGTCAATCGACAGGTTGAGCGCCGTTCTCATCAAAAACGCCTCGGGCTGCTCCACATGTTGTTCACGCTCGTAGCGGGCCAGACGCAACCAAGCCTCTTGCACCAAGTCTTCGGCGTCCTGTTCCGAACGCCCGCGCCGAACCAGCGCAGCTCTCACCCGGGAGAATAAGCTGAGCCAGTCGATGGTCATGGCAATTCCCGTCAGCCAAGCTTCTATAAGGACGGCGCGGCCCTGAAAGTCATCTGGCCGCCTTTGCGCCAGCGTGAACAAGCCAACAGCGCTCGCGCCAGCGACGAATTCACAGACTACAGCGGAGTTGACAAATGGGCCACGCCGATGGATCGCTCACGTCAAGCGCCTCCGATTCCTGAGCCCTGAGCCCTGCCGGTGGGCAAGACAGAACAGTTCGCGTAGCTACTCTGGAAGCGCGGAGGGCACCTCGAATCTAGCCGCGGCCGCGCCTCCATGCCGCACGACCGTTTGGCTATGTTTTACTCCAAACTTCCTGTTCATAACAGAGCCGCCGAGTTCCGACACACCCGACCTCACTGTTGGCACCGAAGCGGCGCCTTGATCGTGAATCACGCGATCTCGTCCTTGGGCTGCAAATCGGTGAGACCTGGCAGTCATTGCATCACGGGACGGGCAGATGACACCTCGCCTTGCCAGCGCCGACGCACGAAGCGTGCAGGGAATTGACGCTTTTAGGAAACCATACGTAACTTCGTATTCGTACGGCGACTTTGCCTAAGACATGGACGTTTCGGACGATCAGATTTTCGCCACGAGGCGCACATGGAGAAGCGTCCGCTCTCGATCATGCGCACGACACATCGCGGCAAACGTTCGGTGCGAAGGAATCTCCGAATCACCGTGGGCCAGCAATCGAGGCCAGCGACCGCCGTCGTCGGCCGAACGCGGGCGGTGGACACGGCCACCACGACAGCTTTCAATAGACCCGGGGCTGCAATTGGCACGCCGCCAGTCATCCACCGGCAGAGTGGACTGCGGCCTGCATCGCCACAGGAGCAGGGATGGAATCCGCAATAAATCGCGGCGCCCCGGAAGATCCGGCGCAAGGACACGCACGGCCTCACCTGAACGGGATGCTCAACCCGCAAGACCCGCCGCCCAGGGCATCTCAATCAAAGCGATCTTCGATCCAGGCACGCAAACGCCACCGATCCATGACGGATTGGCGCAAAGGCCTGGCTGGGCCTGCCGCCGAGAACAAGGGCTGCATCCTCACGTCGCCAGACGGCACCCTCGCGTTTGCCGTTGTGCCGACCTCCGCTGGCGTTCTTGTTGAACGCAGGTACTGCCCGGCGGCGGGATCTCACACGGCCCACGCGATGCTGTTTGAGACCACCACGGCATTTGACCGCTGGTGCAAGGACGAGCCCAGCCGGTTCAGTCAACCGTTGATGCACCAGGAACTCCGTCGCAACGGCCATGAAGCCCTCGGAATGCTCCGATGACTTGTTCAGTCTGGCGACGGTCACGAGCGCGCCAGACTACGGCACGAGACTGCTGGATCTGCTGCCGCAGATCAGCTCTGCCGCGAACACCGCCGACGCCTTGACCTTCTTCAAGCACGCGTTGCGGCTGATCGGAGCCGACGCGGGTGTGTTCCTCAGCGCCCTGCGAGAAGGTGCGGATCGCACCTCGTACCGATCACTGCTGGCTTGTGATCCTCTTTGGGTGACCGAGTACACCAAGGTCGACCAGCATGAGCATGACCCCTGGCTCAGACACGCCATGCACAGCACCGAGCCCATCCGGAGTTCAGAGCTGGCAGTTCGGCCTGACGAGGAGGAGTTTGTCAGGATGTCCTCGCGGCTGGGTTTTTCATCGGCCCTCATCGTCCCCGCGCCGAGCAATGCCAATGGGTCGCGTATCGACGTCTTGTGCCTGGGCTCGCACAACCTGTGTTTCTTCGACGGGCATGGCTATCCCAAGGCGCAGATCCTGGCCGAAATGCTGGTCATGGCCCTTCACCGCTGGCTGCTCCGGGCGATGCGCAATGAATTGCTGTCCCAGTCGCGCATCAGGCCCGATGAAATCGATCTGCTGCGTCATCAGGAGGCTGGGCACAGCAGCAAGACGATAGGCGCGGCTTTGCACGTCGAAGCCAAGACGGTTGATTGCAGGTTCCAGCGCCTGGCCGCAAAGCTCGACGTACCCGATCGAAGGGCAGCGGCGCGGATCGCGCGCCTATACGGCCTGCTGTAACCCAGCACTGACTGGATTCATCACCGAAGCTAGGCAAGCACGCGCATCCTGCTCCGCCTCACGAAGACCCAGCGCACTCAAGAAAGCGCTGGAAACGGACTCGAATCCAGCGGTGGTCGGACAACTTCTACATGGATCGCATGCCCTGACGGGTTGTGAGGCCCCGGCTGCGATTCGATTCAGCACCGTCGCGAGGCAAGCGCGCCTCCGGATCCGCGGAACGCATGCGCGTCGGACTCTAGAAAGCGCTGGAAAAAAGCTCCGATCCAGCAGCAAACCCGGTGCGGTCAGCACCTAGATTGTTCTCACGGCCCCTAACCGTTCAACACGGCGGCTGCATCAGTCGACACCTTCATCAAAGAGGTCACTCGTGAAGAACATGCGCACCTACTTGGATCAGTCTCCCGCCATCGCGATCCCAGCGGGATGCATCCCGGCCAGGCCAGCTGGTTGGCGACGCCAGGTGATCGGCATCTGCGCCACCTGCTTAACTCTGGCGTCGGCGGCGCCCGCACTTGCGCTCGACGGCTGCGAGCTTTTGCTGTGTTTGGCGGCACCCAGCTGGCGAGCCGTGGCTCAATGCGTGCCGCCGGTGACTCAGGCCTTGCGGGACCTTGCACGGGGCAAGCTGTTCCCCGCCTGCGCCATGGCGGGCAACGGCAATACAGCGAGTCATGCCTGGGCGGATGGCGCGAACTTTTGCCCGCCGCAGTACACACGGACTGCCGACGGACCGAATGGTCCTGTCTACAGCTGTCAATACACCGGCGCGATCACCGTGACCGTTCAGGGCACGCCGTTCACCCGGACCTGGTGGTCAGCGGCTGGGGAGGCGGTGACCGAGTTCAGTCCGGCCGCAAAGGCGCAACTCGGCAGCTGGGATCCACGGTTCGAAGACGACTACACAGCCTGGCTGGCATCACGGCCATCGCTCGCGAATTCAATCGATTGAGCGTGCCCCATGGAACCGTCGCTCTTCCTTGCGCTCATGTTGCGCTGCGCGCCTGGGGTGCACCCTGACACGGCCGTTGCACTGGTACAGGTCGAAAGCGGCTTCAACCCATGGGCTATCGGCGTCATCGGAGGTGAACTGATGCACCAGCCGAGATCACGGGCCGAAGCACTGTCCACCGCGCGATCACTGCTCGCCCAGGGTTGGGATTTCAGCGTCGGACTCAGTCAGATCAACGCCCGCAACTTCGGGCGCCTGGGCCTGACGCTGGAGACAGCGTTCGAGCCCTGCGCCAACCTGGCTGCCATGCAGTCCGTGCTGACCGAATGCATGGACCGCGCCAAAGCATCACACCCCGACGCCGGCCAGTTGTCGCTGCGACAGGCGCTGTCCTGCTACTACAGCGGCAGCTTCACCACCGGTTTCCAGCACGGCTACGTGCAGCGGGTCGCCAGCGCCGCCCGCGACGCGAAGCGCCACGTTCCCCCCAACCGCTCGAAGGAGAAGACATGAATCGCCTCAATTCGCTCAAGCACCGCCTCTCCACGGTCGGTGCATTGCTGTGCGCAGCCGGACAAGCCGCCATGGCCCAGGGCTTCGACAAGGTCAACACGACCGTCACCAACGTCAACACAATCCTGGCGACGGTCTCCATCGCCGTGGTGACCATCGCCATCATCTGGGCCGGCTTCAAGATGATTTTTCAGGGCGCGCGATTGGTAGACGTCGCCAACGTGCTCATCGGCGGCACATTGATCGGCGGCGCGGGTGCCATGGCCTCCTACATCGTCTCCTGACGCATCGCGGCGGCAACCATGCGCAGCGAAGTGATCTTCAAGGGTGCCACCCGGCCCGCCATGAAGCTGGGAGTTCCCCTGCTGCCACTGGTCGTGCTGCTGGGCACCAGCATGCTGCTGATCATTTGGGGCGGCGTGCTGATCAGTTGGTGGATCGCCCTCGCCGTGATGGTGGCGGTCGTACCCATGCTGGTCTGGATGCGCGTCGTCACGGCCACGGACGACCAGCGCCTGAAACAACTGATGGTCGCCCTGAGGCTGCGGCTGCATGACCGCAACCGCAGGTTGTGGCTCGCGCGCAGCTATGCGCCGAACACTATCCGGGGAGCCCGTGATGCTTGGCATGTTTGATGGCAAGGGAATCTCACCCCGGTCGCGCCGGCCGCTGCTGCGACCGCGACCGCACTTCTGGGCGCAGGCCATGTCGGAGAACCCGCTGGCGCGCTTCATCCCGTTCTCCTCGCTGTTGAGTCAACACGACGTGATCACGCGTGCCGGCGACTACCTGCGCGTTTGGCGCCTCGACGGCGTCACATTCGAGAGCGCGAACGAGCACTGCGTCAGCGAGCGCCATGAGGCCCTGTGCAACTTGTTGCGCAACCTGGCAGGCGGCCAATGGGCCGTGTGGATGCACCGGGTGCATCGATCCGTGGTCGACAGACTCACGGATCCCCAAGAGCCTGGCTTCGCTCGGGACCTGTCCATGGCCTACCAAGCCAGGCTCGATCCGGCACGCATGATGAGCAACGAGCTCTACCTGACGCTGGTCTACCGGCCCCATGTCTCCAATGTCAATCGGGCTCTGCAGTCACGGCAACGCACACGGACCGCCATCGAGCACGCGCAGGCGGACGCACTGCGGGTGCTCGAAGAGCAATCAGCCCTTGTCGCCCGCATGCTTCGCGGATTCGGGCCGTCACTGCTGGGCACACGCCAGCACCGCGGCCGCACTTACTCCGAGGTGGCCGAGTTCCTTGGCTATCTCGTCAACGGTTCATGGCGGCCCATCCCGATGACCGCGGGACCGCTGTATCGAACGCTGCCAACAGCTCGGCTGTCCTTCGGCGGCGACAAGCTCGAACTGCGCCAGGGCGATGCACGCCGTTACGCTGCACTGGTCGACATCAAGGAGTACGCCGATGCCGTAGAGCCGGGCGTCCTGAACGCCCTGCTCTACGAGGACAGCGAGTTCATCGAGACCCAGAGCTTCTCGATCCTGCGCCGCCGCGACGCCATGCGTGCACTGGAACTGCAACGCGATCAGCTGATTGCCAGCGAGGACGTGGTCACCACCCAGATCGCGGCGATGGATGCCGCGCTGGACGAACTGGGCGATGGGCAGTTCTGCATGGGCGAATACCACTATTCGCTGGTCGTCTTCGGTGACGATGCCGCCGACGCTGGCCGACGCGCTGCCAAGGCCATTGGCGCGGTGGGAGAGTCATCCAGCCTGCAGATGTCACCCGTGGACCTGCTGGCCGACGCCGCCTGGTTCGCGCAGATGCCCGGCAACTGGCAGTGGCGCCCCCGCGACGCCAAGCTGTCCTCACGCGCATTTGCGGCGCTGGCCAGCGCACACAACTTCGCGCGTGGCAAGCGCGACGGCAATCCGTGGGGCCAGGCCTTGGCGCTGCTTCGCACGCCAGCGGGCCAGCCGTTCTACCTGAACCTGCACAGCAGCCCGGACGGCGAGGATTCCGAAGACAAGAAGCTGCCGGGCAACACGTTGATCATCGGATCGACCGGCGTGGGCAAGACCACGCTGGAGATGTTCCTGCTGACCCTGACCCGCAAGTGGGAACCGGCGCCGCGCCTGGTCTTGTTCGACCTGGACCGCGGCTGCGAGATCGCCATACGGGCTCTCGGCGGCGACTACTTCGCGCTCGAAGCCGGGGAGCCGACCGGGTGCAATCCGCTGCAGTGGGAGCCAACGCCCGCCCGCGTTCAGTTCTGGGAGCAGTTGATCCGCACCTGTGTGTCTTCCTTGGCCCTGCCGCTGATGCCGGCAGACGAGCGTGCGATTTCGCATGCGGTTCACGCGGTGGCGATGATGCCAGCGAACCTGCGCCGCTTCTCCACCGTCCGCCAGAACCTGCCAAAGGCAGGTGAGAACAGCCTGTTCGAGCGGCTGGGGCGCTGGTGCGAAGGTGGCGCGCTGGGATGGGTGTTCGACCAGGCCAGCGACCGGCTGCAGAACCTGCAGGGGACACGGGTCGTCGGCTTTGACACGACGGAATTTCTGGACCTGCCCGAGGTACGCACGCCGGTCATGCTGTACCTGCTGCAGGTCATGGAGGAACTCGTCAACGGCGAACGCCTGATCTACGTGATCTCCGAGTTCTGGAAGGCGCTCGACCACGAGGTTTTCAGCGAGTTCGCCAAGCACAAGCAAAAGACCATTCGCAAGCAAAACGGTCTGGGCATCTTCGACACCCAGAGCCCGTCCGATGTGATCCGCCACCCGATCGGGCGGACCATGATCGAGCAGAGCGTGACCAAGATCTTCCTGGCGAACTCCGAAGCCGTGCGCGAGGAGTATGTCGACGGGTTCGGCCTCAGCGAGGCGGAGTACGACATCGTGCGCAGTCTGGGCGCCCAGGGCGGCAGGCGCTTCATGGTCAAGCAGGGGCATGCCAGCGCGATCTGCGAATTGGACCTTACCGGCCTGGACGACTTCATCACCGTGCTGTCCGCCACGACTGACAACGTGACCCTGCTGGATGCCGTGCGGGCCCAACACGGCGACGAACCGTCGCAGTGGCTTCCCGTTCTGCTGGACTTGGTCCGGCGTCGCAGGCTTCAAAGCGGCAGGGGAAAGGCATGAAATCTGCGCTCACCATTCGTGTCGCAATGGGCCTTGCTGCCGCCGTGCGGGCACTGCTCGTCAAGGGCGACGAGGCCGTCAAGGACCTTGTTGACGGAACAAAGGGGGTCGAGGCACCGCAGCGGCCGAAGGCAGACCCGGCAGCGCCGTGCAGCGCTGACAACCCCACGTGTCCGCCGAGCAACCGGCTGTTGGTTGAGACCCGCGGCGGGCGGCAGGAGCGCATCGCGTTCCATGCACGTCCCGGGACGTGCCGGCGCACTTCCTATGTCGACGACGAGCGCCATCGCCATTGGATGGTCAAGCGCCAGGGCCAGCGAATGCAACGCCAGCGTCCGGATGTCACCGGCATCTGCGTCAGCGCCAAGGCGCTGCCGACGAGCAACGTTCAGTAGACAGGGAAAAGCATGTTTGCATGGATTGGCACGCAGTTCGACAAGGTCCTCAACACCTACGTGGTGGACGTGGTCGCTGCACTGATGAACGCCATGGCACCCATCGCGCTGACCGCCACAACGCTCTGGGTGGCCCTGTATGGCTGGGCCGTGCTGCGCAACGCGGTTCCCGAAACACTACCCACCTTTGTGTGGAAGGTCTTCAAGATCAGCCTGGTGCTCGCGCTCGCGCTTCAGTCGGGTCTTTACCTCTCGACCATCGCGGACACGGCAAATGCAGTGGCGACGGGCGTCGCCACCACATTCCTTCCCGCGACTGCGAGTCCGCTGGCAGTCTCCAGTCCCTACGGACTTCTTGACTCCTTCAACGACAAGGCCAGCCAGCTCGTCGTCGACCTGCTCAAAGAGGCCGGCATCACGCGGCTTGACCTCGTGTTTGCGGCAGTCGTGACCGCGCTGGGCAACGTGCTTTTCCTGTGCCTGGCGCTCTTCGTCGTGACCCTGGCGAAGGTGGTCCTGACATTCACGATCGCAGTCGGCCCACTGTTCGTTCTCTGCCTGGCATGGCAGCCGACTGCACGCTTCTTCGACAGCTGGCTGTCGATGCTGCTCAATGCGGTGGTACTCACCTGGTTCGCGTTCTTCGCGCTGGGTCTGAGTGCCAGCATGGGCGACGCCCTCGTTCAAGTGATCGAGGATCAGGGCGGCTTCAATGGACCCACCTTCAACGTGGTGGCGGAATCGCTGAAGTACTGCATCGTGATGGTTCTCATGGCCATCGTCTGTTTGCAGGCGCCCAGCCTGGCCTCGGCACTGACCGGCGGCGTTGCTGTGCAGCAGGGGCTGCAAATAGTCCAGAACCTGATGGTGGTTTCGGGGCTGCGCTCTGCGCCAGGCGCCAGATCAAGGGGGTCGGATGGCTGGGGCAAGCCGGGCCAGTCTGCGCAAGCCGGCACTCGGTCGCCCGCCCCTCAAGGACCCGCTGCCACCAGAACCGCCGCCTTTCGCCTCGCTGCCCAGCGAGGCGGGGCCTGACCCGTAACCTCAACGGAGCACCACCATGCATATTCGCCTCAAGCTCACAGCAGCAGTTCTCGTTGCATCCTCCACCCAGTACTCGCACGCGGGCGGCATTCCCGTGATCGACGTCGCCAACCTCGTCCAAACCGTCCAGCAGGTGACGAACGACATCACCAAGATCAGCAACCAGGTCCGGCAGATCATGCAGCTGCAGGCCCAGATCGAAAGCCTCAACGGCGTTCGAAACCTGGGCAACGTCTTCAACAGCACGGCGCTGATGAACTACGTGCCTGCCAAGGCTTTTCTGCAGCTGAATGCCACGCTCGCCTCGGGGTATGCGGGCCTTGGCGCTGCGGGCAAGGCGCTGCGTGACGCAGGCATGGTCTACAACTGCATGGACTTGTCCGGTGCGGCACGCACCAACTGCCAGGCCACGCTCGCCCAGCCCTACCAGCACAAGGGGATGCTCCAGGATGCGATGACGGCAGCCGCCGGCCGGCTTGGCCAGATTCAGGCACTGATGCGGCAGATCAATGCCACGTCGGATCAGAAGTCCATCCAAGAAATCCAGGCGCGCATTGGCGCAGAGAACGCACTGCTCGCGCACGAGACGTCTCAGATCCAGATGCTGCAAGGCATGGCGGAGAGCGATGAGCGCATCGCGCGGTCGCGAGACCGGGAGCGCCAGTACGAGATGCTCAATCGCACCGGCAAGGTGTCCAGCTACCTGCACTGACGCAGCAGCCCAGCACACATCAAGAGGTCACCATGGAATCCGTCCTGATGCCAGGCGCCGCCGCTGCATTGCCCGCTCAATCCTCCGACACGGCCACGGACATAGATACGTCGGCAGTGCTGAGCGCCAACCAAGTGTGGGAGGTGGACCGCATCGAACTGCTCGAGCGGTCGGAGATGCGCGCGTGGCGGGTCGCATGTGCTGGGCTGGCGATAGGGGTGATCGGCATCGCCGCCGTGCTCGCCCAGGGACCACTGCGCAGCGTTGTCGAGATCCCCATCGTGGTCGACAAGGTCACCGGTGAAACGACGGTGCAGCAGCGCCTGGGCGTCGAAACCATCCCGGTCATGGACGCGCTGGACAAGCACAACCTTGCCGCGTTCGTGCG
The DNA here is from genome assembly GCA_016195825.1 of Burkholderiales bacterium. GTDB lineage: Bacteria > Pseudomonadota > Gammaproteobacteria > Burkholderiales > Burkholderiaceae_C > Pelomonas. Next base: position 10,271 of record JACPYV010000004.1, on the reverse strand, counting down.
CGCCCGCGAAGGCTACAGCTGGATGTTCCTGCAGCGGGACTTCGACCAGGTCGCCCGGATGGCGGTGCCAACGGTCTTTGCGGACTACAGCCGCCAGTTCGAAGGCACTGAAGCCCTGCAAAAAAGGGTAGGCGGCACGGAAGACTGGCGCATCAACATCGTCGGCGTGCGCCTGGCCGCCAAGGGGCGCAGGGGCAACGGCGGCGAGGCCACTGTGACTTACGACAAGTTCGTGCGTCAGACGGAGCGCAGCCTGCCAGAAGTCCGGACTCGCCATGTCGCCAGCGTCGTCTTCCAGTACCAGCCCAGCGCCCTGGCCCGGGAAAGGGATCGACTGGAGAACCCCTTCGGATTCGTCGTCACCGCGTACCGGTCCGATCCGGAGGTCAACACCGCCCCACCGGAGGTCAAGCCATGAACGCCCTGCGGTCAACCTGGGCCGTGGCGGTTGTCCTGAGCGGCTGTGCAGCCACTGCCACGGCACAGGATCCGCGCTTGCGCGACGTCGCCTACGACCCCGACGCCGTCGTTACCGTGCCGGTCAAGCGGGGCGTCGTCACGCTGGTCGTCCTCGGCGCGGACGAGTCGATTGCAGAGGTAGCCTCCGGGCTGGGCGCTGACTGTGCCAAGGCGGATGCGGCATGGTGCGTGGCGACGCATCCTGGCAATCGGACCCTGTTCGTGAAGCCCAAGAGCACTGCCAGCGCGGCGAACAACCTGGCCGTCGTCACGGACCGGCGCATCCACAACTTGAGGTTCGTGGTCCTGCCAGACGCGGACCCGAAGCCTGCCGTCTACCGCCTGACCATCAGACCACCGGTCGAGCGGAGCACCGTGCGCGGGCCTGACCAGCACGTGGCGCAGTTGCCACCGTTGCCGCCGTTGCCGCCGTTGCCTGTCTTGCCGGTCGTGTCGCTGGCGTCATCCGAACAGCTGGTTGCAGAGCGCCTTCAAGCCAAGCCGCGGGTACTCAACACCCAGTACTCGCTCGCTGAGGGCCGCGACTCCCAGGACATCGTGCCGTCCCTGGTGTTCGATGACGGGCGATTCACGTATCTGCGGTTCCCCGGCAACCGGGAAGTCCCTGCGGTCTTCCACGTTCTGGGCGATGGCAGTGAGACGCTGGTAAACGCACGCATGGAGGACGACGCCCTGGTCATCGACCGGGTCAGCCGGCGGCTGATGTTGCGTGCTGGCTCGGCGGTCGTCGGCATCTGGAACGAGGCCTTTGACCTGGAAGGCGTTCCTGCAGTCGAGGGCACCACGGTTCCCGGCGTGCAGCGGATCCTGAAACCCGACGCGGCAGTTGCCGCACGCGCCCCGAGAGGAGCGACACCATGAGCCATGGGTACACCGGGCCAGCCGGCGCCGACGGCGCCGATGGCCCTGACAACCAGCCGCCCAATGGTCCGCCGCTGTCTGCCCATCTCCGGGCTGGCAATGTCGCCGCGCCACGGACGTTGCGGGTCTCCAAGAAGGGATTGCTGGCTGTGGGTCTGCTGGTCAGCAGTCTGGTCGTCGTGTCCGCCACGGGCATACAGCGCCTTCTGGCGAGCGGCAAGAAGACGCCGAGCGAGGGCAGCAGGCTGATGCGGGACAGGCCAGCCGCCGCATCTGTCGAGCCACGCACGCTGGAGATGCCGGTGCCACCTGCCCCCTCCTCCGCGGCCAGCACAGCAGCAGCCCGCGTGCCGGCCCTCACGCCCACCGACGACGATCTTGTCGCGCCCATCGGCGTACACCGCACGGGCGCGACAGCCCCCACCCCCAAGGGCGGGCCCACCATCTCGCCCGAAGATGCACCAGCGTTGCTGGTGAGTTCGCAGACCAAACCTGTCGGCGGCGCCACGACGGGCCACTCACCGAACCCGCAGGCCGCGCGAGGGGAAGACGTCGAGCAGGCCCTGGGACCGAACGATCCTCTCGCTGCGACGTCGCGCAACTTGCAGAACTACCAGCGCCAACTGCAAGGGCTGCTCGAGAACCTGACCCAGGCAGCAGACAGCACCACCGGCGGTACACCAGCGCCTTTCGCGCCGCCACCAACACTGGCCTCGACGGGTACAGCTGGCGCTATCGTCGCCACCCCGGGAGGGATCTTCGGCGGTCAGCTTCAGGGCTCCGTCACACCGAAAGTGGATGCCGGGAGACCTGGCAATCGCAGCCTGCTGCTCGCCAAGGGCACGGCCTTCACTTGCGCGCTGAAGACCCGCGTGATCAGCGCGACATCCGGACTGGTGGGATGCCAGGTTCAACGCAACGTGTACAGCGACGACGGTCGCGTGCTGCTGATCGAGCGCGGTTCGCATCTGGACGGCGAGTACCGCATCGCTTCCGTGCGGCCGGGCACTGTGCGCATCCCGGTGCTCTGGACCCGCATCCGCACGCCACTCGGGGTGACGGTCGACCTCGAGTCGCCGGCCACCGGAAAACTGGGTGAATCGGGCATCGACGGGTATGTCGACAACCGCTGGCGCGAGCGGATCGGCGCCGCCCTCCTGCTGTCGCTGATCGACGACGCGGTAAAGATCGCCGTGCACGACCAGGGCAATGCCAGGCAGGGCGACACCATCGTCCTGCCTTCGACCACGGACAACGCCAGCAAGCTGGCAGAGAAGGTGCTGGACAGCACCATCAACATCCCGCCACTGCTCTATCAGAACCAGGGCGCGATCGTCGGCATCTACGTCGCACGCGACGTCGACTTTTCGTCGGTGTACGAGCTCGTTCCCGCCAATGGCCGGGATGCACGGCCATGAAGCAGATGAACGCCCTGCCCCACGACACCGACCGGGCCGCCGACTGGCAGGGTGACGCCACGTCGGTCATCGAGTTCCTGCGCCCCTTGCGCGAGCAGCTGGACAGGCCCGGGGTGCTGGAGGTCTGTATCAACCGGCCTGGCGAGCTGTTCGTGGAGAGCACGCGGGGCTGGTCTGCGGTCCATGCGCCGGACATGACGTGTGAGCGCTGCATGTCGCTGGCGACTGCCGTCGCGACCTACTGCGATCAGCAAATCAACCAGGAGAAGCCGCTGCTGTCGGCCACATTGCCCACGGGCGAGCGCATCCAGTTCGTCATTCCGCCCGCAGTCTCCCGCGGGACGGTCTCGATCACGGTCCGCAAGCCGTCCATGCAGACCCGGGGACTGGATGACTTCGAGCGGGAGGGCCTGTTCGAACGCACGTCGGCGCAGGCCGCTGCCGAAGGGCTGGTGCTGCCCTTCGAGAAGGAATTGATGGCGCTGTTGGCGGCGAGACGGTATGCGGAGTTCCTGCGTCTGGCCGTTTGCCAGCGCCAGACCATCGTCGTCAGCGGCCGCACGGGCTGCGGCAAGACCACGTTCATGAAGGGACTGGTCGAGGAGGTTGCCCGAGATGAGCGGCTGATCACCATCCAGGACGCGGCTGAGCTGACGCTGCCCAACCATCCCAACGCCGTCCACCTGTTCTATGGCAAGGACGCGCAAGGCACGTCGCACATCACGGCCAAGTCGCTGCTTGAAGCCTGCCTGCGCATGAAACCGGACCGGATCTTCCTGGCCGAGGTGCGGGGCGACGAGTGCTTCCACTTCGTCAGGCTGGCTGCGTCGGGGCACCCAGGCAGCATCACCAGCGTGCACGCAGGCAGCTGCGCGCTGGCCTTCGAGCAGATGGCGCTGATGGTCCGTGAGACAGGTGCCGGCAGTGGTCTGGCCCTGGCCGAGATCAAACGGCTGCTCAGGCTTGTGGTCGACATCGTCGTCCAGTTCGACCGTGACAGCCGCGGACGCTTCATCTCCGAGATCCACCACGAGCCCCGTGCATGGCGACTCGATCACCCCAGCAACCATCAGGAGGCCTCATGAGCGACGCCGTCACAACATCGTTTTCAGCTTGGTCGACCGGCCGCAAGGTGGCTGCCATGAGCTTTTCCGCCGGGTGCCTTGCGATCCTGACCTGCATGACCCTGTACCTGTCAGGTGTGCTTTTCCTGATCCTGAACAAGGCCAACCCGGCACGGGTCCATCTCACCAGCATCACGCGTTACTGGCAGCTGTATGGCGACGACCCACCGCTTCGCCGAAAGCTGCAGATTGCCATCGGCGCATCCGCAGGTGGGCTGCTGGTGCTTCTGCCAGCCTCCATGCTCGCGGCAGCTCGACCACGCCGATCACTGCACGGCGCTGCCCGCTTTGCAACGCGGGCCGAGGTGGCGCGGGCCGGCCTCCTCACAGGGGAGCAGCCGGGCATCCTCGTCGGCAAGCACCGCGGCCGCTTCCTGTCGCTGCCAGGCCAGCTGTCGGTGATGCTGTCGGCGCCCACGAGAAGTGGCAAGGGCGTCGGAGTGGTGATTCCTAACCTGCTGAACTGGCCAGACTCGGTCGTGGTTCTTGACATCAAGGGTGAGAACTTCGACATCACGGCGGGCTTCCGGGCTGCCCAAGGTCAGCCGGTCTATGCCTTCTCGCCCTTTGACGACGAGGCGCGAAGCCACCGCTGGAACCCCCTGAGCGCCGTGCGGACCAGCCCACGGCACCGCATCGGCGACTTGCTGAACATCGGCCAGATGCTCTACCCCAACGACGGCGGCGCAACACACTCCGAAGCATTCTTCAACGATCAGGCGCGCAACTTTTTCCTTGCCCTCGGCCTGATGCTGCTGGAGACGCCCGAGCTCCCGCGCTCCATCGGCGAGATGCTGCGCCAGGCGTCCGGCAAGGGCCGGCCGCTTCGCAAGCACATCGAGCACCTTGTGACGATGCGCGATGCGTCAGAGCGCCCGTTCTCGGCGGAATGCAAGGATGCGCTGCAGCGGCTGACAACCACCTCGCAGGACACGCTGTCCAGCATCGTCGCCACATTCGTCGCACCGCTGACGATCTTTACGGACGCGGTCGTGGACGCGGCCACCAGCGCCGATGATTTCAGGCTGGAGGATCTGCGGCGTGATCGCATGTCCATCTACGTGCGCATCCCGCCCAGCCGGCTGGCCGACGCACGTCCATTGCTGAACCTGTTCTGCTCGCAGCTCGTCAGCCTGAACACCCAGCACCTGCCGCAGCAGGATCCGACGCTGAAGTTCCAGTGCCTGCTCGTCAATGACGAGTTCGCCACCATGGGCCGCGTCGGCGCGATCATCAACACGGCCGCGTTTTTGGCGGGCTACAACCTGCGGCTGCTGACCGTCGTCCAGGCCATGTCACAGCTTGATTCGGCTTATGGAGAGAAGGATGCGCGTACCTTCGCAACCAACCATGGCCTGCAGATTCTTTACGCGCCGCGAGAACAGCGCGACGCCGACGAATACAGCGCCATGTTGGGCCAATTCACCGAGCGCGCGACATCCCACGGGCGCAGCCAGTCGTTCAGCGCCCATGGGCACAGCAGCATCAGCAGCAACGAGAGCGCCCAGCGCCGGTCCTTGCTCCTGCCGCAAGAGTTCAAGGAACTGGGCAGTGAACGGCTCGTGATCATCCTGGAGAACTGCAAGCCCATCCTGGGCGAGAAGATCCGCTATCACCGGGACAAGGCGTTCAAGTCGCGGCTGCTGACGCCGCCTGTGCTGCCCACGATGGACGTCGAGGGACATCGTGCGCGCATCCAGGAGCAATGGCGGCTAGTCGAAGCAAGTCAAGCCGCTGGCGATGAGGGGGGCGGGACCGAGCAGCCCGAGGACGCCCGTCGGTTTTCTGGGGCGCCCGAGTCCAGCAGCGACAGGCTCGACGCGGCTTTGCGCGATGCCTTCGCCGAGAAGCCGGACTCCGAGGCCGCGAAGGACGACACCGAGGCTGAGGCCGAGAAGGACGACTCGCTCGGTGCCGGGCGCTCGCAGTCGCAGTCGCAGTCGCAGTCGCAGTCGCGGTCGCGCAGGAACGGCAAGCCATGAGGCCCAGTCCCACACCCTCGAAGGAGAGCCCCATGCGACCGTCCCTGCTGCTCAACCTGTCCCTGGTGCCACTGTCACTGCTGGCCGCCTGCGACGCGCCCCCGAAAGCTTCCGTGGTCGATGAGTCCACCAGACGGCCGGCCAATTCATCCGCGGCCGTCGAGCTGCAGGTATGCAAGGGCGACCTGCAGCACGCACGACTGCTGGCCAGCGAGGCTGGCCAACTCACGCGCAGCACGGCGGCGACGCTGGCCAGCATCGCGACTTCACAGCAGGCGCTTACCAGCATGCCGTCGTCGGGCCCGACGCCGACCTGCGGCAACCGCATCTACACGGTGCACTTCGATTTCGGCAGCTCGCACATGACCCTGAGCGCCGAAGCCGCCAAGGTGCTGATCGATGAGGCCAAGGCAGCGCCACTGGTGCTGCTGCGCGGCAGGACAGACGGCATCTCCGACGCCATCGCCGAGAGTCGCATGGCCCGCGACCGGGCCATCGCCATGCGGGACTACCTCGTGGCGGCCGGCATCGAGCCCTCGCGCATTCGCGCGACCTACCAGCCGGCAGGCGACCATGTGGCGGACAACAGCAGTCCGTCCGGCAGGGCGCTCAACCGCCGTGTCGAGATCGAGATCTATCGCGTCGCACCCGTGGCAATTGCTGCGAAAGCGCCCGGGGATTGACCGACTGCGCGACCTGGAGATGGCAAGCAGAAAACCGGAGACTTCCCATGGATCCACTGATTCACTCCCCGAACCCTGATCCACACGCAGCGAACGCGGCGCCAGGGGATTGCCGGCCTGACGCGCTGGACAAGGCAATGAAGACCTTTTCCTCTACGGAAAAGTTCACTGTGGCACTGTTCGGACAGGGGGATCGCCTGAGGTCGCTGGCCCGACAAAGGCGGACGACAGTGGCCGCCTTGATCAGGCATGCCCTCTGGCCCATCCTCGGCGACGTGTCTGCAGATACCCCCGAGTCCGCGGAGAAGGTGAGCGAGGACGACTTCAGCATGACAGCAACAACGGTGCGAATATTGCGAAAGCATGTCCGCACCTTGGCGCGACGCGCACGGGCGTCCGGCATGTCGCGGGGCAACTACCTCGGCGAGTTGCTGGACGGCAGCCCGCCTCCGGAACTTGCCAAGGACCATGCCGCCTTGATATCGGCACTGATGCTGTCGACGGACCGGTTGGCCGCCATGTCCGTTGATATCAACGCCCTCATGCGTCAGGTCGGTCGTGATCCTGCCAGTCAACTCCAAAGCTACCGCAACGGCATGCAGTCGCTGGGCACGGACGTCAGGGCGCACCTCGAATTCGCCGCCACGGTGCTGGCCGAACTCAGGCGAGTCAGGAGGCCGCAATGACAACGACCCAAGCTATCGACACCGTCCTGGTGCATTGGGGAGAACGATTGTTCGAGCCCCGCAACCGCATCGTCAAGCCCGATCCTGCGCCGCGGCTCTGCGGCAGCGTGCGGGCCAAGGCGGCGCAGGTGCGTCAGCACATCGAGGCCACGGTCATTCGCCGAGCCCCTCAGGCCATCTTGAAGGTCGCCGGCGGGGGCCGCGGCATGAAGGCCATTGCGTCGCACTTCCGGTACATCAGCCGAGACGGACAGCTGGAGCTCGAAGACGACCGGGGCGTGCGCCACGCCGAGAAAGAATCCATTCTTGATCTACTGGATCAGTGGCGGTACGGTGGAAGGTTGATCGACGACCTGTCGAGCCGCCGCGAGGCGCTCAACCTCGTCTTGTCGACGCCAACAGGCACGAATCCGCAGTTGGTGCTGGAGGCAGCGCGCAAGTTCGCGCAGGCAGAGCTGAATGGGCACCGCTACGTCATGGTGCTGCACAGTGACCGAGATAACCCGCACGTTCATCTGACGGTGCGTGCCGAGTCGGCATCGGGTCAGCGCCTGACGTCATGGACGGAACGCGAGCGCTGGCGCACGGTCTACGCTGACGTGCTGCGCGGGCTAGGCGTCGACGTTGAAGCCACGCGCCAGTCCGCGCGTGGAGAGAACCGCAACTTCGACACGCTAGGGCGCCTCAAGATGAAGGCGCAAGGGGAGTTGCGCCATCCCTTGACGGCGACCAAGGCCGGAGACGCCTATGCCAAGAGCCGCGCCGAGGCGATGCAGGCCTGGTCGCACATCATGAAGGCGCTGGAAACCTCGGAAAGCGCCGAGGACCGCAAACTCGCCCAGGGGATCGCCGCGTTTGTTCGCAGCACGGCCTTCTACCGGGAGGCAGTACAGCGGCAGGAAAGGCAGGCCGTCTTGGCTGCCAGGGAGCGGCCGGGAATCTCCGTGCAGCCAGGCTGGGACAGGTCGCAGCCTGGACCTGAAATCACACGCTGAGGCTGGATGGACGCCAGGCGGCCTTGTGCCGCCCGCCCCGCGTGGCAGTGACTTCTGTCCGGCTCACATGCCAGGCGGTTTGAAAGGATGCGTGACCAACCCAGCCCGAACTCACGCCGTCGGACAACGTCCAGGCAACTCATGTCGCTCCGCTGGGCGCGGCCTCGCATGTCTGCGCTGGCGGAAAGATAAACATACGTGGGCGCGCCGTGGTCGCCAGTCTGGACCTGATCAGAGGTCCGCCGCGCGAGGCCTTGCGCACCGGCGCGTCAGGCACAGGCGAGCCAACGCGACGCGCATATTTGGAGGCAGGGCCGTACGCGACGAGCGCAGACCTGCCTCAGGCTCACAAGGCTCACCCGCAAAGCTCTGACGGCTTGAAGGGAATGGCGTTTGAGCGGCGCCGAATCAAGACGCCTGCCAAGGCCACGCCCGCGAGCCAGGCTGACGACGGTTCCGGCAAGTCATGCGGTGCTGAAGGCGACACCGTGGTTCCGGAATCAACCACGCTGAAGAAACTATCCACGACCTCAAATTGCTGGGCCCCAGGGCTGCCGCTTGCGAGCCATTGAAACTGCACGGAGATGTGCGCAGGATCCGCACTGGAGATCTGCTGGAGTGCGGTGATCGACAAGAGTCCGTCGGCGCTCAGCACAGAGACCGGCTGCGTAGGGGTTGCAAATACGGCGCTGTCGGCAAGAAGAACATCGATGCCGTCAAACTGGCTATACGCAAACAGGATGTTGACGCCATCGCCCGCGGCGACATCCCCGGCAATCGTGTAGTCGTACTGCCAGAGATCCTGCCCAGCGACCAAGTCGACGAGATCAGTTGCGACGTACTGAATCGAGGGGGCAGCAGACACGGCCCCTGCAGTGACAGCGAATCCGACTGCGCAGAGGCCGCGCAGCAAAGGCCTGGCCAGACGTTCGGTGATGGCCAGTGCAAGACGGTTAGTCATTTGATGTACCTTTTCTAGTTGACGTTGTGGATATTGGGAAAGCGCTCTTCAAGGTTGTCCGGTTGCCAAAGCAACGCTGATGCCACCCACAGTCCGGACCTGCACCCGGCTGCGTGAAACCCCTAGCGGTGCGGTTGCCTGAATCATCTGTTGCTGTCCGGAATAGACGTCCAGACCTGCAGACCTGCCCAAATCATCCAACCGAACGGTGGGGAGAATGATGGCGGACTGCCCCTCTGCGAACCCGCTTCCGCTCAGGGTGAAAGCGCTCCCAACCCCGGGCGTGAACGCGGTGAGCGTTGGCACGATCTGCAGCACAGAACCCACGAAGTCGCGAGAGAGACGCACACGGCCGGTCGTGGCGTTGTTGGGCACAACAACGGTCAGGCTCTTGCCATCGGCCGCGACGCTGCTCGAGTTGACGAGCAGCTCCGAGAGGTTGCCGCTGTCGTCCAGGATCGAGAAGTACAGCTGCTCGCCAGCCACGAAGCCCGTGCCGTTGAGGGTGATGGTCTGTCCCGTGTTGGCCGAGGCCACCCCCGTGTTGGTGGGCGTGCCGCTGGTTGCACTGGCGGCAATGCCCGAGACGTGCGATGCCCCCTGCAACTGGCGCTCGACGTTGAGCGAGTAACCGTAGGCGTAGCCGCTGGCCGTGCCCGAGTTCGCGATGTCGGGGTTGTAATTGCTGTTGCCGTAGCCGCTGATGCCAATGTAGTAGCGGCCGCCAGTCTGGGCCACAAAGCCCAGCCTGGTGGGGTTCTGGTAGTACAGAAGATCGGTGGCACTGAGCTCACGCCCGGTGGCATCAAAGATACGCAGGCGAGCGTAGTAGTCGCTGTTGGCCGACAGCTTGAGCACCTCGCCCGCGCTCAGATCCACGCGATACAGGTCCACGTCGAGCGCCGTGTTGACGCCTGAGCTGATCTGCTGGCCCTGGTTGAGCCCCAGCGCCAGGTTGGTGGCCGTTGCCAGGGTGTCGCCCACATCCGTTGCCGGCGTGAGACTGGCCAGAGCGATGCTGTTCACGGCACTGGTGCGCAGGGTGGCGGTGCCGCCAGCGGTGGAGACGGAGATGACGCCA
>JACPYV010000003.1 GCA_016195825.1 Burkholderiales bacterium | reverse complement strand
TTCATCGACGTGCTGCTGGTGATCCTGATCTTCCTGATGCTGTCGACGACATACTCCAAGTTCACCGAGCTGCAGATCACGCTGCCCTCGGCCGACGCGGAGAAGTTGAAGGACCGGCCGCAAGAGGTCATCGTGGGCATCGCCGCCGACGGCCGCTTCGTCATCAACCGCCAGCCGGTGGAAGGCCGCTCGGTGGACATCCTGATCGGCGCGCTGCGCCAGGCGTCCGGCGGCAACGCCGAGGCGTCGCTGATCATCTCGGCCGATGCGGCCACGCCGCACCAGGCCGTCATCAACGTGATGGACGCCGCGCGCCGCGTGGGCCTGACGCGTGTCACCTTCGCCGCGCAGACCGACGCTCGCTGACCGGCTTCAGGGCGAGTGGCTGACCGGCGGGCCGCTCTCAGCCGCGCTACTGCCGCTGAGCGGGCTGTACCGCGCGCTGCTGGCAGTGAGGCGCCTGGCCTACCGGCTCGGCCTGAAGCGCACCGAATCCCTGCCGGTGCCGGTCGTCGTCGTCGGCAACTGGATCGTCGGCGGCGCCGGCAAGACGCCGGCGACGCTGGCCCTGCTGACGCTGCTCGCAGCCCGCGGCTTGCGTGCCGGCGTCGTGTCGCGCGGCTACGGGCGCGAAGGTGACGGCGTGCGGCTCGTCACGCGCTTCTCCACCGCCCGCGAGGTCGGTGACGAGCCCTTGCTCATCCACCTTCGCAGCGCTGTCCCTGTGGCCGTCGGCAGTGACCGCGTCGCCGCTGCGCGCGCCCTGCTGGCCGCCGAGCCCGGGCTGCAACTGCTGGTCAGCGACGACGGGCTTCAGCACTGGCGGCTGCCGCGCGCGCTGAGCGTGCTGGTGTTCGACGAGCGTGGCCTGGGCAATGGTCGGCTGCTGCCGGCGGGTCCCCTTCGCCAGCCACCGACCGGCCCGGCCCCCGACCAGCTCGTCGTGTACAACGCACCGGCCGCGAGCACCGCCCTGCCCGGCTTCGTCGCTGAACGGCGGCTCGCTGGCGCTGTGTCGCTGGCCGACTGGTGGGCGGGCGAACCGGCCGACATGGCGACGCTGCTGGCCTTGCGCAACCGGCCGGGCCTGCTCGCGGTAGCCGGCGTCGCGCGGCCGCAGCGCTTCTTCGACATGCTGGCCGGGCTGGGCGTGCAGCTGGACACGCTGGCCTTGCCCGACCACGCCGACTTTGCCGAGCTGCCCTGGCCCGCCGATGCCGCCGGCATCGTGCTGACCGAGAAGGACGCCGTGAAGCTGCCGCCCGAGCGTGTCGGCAGCCTGCCCGTCTGGGTCGTGGCGCTAGACTTCTCGCCCGGTGCGGGTTTCGAGGCCGCACTGGACGCCCAACTGCACAAACTCTCTCCGCCCGCCCGATGGACCACCGCCTGATCGAAATGCTCGTCTGCCCGCTGTGCAAGGGGCCATTGACGCTACTGCGCGAGGGCGAACTGCCCGCGCTGGCCTGCCGCGCCGACCGCCTGGCCTTCCCTATCCGCGACGGCATTCCGCTGATGCTGGAGAGCGAGGCCAAGCCCTGGGACCCGGACGCCGTCAGCGCCCCCGTTCCGCTGGCGCCGTGAGCTTCACGGTCATCATCCCGGCGCGCCTCGCGTCGACGCGGCTGCCGAACAAGCCGCTGGCGGACATCGCCGGCCTGCCCATGATCGTGCGTGTGGCCCGCCGGGCCGCCGAGTCGGGTGCCGATCAGATCGTGGTCGCAACCGACGCGCCCGAGGTGGCCGCCGCCTGTGCCGCCCACGGCGTGCGGGCTTTGATGACCCGCGCCGACCACCCGTCTGGCAGTGACCGCCTCGCTGAGGCCGTCGAACAGCTGGGCCTGGGCGACGATGCCGCGGTCGTCAACGTGCAGGGCGACGAGCCGCTGATCGCGCCGGCCATGATCGATGCCTGCGCCGCGACGCTGGCAGCGCAGCCGGACTGCGTGATGGCCACGGTCGCCCATGCGCTGACCGACCCTTCCGAGTTCACGAACCCGAATGTCGTCAAGCTGGTCACCGACAAGGCCGGCCGCGCGCTGTATTTCTCGCGCGCCCCCATCGCCTGGTGGCGTGACGGTGCAGGCGCACCGAACCAGGCGCTGCGGCATGTGGGCCTGTACGCCTACCGTGCCGGCTTCCTGCGCCGTTTCCCGACGCTGGCGGTCAGCCCGCTGGAGCAGATCGAATCGCTGGAGCAGCTGCGGGTGCTGTGGCACGGCGAGCGCATCGCGGTTCATGTGAGCGCGGAACGCCCCGGCCCAGGCGTCGACACGCCCGAAGACCTGGCGCGCGTGCGTCGCCTGCTCGGGGCCTAACAGGGCCGCGGGCGTCAGGCCTGCGAAAGTCCGCATGCGATACTCGACTACAGACCTGGAGCGGGACTTTTTAACGTCCCCTTCATGCACGAATAGGACGAGGAGACCCATGCGACTGATCCTTCTGGGCGCGCCCGGCGCCGGCAAAGGCACCCAAGCTGCCTTCATCTGCAAGCAATTCGGCATTCCGCAGATCTCCACCGGCGACATGCTGCGTGCTGCCGTCAAGGCCGGCACGCCACTGGGCCTGCAAGCCGATGCGGTGATGAAGTCCGGTGCCCTGGTCAGCGATGACCTGATCATCGCGCTGGTCAAGGAACGCATCGCCCAGCCCGACTGTGCTGCTGGCTTCCTGTTCGACGGCTTCCCCCGCACCATCCCCCAGGCCGACGCAATGAAGGCCGCGGGCGTGAAGTTGGACTACGTGCTCGAGATCGACGTGCCCTTCGACGCCATCATCGAACGCATGAGCGGTCGCCGCTCCCACCCGGCCTCGGGCCGCACCTATCACGTCAAGTTCAATCCGCCCAAGGTGGAAGGCAAGGATGACGCGACCGGTGAGGACCTGGTCCAGCGTCCCGACGATGAAGAAGCGACCGTCAAGAAACGCCTGGACGTCTACTCGGCGCAGACCCGCCCGCTGGTCGACTACTACTCCCAATGGGCCGCCACCGGCGACGCCAATGCGCCCAAGTACCGCCGCATCGAGGGCCTGGGCTCGGTGGACGACATCACGCAAAGGGCGCTGGCAGCGCTGGCCTGAAGCGCCTCATCGCCAGCCAAGCCGCGGCGCCTTGGGCCCCGCGGCTTTTTTGCGTCCGGGCGCCCCGCCACACCCCGCCGTGACGGATCGAGGGCCCAGTTTTGTCGGCCACAATTGACGTTTACGTCAACCAATCCAGGAGCTCCTCATCATGGAAATCGCAGGCAAGGTGTTCATCGTCACCGGCGGCGCTTCGGGCCTCGGCGAAGGCACGGCGCGCATGCTGGCCAGCCACGGCGCCAAGGTCGTCATCGCCGATCTGCAGGCCGAGCGCGGCCAGGCCTTCGCGGCCGAGATCGGCGGCGTGTTCGTCAAGTGCGACGTCAGCCAGGAGGCCGACGGCCAGGCCGCGGTCGCCGCTGCCACGGCGCTGGGCAAGCTGGTTGGGCTGGTGAACTGCGCCGGCATCGCGCCGGCCATCAAGACGGTGGGCAAGGACGGCGCCCATCCGCTGGCCGCCTTCAGCAAGACCGTCACGGTCAACCTGATTGGCACGTTCAACATGATTCGCCTGGCCGCCGAGGCGATGGCGAAGAACGAGCCGGAATCGACCGGCGAGCGTGGCGTGCTGATCTCCACCGCCTCGGTGGCGGCCTACGACGGCCAGATTGGCCAGGCCGCCTATTCGGCGTCCAAGGGCGGCGTGGTCGGCATGACGCTGCCCATCGCCCGCGACCTGGCCCGCAACGGCATCCGCAACATGACCATCGCGCCGGGCATCTTCGGCACTCCCATGCTGTTCGGCATGCCGCAGGAGGTGCAGGACGCGCTGGCCGCCAGCGTGCCCTTCCCGAGCCGGCTGGGCACGCCACAGGACTACGCCAAGCTGGTGCACCAGATCGTCACCAACGACATGCTGAACGGCGAGGTGATTCGCCTGGACGGCGCGATCCGGCTCGCGCCGAAGTGATCCGGCGGTTGCCATGAAAAAACGGGCCTGGTTTGCACCAGGCCCGTTTTTTATGAGGTTCGCCCGGCGATCAGCGCTTGGCCGAGCGGGACTGGATGATCCACAGGCGTGCCAGGTCGGCAGCGCCTTCCGTGCCCTTGACCGTCTTCCAGGCGGACTGTGCCTTGGCAGACTCGCCGCCGAGCTGGTGCGCGAGGCCCAGGTAGAGCTTGGCGTCCTCGGGGCGCTTCAGGTTGCCCTTGGCGATGCCTTGCTCGATCTGCTCGATGCCCTTCTTGGCATTGCCGCCGAAGGCATTGGCCAGGCCCAACGTCACGAAGGCGTTGCCGTCCTTGGCGTCTTCGGCGGCCTTCTCGTTGGCGGCCGCGGCAGCCTTGGCCTCACCGATCTTCTTGACCATCAGGTCGGCCAGGCGCTTGTGACGGGCACCCTCTGCACCCTGCCCCAGCACGCCAGCGGCCAGACCCTTGTCGACGACCTGCTTGCCCTCTTCCGGATAACCGGCCTGAGCAGCCAGCTGGGCCATTTCCATGTAGTCCTCGGCGCCACGCGACATGTTGCCGGTGGCCAAGCGCAAGCGGTACAGGTCCAGCGCGTAGCGGCTGCTGTCGAAGCTCTTCTTCTGCGGCAGGCCACCCAGGATTTGCGCCCATAGCTTGGGATCCGGGTAGAAGTTCAGCAGCTTCTCAGTCGCGACGCCCTCGGCGTTCGCATCGCCCTTCTTCTGGGCGGCGAACAGCAGCAGGTTGAGCTTGTCCTTGGGCGGCGCGCGCCCGGCACGCTCGTCAGCGGCAATCTCGTCCAGCGTGTCCTTGATCGTCGAGGTCATGTCGCCCGACAGGAACTGCGCGTTCTGCTGCACCTGCTTCATCGTCGGGCTGGTACCGCCTTCCTTGAAGTAGCGCTGCGCCCAGTTCAGCGCCTTGGCGTTGTCCTTGTTGCGCAGATAGGTGCCGGCGATGGCTTCCATGTACTGCAGTTGCTGGGCCTGCGACAGCTTGCCCGCGCCCTTCAGCGTCTCGAAGGAACGCGCCATCGTGTCGGGCTCGTTGGCGCCCATCGCGGCCGAGAAACGGATGCCTTCGATGGCATTGTTCTCGCCGGCCGTGCGGCCGCCGACAGCCTCGGCATCGCGCAGCTTGGCCAGCGCTTCCTTGTACTTGCCGGCCTTGACGAACTTGCTGGCCTCGGTCAGCGGCGTGCCGATTTCCTTGCGCACGCTGTCCTGGGCTGCGGCCTGGCTGAAGCCGAATTCGGCGCCGGGGGCACCGTTCAGGGTCAGGGCCAGGGCGCCGACGGCGACTGCCACCACGGTTTTCAAAGTCTTCAACTTGCTCTCCTGCAAAGCAAAAACGCGCCGCCCTCTCGGGCAGCGCGCATCAAAGTATCGGTGTCAGCTGTCCCGAACGCACGTCACTTGACGTATTGCTCGTTACCAACCATGCCCATCTTCTTGACGCTGTTGCGCTGGGCCGAGGCCATCACGGCAGCGACGACGCCGTAGTCCACCAGCTTGTTCGGCTTGATGTGGATTTCGGGCTGATCGCTGATCGCCATCGCGCCGACTTCCTGCATCTTGGCGTTCACAGCATCGATATTCGGCAGTGCGGCTTCATCCCAATAGATGGTGCCGTCGAAGTCGATCATGACGGTGTGCACGACCGGGTCCTGCTGAGGCGGCTGCGAGCTCGGCGGCGGCATGTCCAGGTTCACCGTGTGCAACTGGATGGGGATGGTGATGATGAGCATCACCAGCAGCACCAGCATCACGTCAATCAGGGGCGTCGTGTTGACGTCCATCATGACTTCGGGTTCACCGCTGCCCGACGAGCTTCCAACGTTCATTCCCATGTCTTACTCCTGGGATCAGTTGCGAGCCGGCGGCTCGGTGACGAAGTTGATCTTCATGATGCCAGCACGCTGGCAAGCGTAGATCACGCGACCGACCGACTCGTAGCGGGACTTGTCGTCGCCGCGAATGTGGACCTCGGGCTGCGGGTTCTTGACCGATTCCTTGCCGAGGCGCTTCACCAGCTCCTCCATGTCGGGAATCAGCTTGGTGCCCCAGTAGACGTCGCCGTCCTTGCTGACAGAGATTTCGATGTTCTCCGGCTTGGTGATGCGGACCTGGTTGGTCTCCTTGGGGAGATTCACCGCGATCGATTGCGTCACCACCGGCACGGTGATGAGGAAGATGATCAAGAGCACCAACATCACGTCCACGAGGGGCGTGGTGTTGATGGTCGAGACCACATCTTCATCGCCGGAAGAGGATCCGACGTTCATGCCCATGGCATTGGCTCCTGTGCGAGCGGCTGCTCAGGGATTAGCGCTTGGCGACCGAGCGGTTGCCCATCAGCACGCCGTGCAGATCGCCAGCGAAGGAACGGACCTGGCTCATGACGCCCTTGTTGCGGTTGACCAGCCAGTTGTAGCCCAGCACGGCCGGCACGGCGACGACCAGACCGATGGCGGTCATGATCAGCGCGGCGCCCACGGGGCCGGCCACCTTGTCGATCGAAGCCTGGCCAGCGACGCCGATGGCGGTCAGCGCGTTCAGGATGCCCCACACCGTGCCGAACAGGCCGACGAAAGGAGCGGTCGAACCGACGGTTGCCAGGAAGCCCAGGCCGGCGGAGATCTTGGTGTTGACGTCGCCCACGGCGCGGTCGACGTTCATCGTCACCCAGCTGCTGTGGTCGATGTTCTCCGTCAGGGCGCCTTCATGGTGCTCCGAAGCCTCGATGGCAGCGGTGGCGATGTAGCGGAAGGCGCTTTCTTCCTTCAGGCCCTTGATGCCATCAGCCAGGCTGGCCTTCTTGAAGAAGGTGGAGCGGACTTCCTTGGCTTCCGAGGAGAGCTTGCTCGTGTCCCACAGGCGCACGACCAGGATGTACCACGAGCCCATGGACATGATGCCCAGGATGAACAGCACGACCTGGTCGACCACATTGCCGTGGGCAACGATGTTGGCCAGGCTGTAGGGGTTTTCTTGCTTGGCGGGAGCAGCCGCGGCAGCGGGCGCGGCGGCAGCATCGACCACGGCGGCCGAGGCGGCGTCGGCCGGCTTCTGATCTTGCGCCTGGGCGGGCGAAACAGCCAGGGTCGCGGCCATGGCGATGGCGGCCAGGAAGCCGGTGATGCGAGAAATCATGGAGTCAACTCCTAGGGAAAAATTCTGGTTTGATACGTTCTACGTGAGCGCCGGTACGGCGCCGAGGTCAGGGTCGAAAGCAGTTACTCGACCTTGAACTGGAACTCTTGTTCGAAGATGTGGTCGCCCGGGCATTCATAGGTGTCGCGCAGCGTTGCCTCGATAGCCTGGACCATTGCGCGCTGCGCCTTGCGATCAACACCGCCTCGCAGCGAAGTGATTTCGACCCCGGTCACGCGACCAGCCTTCACCGTCGCAATCACCTTGAAAAGGGCTTCACCACTCCAATTGAGCGAGGGCATCTCGGGTGTACCGCGCTTGGTACAGACCATGGCTGCCGTGACCTTGGTCGGCTTAGCAACCGGGGCTGCGGCCGGAGCCGGAGCGGGTTGCGGACGGATTTCAGCCACGGCGGGCGGTGCGACCTGGGTGGACTGGATGGCCGGCGCCGGCGGTGCCGGTGCCGTCACCTGGAACTCAGGCGGCGGAACGAAGGGCGGCGGCGGTGCCTTGAGATCAGGCGGCGGCGGCACGACCTTCTCGGGCGGCGGCGGCGGTTTGACCTTCTCCTCGATCACCTTGACGTCGATCGGGCCGGTGACCTTCTTGACGAGATCCTTGGCCAAGCCACTGGCCAACGCATAGATGGCGACGACGTGGATCAGGGCCACGATGCCGATGCCCGTGAACCGGGACGCGCCCTGCTTCTCCTGCGCAAAATTCATGCGCGCTCCTTCTTGCAACTACAGATCACAGTCAATGACTCTCAGGAAAGCGGCCACCGTGAACGGCGGAAGTTGCGCTCCTGCCGTCAACGAGTTCCCGAAGGGCGTGCATTCTAGATCGCGGAGACAAAGATTCCGCCTCGTCGAAAACACGCAGTCCGGCCGGGCTGAAAGTCTCGTCGCACCTGTTCGCGCCAAAAAAAACGCCCGGTGGCAAGAAGCCGTCGGGCACACGTTTCATCGCCACGAACCAGGTGCAGCAAGAACCACACCACCGGCCAAACCTGGCCATGCAAACATCTTAGCCGCCCGCTTCTGGCGCATTCCCTGGGGCTAACCCGGGCAAGCGCAACAGCCTGATTACAGGCTGACAGAAACAAAAAAGCCGCGCCTTTCGGCGCGGCTGGGTCTCAGACCGTCAGCAACTCAAGTTCAGAAGAACTTGTAGTTGATGCGACCGTAGAACTGGCGACCGATCGGGTTGGCGTAGGTTGCGTCATAGCCCGTCTGGAAGTACAGCGAGTTACGCGAAGACGGTGGATCCTTGTCCAGCAGGTTCTTGATGCCGGCAGTCAGGGTCAGCGCCTTGGTCGGCTTGATGCCGAACTGCGCATCCCAGGTCACGTAGGCCTTGACGGTACGTTGCGCCGGGTAGTCGGTCGCGTTCACCGCAGCCGGGTCCGTGTAGTCCTCGTAGCTGTGCGTGTAGTTGTTGGTCAGCACGGCGTCGAACATGCCGGTGGACCAGCTGCCGCTCAGCGCGTGCCTCCAACGGGGCTGCGCACCGAAGTCCTTGAACTTGCCGAGGTCACTGACCTTCGAGCCGCCAGCGTACTGGTAGCCGTGCGTCACGACCAAGGCACCGTCGAAGTTGACACCGAACGTGCCCATCGAGGACTTGAAGCGGTATTGCGAGCTGAAGTCGACACCCGACGCGTAGAACTTGCCGTTGTTGTCATACGGCAGGTAGACGTAGGCGATCGGGAAGTCCTTGTTCTGGCTGCCAGCGACCGGGAGGTTGAAACCGCCCGGCTTGTCGTCAGCCACGCTGGGGTCGAAGCGATAGATGAAGTTCTTGAAGGTGTTCGGATCGCTCAGAACCTGGATTTCGGACTTCGGCTGAATCGGATCCTTGATCTCAACATTCCAGTAGTCGATGCCGAAGGTCATGTCCTTCACGGGGGAGAACACCATGCCCGCCGAGAACTGACGCGACTTCTCCGGCTTCACGTTCTTATTGCCCTCGTTGCCGGTGGCAAGCTGCACATTGCACTCGTCGACCAGATCACCCACCTTGTTGATGGTGTCCGTGATCGGCGTGCCGCCCGGGCAGCGGATCGGGTCGCTCCAGTTCGCGCTGGTGTTGTTGCCGGTCGTCAAAGGACGCAGGTTTTCGTACAGCGTGGGGGCGCGGTAGCCCTTGGCCACGGATGCGCGCAGCACCAGGTCGCGCATCGGCTGGTAGCTGACGCTGGCCTTCGGGCTGAAGCTGTTGAAGCTGGTGCCGAAGCCGTTCTTGTAGTTGTCGTAACGGCCGGACAGGTTGACTTCCAGGTCCTTGACGATCGGGACGTTCACTTCGCCGAAGACACCGTAAACCTTGCGCGTGCCTTTCACCGCGGGAATGGGACCGCTGCCGCCGACTTCGTCGCCTGTCTCGAGCACCTTCTCCGAAATCTGGTCCAGCTTTTCGTCGCGGTAGTTGACGCCCAGCGCGACGGCCAGCGGCCCTGCAGCCAGCTCGAACAGATCACGCGAGACACGGAAGTCGAACTCCTTGGTCGTGGAGGTAGCAGCTTGCTGGCGGCCGGTCAGCAGTGCGCTGTCCAGCTTGGCCTGGCTCTGCGCGTCCTGCGGGCCAAAGATGTTGATGTCACCCGAAATGAGCAGCGGCTGCAGCTTGGCGTAGCTGAACTTACCCGGACCGAAGAAGATCTCGCCCTGGTTGCGCGAGTAGGTGACGGCAGTGTCGTAATCCCAACCGGCCAGCGTGCCGCGCGCACCCAGCAGCAGACGGTCGGTCTGCGTTTCGGTGATGTCCGAACGACCGCCGCCGGCGACGGTACGCCAGTTGCCACGAATCGGACCGGTCGGGGTCACGGGCATGTCGGCCGCCAGCACCAGCGGCGCCGTCAGCGTCGTGCCGTTGGGCATCTTGTAGCCGACCGGCAGCGTCATGCCCTTGGGCAGCGTGATGGACTTCGGGTAGAACCGGCCGGTGGTCGGGTACGGCGCCACCTTGGTGGGATCGGTGTAGGGAGCCGGCGAGTAGAAGGACTGCACGCGGTCACGGTTGTGCATGCCCTCGGCAATCAGCTGGTTGTCGGCGTCCAGCTGGAACACGCCGCGCGCAGAGACGTTGGAACGCGTCTGCTCGGGCACCAGGTCAATGAACTTCACGTAGTCGGTGCCGCACTGCGTCGCGCTGGCGGGCGACCCGAAGGTGGCGAGGCCGAACTCGGGCGCGACGCAACCGTTGTAGCGCAGCGGGTTCACGCCGGTGTACGAGTTGCCCAGCGTGTCGGTGAAGTTCAGGTTGGGGATGCCGTTGCGGGGCGACGACTTGTTGATGCCCAGGTCCGGGCGCACCGCGGTGCCTGCGAAGCTGCGGTCCTTGGCCTTCAGCGGCTGGACGTCTTCCTTGCTGGCAGTCAACATCAGGTTGAAACGGTCCCGGCCAAGATCGCCGAAGCCGGCCGTGGCGCTGACGTTGGTGACGTTGCCGCCCTTCTTGTCAGACTTGTACTCCGCCCAGCTCACCTCGGCGCCCTGGTAGTCCTTCTTCAGGATGAAGTTGATGACGCCGGCGACAGCATCGGCACCGTAGATGGACGAGGCGCCGTCACGAACGACTTCCACGCGCTCGACAGCAGCCAGCGGGATGGAGTTCAGGTCGACCGGGTTGTTGCCGAAGGCAAAGTTGGCAACGCGGCGGCCGTTCAGCAGCACCAGCGTGTACTTGGCACCCAGGCCACGCAGGTTGGCGGTGGACGCGCCACCCGTAGCACCCACGTTGTTGGCAACGACGCTGCCGCCGAAGCTGGAAGGAATCAGTTGCACGAGGTCCTGGACCGTCGTGGCGCCGCTGCGGGCGATGTATTCCTTGGTGATGGTCGAGATCGGCAGCGAGGTCTCGGCGGACACGCGCTTGATGCTCGAACCGGTGATTTCGATGCGCTCCAGCTTTTGGGCTTCCTGAGCCAGCGCGCTCGTCGCGGCCAGCGCCAGGATCGCGCTCGTGATGGTGGTTGTTTTGAACATTGAGACTCCTAAGAAGAGTGGACCCGCCTTGATACGTGGCGGTGCTGGCCCGATGGGGCCAATCCTTGACCCAAGCGATAGGCTCAGATTTGGGGGTGCCGGAAGTTTGTGCGGGCGCAGCATCCGGCCTGCCCCGTAGATGCCCCTACCCCGCCCAGCCCCTCAGCTAAGCCATTGATTTCAAATGGTTTCTGTTGGTTTCATCGCCTAGAGTGAAACCCTTAGGCGTTGTCCGCGCGCGACGAGCCGTCAGCTCGCGGAAAGAACCAGCCGCGGCACCGCCGCCAGCAAGTCCCTTGTATAGGCTTCACCCGGACGACCCAGCACGTCGGCGCAAGCGCCCTGCTCGACGATGCGCCCTCGCTGCATGACGGCGATTTCATCGGCGATGTATTCGACGACGCCGATGTTGTGCGTGATGAAGAGGTAGGCCAGCCCCTGCTCGCGCTGCAGGGAGCGCAGCAGGTTGAGGATCTGGGCCTGGACGGAGACGTCCAGCGCGGACGTCGGCTCGTCGCAGACGATGAGCCTGGGCTCGACCGCCAGCGCCCGCGCGATGGCGATGCGCTGGCGCTGGCCGCCGGAGAACTCGTGCGGCCAGCGCTGCAGCGCGTCGCGGCGCAGGCCGACCTGGTCGACAAGTGTGTGCAGGCGCTTGAGGCGCTGGCCGGCGTCTAGTTCGGGCCGCAATGCGATCAACCCCTCCTCGAGCACCTCCGCCACGCGCATGCGCGGGTTGAGCGACGCAAAGGGGTCCTGGAAGATGATCTGGATGCTGCGCCGCGCCTGGACCAGCGCCGCGCCGCTGAGCTGGAACAGGTCCTGGCCGTCGAACAAGGCCTGGCCGCTGACCTGAGCCTGGCGGCGCAGCAACTGGACGATGGCCTTGCCGGATGTGGTCTTGCCGCAGCCCGACTCGCCCACCAAGGCCAGCGTGCGGCCGGCATGCAGTTGGTAGCTGACGCCGTCAACCGCGTCGAAGTGGCCCGGGCCGCGGGAAAACAGCGGGGCCTTGAGCGCGAATCGCACGCGCAGGTCGCGCACGTCGAGCAGCGCCTGGCCCTGGACGGCCGGCACCGGCGGCAGCACCTGAGGCATGACGGCCTGGCGCGGCAGGGCGTCGCCGGGCTGGCTGTACAGCAGGCAGCGCACCTGATGCTGCGGACCTTCTTCGGTCAGCTCGGGGATGGTGCCTGCGCAGTGCCCCATGGCTTTGTCGCAGCGGGGCCAGAAGCGGCAGCCGGCGAAGTCCAGCCACAGCGGCGGCACGGTGCCGGCGATGGCCGCCAGCGGCTCACCACGCCGGGCCGCGTCGGGCAGCGCTCGCAGCAGCAGGCGGGCGTAGGGGTGCTTGGGATGCGCGAAGAACTCCGCAGCCGGCGCGACCTCGATGATCTGGCCGGCGTACATCAGCGCCACGCGGTGCGCCATGCCGCTGACGACGGCGAGGTCGTGCGTGATGAGCAGCACGCCCAGCTGCCGCTCGCGCTGCAGATCACGGATGAGGTCGAGGATCTGCGCCTGGATGGTCACATCCAGCGCGGTCGTCGGCTCGTCGGCC
>JACPYV010000002.1 GCA_016195825.1 Burkholderiales bacterium | reverse complement strand
GTCAGGTCGGCGCCCTCCACGAGCGTGATACCGAGGTAGCGCGCCAGGAAGGCCTGCTCGAAATAGGTCTCGTTGCGCGGCCCCGGCGTCAGCAACGCCACGCGGCTGCGCTCGCCGGCGGGCGACAGCCGGGTCAGCGCCTGGATGAAGTCGCGGTAGCTGGCGGCCAGGCGCTGCACGGCCATCTGGCGGAAGGCCTCGGGGAACTGCTGGGCAATGATGAGCCGGTTCTCCAGCACGTAGCCCAGCCCCGACGCGGCCTGCGTGCGCTGGCCGACCACCCACCAGAGGCCGTCGGCGCAGCGCGTCAGGTCGAAGGCCAGCACATGCAGATGCACGCCGCCGGGCGGCTCGGCGCCATGCATTGCGCGCAGGTATTGCGGGTGGGCCAGCACGAGCGACGCGGGCAGCAGGCCTTCGTTGAGCAGGCGGCGCTGGCCGTAGGTGTCAGCCATGACGGCGTTCAAGAGCCGCGCGCGCTGCACGATGCCGGCTTCGATGCCACGCCACTCGTCGGGCGAGATCAGCATGGGCAGCAGTTCCAGCGGCCAGTGGCGGGCCAGAGGGGCGCCGTATTCGCCGTTCTGGCCGGGCAGCGGCGGCGCGTCGCTGTGCACGTTGTAGCTGGCGCCGTCCTCCAGCACCCGCCGCTGTACGCGCAAAGCCTTGGCGCTGAGCTCCTGCCACCCCACCGCGCCACCCGCTGCGAAGAAGCGCTGCCAGCGCTCGGCCAGGCCGGCCTGCGGCTCGCCGGGGTGGTTGACCCGGCCGGTCAACTCGTAGAAGTGGCCATCACGGCTGCGCAGCGCGGCCGACAGCGCCTGCGCGAGCGGGTCAGGTGCCAGGACCTCCTCAGGCTCGTCGGGAAGCAGGCTCCATTGACTGGGCGTGAGCTCAGACATGGCAACGGACGGCGAGTCGGGTCGAGGCGAGCATGCGGGGGAAGGCAGAGAAAAGGCATTGTCAAGCAATGTCCGCGCCGCGGCGGTCCTGCGGCGGATACTGCCCGCTCGTTTTGTGCCCCTTTTGTGCTCCTTTTTCTCGGAGGTGTCGCATGCAGCATCAAGTTCTGAAGTGGACGCTGGCCCTGGCCGGCCTCGCGGTGGCGGGTGGGCTGTTCGCGCAGGCCGGTGGCCTCACGCGCACGCTGGTGGGCCGCGCGGACGTGTCGGTGCCCGGCCGCGAAGCGGTGGTCGCTCGGGTCGAGGTGGCGGCAGGCGCGCGCTCCGGCCGCCACACCCATCCGGGCGACGAGATCAGCTACGTGGCCGAAGGCCAGCTCGAGCTGCTGGTCGATGGCCAAGCATCGCGCGTCGTCAAGGCCGGCGAATCCTTCGTCATCCCGGCCGGCACGGTGCACGAAGCGCACAACGTCAGCGACACGCCCGCCAAGCTGATCGGCGTCTACGTGGTCGAGAAGGGCAAGCCGCTGGCGACGCCAGCGCCCTGAGTCAATCCGCCAGGAAGCGGCGCAGCACACGCTCCGCCGCTGCCGGATCGTCACGCCAGGCACCGTGGCCCACGCCAGGGAAGTGCTCGTAGCTCGCCCATTGCGGCGGCAGCGCGGCGACGATCTCCTCGGCGTCCTCGGGCGGCGTGACGGGGTCCTGTTCGCCGGCCATGACCAGCACCGGGCATTGCACGCCCGCCAGGCCCGGGCGCAGATCCATGCCGGGCAGTTCGGTGCGCGTGTGCTCGAACAGGATCTCGGGTTTGAAAATCATCCAGCCGCCGGCATCCGGGTTCTTGGGCTTGGTGTTGTAGAGGTGGCGGCAGTGGGTCTCGTACACGGCCCAGGTGTCGGGACCCGGTCGCTCCCAGAAGTCGCGCGTGGCCGCCGCGGCCTCAGGCCCGCCCAGACGACCGAAGTGGTGGATCTTGCGGGCCAGGCCGAAGTGGTGAGAGGTGCTGGACAGCACCACCTTGCTCGGATGAGCCGGGTGCCGCGCCAGGTAGCGCTGCGCGACGAAGCCGCCGAAGCTCTGGCCCAGCACGATGGGCTTGACCACCCCCAGCGCATCGCACAGCCGCACGACGTCGTCAGCGAAGACATCCAGCCGCCACTCCCCGGCCGGCCGAGGGTCGCTGCGGCCGTGCCCACGCAGGTCGAAGTAGACGATCTGGCAGAGGTCGGCGAAGCGGCTGAAGAATGGGCGGAAGGCCGTGTGGTCGAAGCCGGGGCCACCGTGGATGAGGATGAGGGTGGGCTTTGCCTTCAGCATCGGCCCCTCGGGGACATGGCCGAGACCCTCGATGTCGACAAAGAGGCGGACGCCGGGTTGGATTTCGATCAGCATCCGGCTAGTTTGCCTTGCGCAGATCCAGCGTGAACGGGAACTCCAGGCTGCGCCTGGGCTCGCCCACATCCACCTGGCCGGGCGTGTGGCCCATGGCCACGAAACGCGACAGGCGCCGGCTCTCGGCCTCATAGGCGTTGACCGGCAACGTCTCGTAGCTGCGCCCGCCGGGGTGAGAGACGAAGTAGCGGCAGCCGCCCAATGAGCGCTGCTGCCAGGTGTCGACCAGGTCCACCGTCAGCGGCGCGTGGACCGGGATGGTTGGGTGCAGGGCCGACTGCGGTAGCCACGCGCGGTAGCGCACGCCGGCCACATATTCACCGGCGCGGCCGGTGGGCTGCAGCGGCAGCGCGATGCCATTGACCGTGACGCGGTGGCGCGGATCGATGAGGCCGCTGACATGGATCTCCAGCCGCTCCATAGACGCGTCTACGTAGCGCACCGTGCCGCCGGCGCTGCCCTCCTCGCCCATCACATGCCAGGGCTCCAGCGCGCCGCGCAGCGTGACGTGCACGCCACGCGCGGCGAACTCGCCGAACTTGGGGAAGCGGAACTCCAGGTGCGGCGCGAACCAGGCGGCGTCCAGCGAATAGCCGGCACGGCCCATGTCCTCGATGACGTCGCTGAAGTCCTCGCGGATGAAGTGCGGCAGCAGGAAGCGGTCGTGCAGCTCGGTGCCCCAGCGCACCAACGGCGCGCGGTAGGGCTGGCGCCAGAAGCGCGCAACCAGCGCGCGCAGCAGCAGTTGCTGCACGATGCTCATGCGCGCATGCGGCGGCATCTCGAAGGCGCGCAGCTCCAGCAGCCCGAGGCGGCCGGTGGCCGAGTCGGGCGAGTAGAGCTTGTCGATGCAGAACTCGCTGCGGTGGGTGTTGCCGGTGACGTCGACCAGCACGTTGCGCAACGCGCGGTCGATCAGCCACGGCGGCACACGGGCGCCGTACTGCGCTTCGGCCTTGTGGATCTCGGCCAGCGCGATCTCCAGCTCGCGCAGCTGGTCGTTGCGCGCCTCGTCCACACGCGGGGCCTGGCTGGTGGGGCCGATGAAGAGGCCGCTGAACAGGTAGCTCAGGCTCGGGTGGTTGTGCCAGTAGGCGAGCAGCGATGCCAGCAGCGACGGCCGGCGCAGGAAGGGCGAGTCAGCCGGCGTGGCGCCGCCCAGCACGAAGTGGTTGCCACCGCCGGTGCCGCTGTGGCGGCCGTCGATCATGAACTTCTCGCTCGACAGGCGCGTGAGGCGCGCAGCCTCGTACAGGAACTCGGTGTGGTCGACCAGCTCGCGCCAGTTGTGCGCAGGGTGGATGTTGACCTCGATGACGCCGGGGTCAGGCGTGACCTGCAGCAGCTTGAGGCGGGGGTCGCGTGGCGGCGGGTAGCCCTCCAGCACGATCTTGAAGCCGGTCTCCTCGCAGGCGGCCTCCACGGCAGTGAGCAGCTCCAGGTAGTGTTCCAGCTTTTCCAGCGGTGGCGTGAACACATAGAGCACGCCGCTGGCGCTGCCCTGGCTTTCCGCCTTCGGGCCGTTGGCCCGTCGGGGGTCGCGGGCCTCGACGCACAGCGCCGTGCGGGTGATGCCGTGGGCGCTCTCGAAGCGGGCGGGCGCGGCGGCCGTGACCGGCCCCTTGCCGTCCCCGGCAGCCAGACCGGCGCCAGCCAGCAGCCCCGGCCGCGAGGCCGCGCCGACGACGCCTTGCAGCTGCAGCTTCAGCGTACTGAGTGCGGGCAACGCGTCACGCGGCGCGAAGGGGTCTTGCTCGATCAGGTAGGGGTAGTCGCCCTTGCTGACCCAGGGCAGCGAATCCAGCGGCAGCCGCCAGCCCATTGGCGAATCGCCGGGCATCAGGTACAGGCGCTCGTCCCGCAGGAACCAGGGGCCCGTCTGCCAGTGCAGGCCGGCGAGCGCCGGCGTGTCGGGCGTTCTCGCCAGCGGCAACACGTAGCCGACGACCTCGTCCAGCCCCTGCGCGAAGACGCGGCGCAGGCGCGCGCGCTCCATCTCGTCGTCCAGCCGGGTGTCGAAGGGGTCGACGTTGACCGGCAGGCGGCGCTCGCGCCACAGGTAGTACCAAGTGTCCTCGTAGGCCGGCTGCACGAAGCTGTCGGTCAGGCCCAGGTGCCGGGTCAGCGCACCCATGAAGGTCTGCGCGTGCGCGTGCGTGTAGGCATGGCCTTCACGTTCGTCGGCAAACCAGTCGGGGTTCTTCCAGCAGGGCTCGCCGTCGGCGCGCCAGTAGATGGACAGCGCCCAGCGCGGCAACTGCTCACCGGGGTACCACTTGCCCTGGCCGAAATGCAGAAAGCCGCCCTGGCCATACTCGTCACGCAGGCGGTGCGTGAGCTGCTGGGCGTAGAGGCGCTTGGTGGGGCCCAGCGCGTCGGTGTTCCATTCGGCCGCGTCACGGTCGGCGACGGCCACGAAGGTGGGCTCGCCACCCATGGTCAGGCGCACGTCGCCCAGGCGCAGCTCGCGGTCCACCTGCTCGCCCAGCGCCAGCACGTCGGTCCACTGCGCTTCGGTGTAGGGGCGGGTGACGCGCGGAGACTCCCAGATGCGGGTCACGCGCATCTCATGCTCGAACTCGACCTCGCTCTCGTCTACCGCGCCGCTGATGGGCGCAGCGCTGCCGGGCGTGGGGGTGGCGGCCAGCGGTACGTGGCCCTCGCCGGCCAGCAGGCCCGAGGTGGGGTCCAGGCCTATCCAGCCCGCACCGGGCAGGTAGACCTCGCACCAGGCGTGCAGGTCGGTGAAGTCGACCTCGGTGCCACTGGGGCCGTCCAGCGCCTTCTCGTCGGGGGCCAGCTGGATCAAGTAGCCCGACACGAAGCGCGAAGCCAGGCCCAGGTGGCGCATCAGCTGCACCAGCAGCCAGCCGGAGTCGCGGCAGGAGCCGGAGGCCTTGGCCAGCGTCTCCTCGGGCGTCTGCACGCCAGGCTCCATGCGGATCAGGTAGGAGACGCTGTTCTGCACTTTCTGGTTGAGCTCGACGAGGAAGTCGATGGTCGTGCGCTCGGTGCGCGGGATCTCCGCCAGGTAGGCGGCCAGCAGAGGCGTCAGCGGCTCGACCTGCAGGTAGGGCGCCAGCTCGATCTGCTGGGCCTCGTCGTAGCCGAACGGGAAGGTCTGGGCGTGCGGCTCCAGGAAGAAGTCGAAGGGGTTGTAGACCGCCATCTCGGCCACCAGGTCCACGGTGATCGTGAACTCGGTCGTCTTCTCAGGGAACACCAGCCGCGCCAGGTAGTTGGCGAACGGGTCCTGCTGCCAGTTGATGAAATGGTTCTTGGGCTCGACGCTGAGCGAGTAGGCCAGCACCGGGGTGCGGCAATGCGGCGCCGGGCGCAGGCGCACGACCTGCGGCCCCAGGCTGACCGGACGGTCGTACTTGTAGCGCGTGACGTGTTTGAGGGCGACGTGGATTGACATGCGTGGCCCTGGGCTCAGGTAGAAGGAACGAGGAAGTCGCGGCTGATGCCCGCGCCGAGATCGGCGACCTCGGCCAGAAAGTCATCCAGGAAGGGATGCAAGCCTTTGGCCAGGATCTCGTCAATGCGCCCGAAGGCCAGCTCCGCTTCCAGGCGGCCTACGCGGCGCAGCGTCTCGGCGGACTGCGGATTGGCCACGCGCTTGAGGTTGGCGAACATGCGCGTCACGCAGTGCGACAGCGAGCGCGGCATGTCGGGGCGCAGGATCAGCAGCTCAGCGACCTTGTCGGGCTGGATGACGTTGCTGTAGACCTTGCGGTAGATCTCGAAGCCCGACACCGAGCGCAGCACGGCCGACCAGTAGTAGAAGTCCCGCGCGGTGTCGCGTTCGGTGCCGCTGGCATCCTGGCGGTAGAACTTGACGTCCAGCAGCCGCGCCGTGTTGTCGGCCCGCTCCAGGAAGGAGCCGATTCGGATGAAGTGGAAGGCCTCGTCCTGCAGCATGGTGCCCACCGTGACGCCGCGCGACAGATGGGATCGGTACTTGACCCATTCAAACAGCGCCGACGGGTCGCGCGTCAGCGCGCCCTCGCGCAGCAGGCGGCGGAACTCCAGCCAAGTCTGGTTCATGGTCTCCCAGACCTCGGTCGTCAGCGCACCACGCACGGCCCGCGCGTTCTCGCGCGCCGCGCGCAGACAGTTGAAGATCGACGAGAGATTGTTCTCGTCGGCCACCATGAACTCCATGACGCTGCGGGCGTTGATCTCCGAATACTGGGTGCCGTAGAGGCTGTTCAGCTCGGAGATGGACACCAGGCTGCGCCAGGTCTGCTCGGACTCCTCGGCCGACTGAGGCTGCAGCGAAGTCTGGTAGGCAATGTCCAGCATGCGGGCGGTGTTCTCCGCACGCTCGATGTAGCGGCTCAACCAAAAGAGATGGTCAGCTGTTCTAGAAAGCATCTTGGTCGTTCCCTTCAGTCTTCCAGAACCCAGGTGTCCTTGGTCCCGCCGCCCTGGCTGCTGTTCACCACCAGGGAGCCCTCCTTCAGTGCCACCCGCGTCAGCCCGCCCGGCACCATGCGCACGCTGGAACCTGACAGCACGAAGGGTCGCAGATCAATGTGACGCGGGGCGATGCCGCTCTCCACGAACGTGGGGCAGGTGGACAGCGACAGCGTCGGCTGCGCGATGTAGTTGCCCGGGTTGGCGACGAGCCGTGCACGGAAGGACTCGATCTCGTCCTTGGTGGCGGCCGGCCCGACCAGCATGCCGTAGCCGCCGGCGCCGTGCACCTCCTTGACGACCAGCTCGCCCAGGTGGGCCAGCGTGTAGGCGAGGTCGTCCTTGTCGCGGCAGACATAGGTCGGCACGTTCTGCAGGATTGGTTTTTCGCCGAGGTAGAACTCGACCATCTTGGGCACGTAGGGGTAGATGGACTTGTCGTCCGCGATGCCGGTGCCGATGGCATTGGACAAGGTCACCTTGCCAGCCTTGTAAGCGCCCACCAGGCCCGCGCAGCCCAGCTGCGAGTCGGCACGGAACACCGTGGGA
This sequence comes from Burkholderiales bacterium, assembly GCA_016195825.1. Classification (GTDB taxonomy): domain Bacteria; phylum Pseudomonadota; class Gammaproteobacteria; order Burkholderiales; family Burkholderiaceae_C; genus Pelomonas. The sequence goes on along the minus strand of JACPYV010000002.1, from coordinate 15,772 downwards.
TCGAGGAAGTCGTCGTCCAGCCGGCGATAGATCACATCCACCCGTTTGGGGCCGCGCGTGGTGCGCATGTAGACGAAGCCGCCGTCGACGAACAAGTCCTGCCCCTCCACCAGCTCCACGCCCATCTGCTGGGCGAGGAAGGCGTGCTCGAAGTAGGCCGAGTTGTACATGCCCGGCGTCAGCACGACGACAGTGGGGTCCGACACGCCCTGCGGCGCCACGCTGCGCAGCGTGTCCAGCAGCAGGTCGGGGTAGTGTGCGACGGGAGCCACCCGATGCCCCGTGAACAGCTCAGGGAAGAGCCGCATCATCATCTTGCGGTTCTCGAGCATGTAGCTCACGCCCGACGGCACGCGCAGGTTGTCCTCCAGCACGTAGTACTGTCCACTGCCGTCGGCGTGCCCGGCGCGCACGATGTCGACGCCGGCGATGTGGCTGTAGACGCCGCCCGGCACATCCACGCCCATCATCTCGGGGCGGAACTGCGCGTTCTTCAAGATCTCGTCGGCGGGCACGATGCCTGCCTTGAGGATCTCCTGGTCGTGATAGACGTCGTGTATGAAGCGGTTCAGCGCCGTCACACGCTGCGCCAGGCCGGCCTGCATGGACGACCACTCGCTGGCCGGGATGACGCGCGGGATCAGGTCGAAGGGGATGAGGCGCTCGGTGCCCTCGCCCGAGTCCTTGTCACCGTAGACGGCGAAGGTGATGCCCACGCGGCGGAAGATCAGTTCGGCCTGCTCGCGCCGCTCTCGCATCAGGGATTCCGGCTGGTCGGCCAGCCAGCGGGCGTAGCCCTCGTAGTGCAGGCGGGTCTTGGACCCCGCAGCATTCATCTCGTCAAAGGCGGTCTGCATCGTCGCTCCTGTTCCCAGCGTCGCGTCGCAAGTTCCGCGCCCGCACAGGACAGCAAGTTCTGGTGCGCGCGCGCACGACTTGCGTGCACGCCGCCCGGTACATGGGCGGCGTGCACGGTTGTACACCGGCTTTGAGGGAGCTGCGCCGACTCAGAAGCGCAGTTGCAGCCCCGTGCTGGCCGAACGACCGGCCTGCGGGGCCAGGTCACGGATGGTGGGGACGGCCGTGGCGTTGTAGGCCAGCTTGTTGCCGAGGTTGTCCAGCTTCAGGTACCAGAGCGCGTCCGTCTGGCCCCAGCGCAGCTGCCGCGCCACACTCAGGCGAACCGTCCCGTAGCCGGGCGTGGGGGTGTCGAACTCGGCCACGCGCGTCTGCCGCGCCGCGCCGCGCCACTCCAGCTTGCCGGACCAGTCGCCCTGCTTCGCCTCCAGGCCCAGCATGGCGCGCAGCGGCGCCAAGCGGGGCAGCGGCTCGCCGGTCGTGCGGTTGTCGCCGCGCACGGCGTCCAACTGGCTCAGCAGCGCGACAGACGGGTGCAGCTGCCAACGCCCCTCGAACTCCACGCCGCGCAGCCGTGCCGGCACGGCCGTGAAGGCGTAGACCGGCACGGCCGTGCCGGCGTTGTCCGCCGACTCGCCGGTGGCCTGCAGCGCGACGTAGTTGGCAAAGCGCGTCTCGTAGAAGTTGACGTGGACATGGCTCTGGGCCGACTCCCATTTCACGCCGACATCCAGGCCCTTGGAGCGCTCCAAGCCCAGCGTTGCGTCGCCGCGCTCGTAGGCCGCGCTGGCCAGGTGCAGGCCGTTGGCAAACAGCTCGTAATAGGCAGGTGCGCGCTGGGTGCGGTTCAGGTTGGCGCTCAGGCTCCAGGCCTCGCTAAGCGGCAGTACACCGCTCAACGCCAAGCTCAGCGGACGGAAGCGCCGCGACTGCGCCGCGCCGAAGCGGTCACCACCGTCCGAGTCCACCGTCACGCGCTCGGTGCGCGCGCCGGCCGACCAGTCCACACCGCCCAGCTTTGCCTGCTCCAGCACGAAGACACCGGTGTTGCGCGTGCGCGTGCTCGGCACGAAGGCCTCCTCGCCCAGCGCCGCGAAGTCCAGCGCCTCGGTCTGCAGGCCGATCAGTCCCTTGACGGGGCCGAGGGCGGCATGCTCCACCTCTACCCGGCCGTCGGTGCCGGTGCTCTTGAAGGTCGTGCCGACCGCGCCCGTGCCCTCCACCTCCTGATGCTCATAGCGGTTGCGGCTGAGCTGCCAGCTGACGCGGTGAACCGGGCCTTCTGTCGTGGCCCATTCGCCGGCCGTCGCCACACGCTGGCGCTGCATGCGGATGGTCACATCGGCCTCGGCCGTAGTGCCGTAGTCGGTGTGGAAGTCGTCCAGCGATACGCCGGCAAAGCCGCCCTGGAAGAACACCGAACCACCGACCGCACCGCCGTGGCTGCGCGCGGCGGAGTTACGCACGCTGGTGCGGCTTTCGCTGCCTTCCTCGGTCGGGCTGGCGAAGCGCGGTGCAGACTGGTCACTGGCGTCCCGGCCCGAAAGGTCCACGTGCCAGCCCCAGCCCGCGTTGCGCTGGCCGCTGCCACCGTCCAGCACGACGGCGCCGCTCTTGTCATGGCTGGCGCCGCCCAGGCGCACCTCGGCAGCGCCGCTAAGGCCGTCGATGAGCGTGCGCGGGATGCGATTGTCCAGCGTGTTGACGACACCGCCCACCGCATTGCCGCCGTACAGCAGCGCCGCGGCGCCACGCAACACCTCGACCTTGTCGATGACCAGCGGATCGATGGCCACGCCGTGGTCGAAGCTGAGGTTGGACGCATCCACAGACGCACCCGAGTTGCTCAGGATGCGCACGCGGTCGCCGTCCAGCCCACGGATGCTGGGCCGGCTGGCGTTGGGGCCGAAGTTGGTGGCCGCCACGCCGGGCAGGCCTTGCAAGGTGTCGCCCAGGTTGGTAGCACGGGTCAGGACCAGTTGGTCGCCGGAGAGGGAATCGCTGGGCTGCGCCAACACCTGGGTCTTCAACGGGTTGCCGGTAACGACGACCTTGTCGAGGGATTCAGCCGGGTCGGCGTGAGCAGCAAGGGACAGACAGGCGACCGCGAGCGGCGCCAGGGCAAAGGAACGCATGGGAGAAGACTTCCGCGAGAAAAGACAAGAACCCGCGCCCCGATGACCGGGCGCGGGAAAGGCTTGGGTTTCAGGCGGAAGCGGGGGGACCCCGGGCGGGCGGCAGGCCCGCATCCACCGTGCACGGCGCGGTGACGGGGGCGGCCAGCGGGGCGACGTGAACGGCCGGGCCGTCGGCCAACACCGGTGGTTCGGCCGCCGGGGCGCCGGCACCGAGGTCAGCCGCCGTCAGGCACAGGTCGCAATGGACCAGGTGAGCGATGCCGTCGTCCTGGCGGTCGCTGAGGTGCGAAAGTGCGTGCACCCCTGCCATCGCTTGCGCGACGGGCAGGAGCAGGGCCAGCCAGAACAGCCAGGCGCGGAGGTTGCGACGCAGATTCACGGCAGCAATCCTAAACTCAGCCTCTTACAGAGCCTGAAGTCACCCTCTCATGAAGCTCATCGACACCATCCTGGCCGACGCGCCCGAGATCACGGCGCTGCGCCGCGACCTGCACAAGCACCCCGAACTCTGCTTCCACGAAGAGCGCACCGCCGACGTCATCGCCAAGGCGCTGACCGAATGGGGCATTCCCATCCACCGCGGCCTGGGGAAGACCGGCGTCGTGGGCATCGTCAAGAACGGCACGTCAGACCGCGCCGTGGGGCTGCGCGCCGACATCGACGCGCTGCCCATGACTGAGCGCAACGAGTTTCCCCACGCCAGCAGCATCCGTGGCCGCATGCATGCCTGCGGCCACGACGGACACACGGCCATGCTGCTGGCGGCAGCCAAGCACCTGGCCAAGCACCGCAACTTCGACGGCACGGTCTACTTGGTCTTCCAGCCGGCCGAGGAAGGCGGCGGCGGCGCCCGCGAGATGATCAAGGACGGCCTGTTCGAGCGATTCCCGATGGAGGCCATGTTCGGCGCCCATAACTGGCCCGGCATGAAGGCCGGCCAGTTCGCGCTGAAGGCCGGCCCGGTGTTTGCGTCCAGCAACGAGTTCAAGATCACCTTGCGCGGCAAGGGCTCGCACGCTGCGATGCCGCACCTGGGGCTGGACCCGGTGCCGGCAGCCTGCCAGCTCGTCACGGCCTTCCAGACCATCGTGTCGCGCAACAAGCGCCCCATCGACCCGGGCGTCATCTCCGTGACCATGATCCACGCCGGCGAGGCGACCAACGTCGTGCCCGACTCGGTGGTCATGGAAGGCACGGTGCGCACCTTCACGCTGGAGCTGCTGGACCTGTTCGAGCGCCGCATGAAGGAGATGACCGAGCAACTGGCCGGCGCATTCGAGCTGACGGCTGAGTTCGAGTTCCGCCGCAACTACCCGCCCACCATCAACCACCCCGACGAAACCGCGTTCGTACAACGCGTGCTGACCGACATGGTGGGTGCCGAGAACGTTCAGGAGTTCGAGCCCACCATGGGCGCGGAGGACTTCAGCTACTACCTGCTGGACAAGCCGGGCTGCTACTTCCTCATCGGCAACGGCGACGGCAGCCACCGCATCGGCGGCCACGGCATGGGCCCCTGCATGCTGCACAACCCCAGCTACGACTTCAATGACGACCTTATCCCTCTGGGGGGCTCGATGTGGGTTCGCATGGCGGAGCAATGGCTGAACACGCCGAAGAACACATGAGCCACGACCAAGTCATCACTGACACCCGCGACTGGGTCGTCAAGGCCGTCATCGGCCTGAACCTGTGCCCGTTCGCCAAGGCCGTGCACGTGAACGAGCGCATCCGCTACGTCGTCAGCGACGCGACCGAGCCGGAACAACTGCTGAAGGATCTCGCCAGCGAGCTGCTGGCACTGAACCGCGCCGACCCCGAGCAGGTCGACACGACGCTTCTGATCCACCCCGGCGTGCTGACCGACTTCCTGGACTTCAATGACTTCCTCGACGCGGCCGATGCGCTGATCGACGAGCTGAAGCTCGACGGCATCCTGCAGATCGCCGACTTCCATCCCGACTACCAGTTCGGCGACAGCGAGCCCGACGACATCGCCAACTACAGCAACCGCTCGCCCTACCCCACGCTGCACCTGTTGCGCGAGGAGAGCATCACGCGGGCCGTCGAGTCCATGCCGGACACGGCGGCCATCTTCGAGGGCAACCTCGACACGCTGGAGAGGCTAGGCATCGAGGGCTGGAAGGCCCTCGGGCTGAAGACCAGACGCTGATCCGTCAGCCGGCTCAGCGCAATGCCAGGTTGAGCTGGTCGACCAACTCGGCCCAGTCGGCATCGGCCTCGGCCTGCTGGGCCAGCAGCGCGGCCTGCGCGGGCGTCCAGAAGGGCGCTTCGCAAAGGGCCACGTCGCCCGCCAGCGGGCGATGCCGCGCGATGAACGCGCCCACGTCGACCTCTTCGGCCGGCAGGCCGAGCTGGGCAAAGAGGTCGCCCATGCGGTGAAAGGCGGGCATCGACCCGTCCCCTCAGCTCTTCAGGAACGCCAGCATGTCGGCGTTGAGCTTGTCCTTGTGCGTGTCGGTCAGCCCGTGCGGCGCACCGGGGTAGACGATGAGCGTGGCGCCCTTGACCAGCTTGGCAGCAGCCTTGCCGGCAGCGTCGATGGGCACGATCTGGTCGTCGTCGCCGTGCACGATCAGCGTCGGGATGTTGAACTTCTTCAGGTCCTCGGTGAAGTCGGTCTCCGAGAACGCCTTGATGCAGTCGAAAGTGGCCTTGTGGCCGGCCAGCATGCCCTGCATCCAGAACCAGTCCACCAGGCCCTGCGACACCTTGGCGCCCGGGCGGTTGAAGCCGAAGAAGGGGCCGGAGGCGATGTCTTTGTAAAGCTGGGCGCGATTGGCGCGCTCGCCGGCGCGGATGCCGTCGAACACTTCCAACGGCAGGCCGCCTGGGTTGGCGGCGGTCTTGAGCATCTGCGGCGGCACGGCCGAAATCAGGCCGGCCTTGGCGACCCGCTGGGTGCCGTGGCGACCAATGTAGCGTGCGACTTCGCCGCCGCCGGTCGAGAAGCCGAACAGCGAGGCGCCCTTGATGTCCAGGTGCTCCAGCAACTGGGCCAGGTCATCGGCGTAGGTGTTCATCTCATGACCGCCCCAAGGCTGGCCGGAGCGGCCGTGGCCGCGGTGGTCGTGCGCAATGACGCGAAAGCCGTGCTCCGCCAGAAACAGCATCTGGCCCTCCCAGCTGTCGGCGTTCAGCGGCCAACCGTGGCTGAGCACGACCGGCTTGCCGGTGGCGGGGCCCCAGTCCTTGAAGTAGATCTGGGTGCCGTCGTGGGTGGTGAAGGTGTTGGCCATGGTGCGAGCCTTTGCGGCAGTGGTGGAAGAGGCCGCCGTTGCGGGCGATAAGGCGGTCGATGCGGCGGAGGCGATGAGGCCCAGGCCGCCGGCGACGCCGGCGCTCTTGAGCAAGGCCTCGCGACGGCCGATGCCGGCGGTGCTGGAGGTGTCGGATGACATGAGGCTTCCCTTTAAGTGGTGATACGGGGCGCAGTCTGCGCACCCGGGGGCCGGCCCGCATCGCCTGGAGAGGCGGTGCGCCGCTACCCCCAATGGGGGAGCCGATTCGCGCCACACACCATCGGAAAAAGACGCACCCTGTCCATTGGAGGGATGCCGGCGCGCCGGGCTCGGCCAACACTGCAGCCACCCCACCCACCCGGACCCCCTATGCCCATCACCGCCACGCCCACCCCCGGCCCGCTGCTGCTGTCGCCCACCGACCACGCGCTGGTGCTGATCGACTTCCAGTCGCAGATGGCCTTCGCCACCAAGTCCATCGACGCCATCGAACTGCGCAACAACGCCGCACTGATCGCCCATGCCGCCGCCGGCTTCAAGGTGCCAACGGTGCTCACCACGGTCGCCGAGAAGAGCTTCTCAGGCCCGATGTTCAGCGAGGTCACTGATCCCTTCCCTGGCCAGGCCCTGCTGGACCGGACCTCCATGAACACCTGGGAGGACGCCGCCGTCATCAAGAAGCTCAACGACATCGGCAAGACACGCCTGGTGTTCGCCGGCTTGTGGACTTCAGTTTGCATCGTCGGCCCCACGCTGTCGGCCCTGGCGCAGGGCTTCGATGTCTATGTCATCACCGATGCCTGCGGCGACGTCAGCGCGGAAGCCCACGAACGCGCCGTCGAACGCATGGTGCAGGCCGGCGTGCGCCCGATGACCTCGCTGCAATACCTGTTGGAGCTGCAACGCGACTGGGCCCGCGGCGAGACCTACGAGCTGACGACAGGCATTGCCAAGAAGTTCGGTGGCGCCTACGGTCTGGGCGTGACCTACGCCAAGGCCATGTTCGGCGCCCACGAGGGCTGAGTCCACCCAGCCCCAACGCCATGAAGCCCTACCTCCTGTCCCTGGCCGTCGGCCTGCTCGTGGGCGTGATCTACGCTCTGTTTCACGTGCGCTCGCCGGCGCCGCCCGTGATTGCGCTGGTGGGGCTGCTGGGCATCCTGCTGGGCGAACAACTGCCGCCGCTGGCCAAGCGGTTGTTCGGCGGCGACGCCGCCCAGGTGTCGTGGCTGCATCACCAGGTCAAGCCGCACATGTTCGGCGAGCTGCCGCGCTGCGCCGACGCCGCCAAGGAGAAGCCCCATGGCTGACGACACCGCCGACCTCATCCTGCATCGCGGCCTCATCACCACGCTGAACCGCGCCCAGCCCACGGCCGAGGCGGTTGCCATCAAGGACGGCCGCTTCCTGCGCGTGGGCCGCGACCACGAGGTGGTGGCCCTGGCCGGCCCGGCCACACGCATGATCGACCTGCGTGGCCGGCGCGTTCTGCCGGGCCTCATCGACAACCACCTACACCTCATCCGCGGCGGCCTCAACTTCAACCTCGAACTGCGCTGGGACGGCGTGCGCTCGCTGGCCGACGCGATGGCCATGCTCAAGGCCCAGGTCGCGATCACGCCGGCACCGCAATGGGTGCGCGTCGTGGGCGGCTTCACCGAGCACCAGTTCACCGAGAAACGACTGCCCACCCTGGAGGAGCTCAACGCGGTGGCGCCGGACACGCCGGTCTTCATCCTGCACCTCTACGACCGCGCCCTGCTCAACGGCGCTGCGCTGCGCGCCGTGGGCTACACCCGCGACACCCCCGAGCCGCCCGGCGGCCAGATCCTGCGCGACGCCGCCGGCAACCCCAGCGGCCTGCTGCTGGCCAAGCCCAACGCGGCCATCCTCTACGCCACGCTGGCCAGGGGCCCGAAACTGCCGCTGGACTACCAGGTCAACTCCACCCGCCACTTCATGCGTGAGCTCAACCGGCTCGGCGTGACCGGCGCGCTCGACGCCGGCGACGGCTTCCAGAACTACCCCGAGGACTACCAGGTCATCGAGCAGCTGTCCCGCGCCGGCCAGCTCACCGTGCGCCTGGCCTACAACCTCTTCACCCAGAAGCCCAAGCAGGAGAAGGATGACTTCCTGCGCTGGACGGCTGGCTCCAGGTACAAGCAGGGCGACGACTACTTCCGACACAACGGCGCAGGCGAGATGCTGGTGTTCTCGGCTGCCGATTTCGAGGACTTCCGCGAGCCACGGCCCGACATGGGGCCGCAGATGGAGGACGACCTCGAAGGCGTGGTGCGCATCCTGGCCGAGAACCGCTGGCCCTGGCGCATGCACGCCACCTACGACGAAACCATCAGCCGCGCGCTGGACGTGTTCGAGCGCGTCAACCAGGACATCCCGCTGCAAGGACTCCACTGGTTCTTTGACCACGCCGAGACCGTCTCCGAGGCGTCCATGGACCGCATCGCAGCTTTAGGCGGCGGCGTGGCCGTGCAGCACCGCATGGCCTACCAGGGCGAGTACTTCGTCGAGCGCTACGGCCACGGTGCTGCCGCCGCGACGCCGCCGGTGGCGCGCATGCTGGAGAAGGGGCTGAACGTCTCCGCCGGCACCGACGCCACCCGCGTGGCCTCCTACAACCCCTGGGTTTCGCTGTCCTGGCTGATCACAGGCAAGACCGTGGGCGGCCTGCAGCTCACGCCCCAGCACCGGTGTCTCGACCGTGAGACCGCGCTTCGCATGTGGACCGAGAAGGTCACCTGGTTCAGCGACGAGCAGGGCAAGAAGGGTCGCATCGAGCCCGGCATGCTGGCCGACCTCATCGTGCCTGACCGGGACTTCTTCGCCTGCGCCGAGAGCGAAATCGCCGACACGGCCGCCCTGCTGACCATCGTGGGTGGTCGCGTGGTCTGGGGCGCCGGCCCGTTCGCACCCTTCGACGACGCTGCGCCACCGCCGGCCATGCCGGACTGGTCGCCTGTGCGGCGCTACGGTGGCTACGGCGCCTGGGGCGAGGCGGAAGGCCGGCCGCTGCAGTCCGCGATGAAGGCGGCCTGTGCCTGTGCCAAGGCCTGTGGCGTGCACGGCCATGGCCACGCTAAGGCCTGGGCCAGCACGGTGCCGGCAGGTGACCTGCAGGGCTTCTGGGGCGCGCTGGGCTGCGCCTGCTGGGCGGTCTGATCGTGACCATGCGCGCGACGCAACGGGCAGCCTGGGCCCATCACGCCGCGCTGCTCGCGCTGTGTGCGGCTTACCTGCAGGGCGGCCTGGTGAAGGCGTTGGACTTTTCCGGCGCCGTCGCCGAGATGGCCCACTTCGGTCTGCAGCCGGCCGCACCTTTCGCAGCCGCCGCCATCGTGCTGGAGCTGGGTGCCTCGGCGCTGGTCATTGGCGGCCGCTGGCGTTGGCTGGGCGCGCTCGCGCTCGCCGCCTTCACGGCCGCCGCCACGCTGACGGCAAACCGCTACTGGGCCGCCGTCGGTCAGGAGCGCTTCCAGCTGATGAACGCCTTCTACGAGCACATCGGCCTGGTGGGCGGCTTCTGCCTCGTAGCCTGGCAGGACCTGAACGACAGGCGCCATGCCTGACCTCGGCAGCGCCTTCGCACCGCTGCGTCAGAGAAGCTTCGCGCTGCTGTGGCTGGCAGCCGTGGCGGCCAACATCGGCGGCTTCATGCGCGACGTGGCCAGTGCCTGGGTCGTCACCGAGATCGCCCCGACGCCGGCCTGGGTGGCTCTGGTGCAGGCCACCGCCACGCTGCCAGTTTTTCTGCTCGCCATTCCCGCCGGCGTGCTGGCCGACATCCTCGACCGACGCCGCCTGCTGCTCATGGTGCAGCTCCTGCTGGTCGGCGTGAGCCTGGCCCTGGCCGCTCTGGCCGGCCTGCAATCGCTGAGCCTGCCCGCGCTGCTGGCACTGGCATTGCTCGGCGGCCTGGGGGCCGCACTGATGCAGCCCACCTGGCAGGCGGTGGCGCCCGACCTGGTCGGCCGCGCGCTGGTGCGCGACGCAGTGGCACTGAACTCGCTGGGCATCAACATCGCCCGCGCGCTCGGCCCGGCCGCCGGCGGGCTGCTGCTGGGGCTCTGGGGGCCGGCCGGCACCTTCGGCCTGAGCGCTCTCGGCGCGTTGTTGCTGATCGCGGCGCTGCTGTCGTGGCGCCGGCCCGCCCCGGCGCCTGATCTGCTGGTGGAGCACTTTCTGGGCGCGCTGCGCGCCGGCCTGCGCTACACGCGCGCCAGCCGCGAGCTGCACCGCGTGCTGTGGCGGGCGGCGGCGTTCTTCGGCTTGTCCAGCGCAGCCTGGGCCTTGCTGCCACTGGTGACGCGCCAGCTGCTGGGCGGCACGGCCAGCTTCTACGGGCTGTTGCTGGGCGCGGTGGGCGCAGGGGCGGTCCTCGGGGCGCTGGTACTGCCGCGGCTGCGCCAAGCCCTCGGCACCGAGGGCCTGATGGCAGGGGCTGCCATCGTGGTGGCGGCGGTGCTGGCGCTGCTCGGCCAGCGCCCGCCCCATGCGCTGGCACTTGCGCTGATGGGCCTGCTGGGCGTGGCCTGGATCGCGGCGCTCACCACGCTGGGCGGCGTGGCGCAGGCAATCTTCCCGAGCTGGGTGCGCGGGCGCGGCCTGGCCGTCTACCTGACCGTCTTCAACGGCGCGCTGACGCTGGGCAGCCTGGCCTGGGGCGGAGTGGCCGAGGCCCTGGGCATGACGACAGCCCTGCACGTGGCTGCCGCCGGCCTGCTGTTGGCGGCGGTGCTGGCGCGCCGCTGGCCGCTGCCGGACAGCGACGCCGAACTGGGGCCCAGCTCACCCTGGCCCGCGCCACCCACGCCTCAGGGCGTGGCGCTGGACCAGGGGCCGGTCATCGTGCAGCTGGAGTACCGCGTGCAGTCCGGGCACCGCCAGGCCATGGTCGCAGCGCTCTACGACTACGGCGTGGTGCGCCGCCGCGACGGCGCCATGGCCTGGGGGCTGGCCGAGGACGTGGAGCAGCCAGAGGTGCTAGTGGAGTGGTTCATCGTCGACTCCTGGGCCGAGCACCTGCGCCAGCACCAGCGCGCCACCGCGCGTGATGCCGCGCTGCGCGCCGCCGTGCTGCGCTGGCACACGGGCGACGAGCCGCCACGGGCGCGGCACCTGCTCACGGTGCGCCGGCTCAGTTGAAACGGGCCAGGAAGCCGCGCTCACCGGCAATGCTGGCCGCCTGCGTGCGCGTTGCGGCACCCAGCTTGCCCATGACGCCCTTCATGTGCGCCTTCACCGTGCCGATGGAGATCTGCAACGCCAGCGCGATCGCCTTGTTGCTTTGGCCGCGAGCCACCAGCTGCAGCACCTCATGCTCGCGCTGGGTGAGGTGCGAGTGGCCCAGGCTCTCGGCGATGCGGCTGGCCGCTGCAGCGCTGAGGTAGCGGGAGCCACGCGCCACTTGGCGAACGCCGTTGAGCAGCTCCTGCACCCGGCAGCCCAGCTCCAGGTAGCCCTGCACACCGGCGTCCAGCGCGATGCGCACGTCCTGCTCGCGGCTCTGGCCGGCCACGACGAGCACGCGCACGCGGGCCTCGCGGGACTGGATGCGCGTCTGGCCCGCCAGGGTCAGGCCCTGTGCGTAGTCGGCAATGACAATCTCGGCCGGTCGGGCCGTCACCAGATCGATGTCGGGCTCCTGGCCAAGCACCGTGCTCAGGCCGATGGCGACAAGGGGGTCGACGTGATCGACGGCGACCTTGATGCGCGGTAGGTCGAAACGAATGGGGGATGTTGCGATGGACGTCATGGACTGCTGTGGCGTCTGCGGCCGTGTTGCGCTCGGTAGCGATGCTAGGGTCGCCCCTAGGTCCGCCGCCACACCCCAAGCAGTGAGCCTGGGCTCACCCTCTCGGGTGAACGGCGCCCCCAGGGGGCAGCGTCGATACTTCGCCTGCAGCCGGCAGCCTGTATCGCCGGCGCTCTTGCCACAAGGCCTGCCGTGATCCGTGTACTTGCCGTCGACGACCACCCCCTGATGCGCCAGGGCATCGCGTCTCTGCTCGACGCCAGCGATGACATCCGCCTGGTGGCCGAGGCATCCAACGGGCTGGAGGCGGTGGCGCTGTTCGACGAGCACCTGCCCGACGTCACGCTGATGGACCTGCAGATGGCCGGCCTGGATGGCACCAGTGCGACGCGCCACATCGTCGCGCGCCACCCCACGGCCCGCATTCTCGTACTGACCACCTACAAGGGCGACGTGCAGGCGCGCCGCGCTTTCGCGGCGGGTGCCTGCGGCTACCTGCTCAAGAACGCCATCCGGCGCGAGCTGCTGGACGCCATCCGCAACGCCCACGCGGGGCATCGGCAGATCCCGGCCGAGGTGGCAAGTGAGCTTGGACGGCATGCCTTCGACGAACCCTTGTCCGCGCGCGAGCTCGACGTGCTGCACGAGCTGACGTTGCGCGGCTCCAACCGCGAAATCGCCGGGGCGCTGGGGCTGTCGGAGGACACGGTGAAGACGCACATGAAGAACATTCTGTCCAAGCTGAACGCAACGGACCGGACCCAGGCCGTCATCGTCGCGATCCGGCGCGGCATCATCGACATCAACGCCTGATGCCCGCGTGAGGCGCCTTTGCATCCTCGTGCTTGCGCTGGCAGCCCTGGCGGCCCGCACTGCTGCCGCGCCCGCACCGCCACTTTCGGAGTTCATTCACGTCGGTCGCACGGTGAACGAGGGTGCGCCGGCCGACGTGTGGACGCTGGCCACGGGCCCGTCCGGCTTCCTGTGGCTGGGCACGGGCTTCGGCCTGTACCGTTTCGACGGCCTGCGCTTCGAGCGCTACCCGCTGCGCGAAGGCCAGGGGCTGCGCTCGACCAACATCAACGCGCTGGCCCTGCTGCCGGACGGTGACATCTGGCTGGGCCTGTACGCCGGCGGCGTGGCGCGCCTGCGCGCTGGCGAGGTCACGCACTTCGGGCCGGCCGAGGGGCTGCCGCCTGGCCGCGTGTTGCACTTCGCCCGCACCGCCGACGGCAGTCTCTGGGCAGCAGCAGCCGGCGGCCTGGCGCGCTTTCACGACGGCCGCTGGCAGCGCATCGGCAGCGACTGGGGCTACGAAGCCACCGGGGCGGACTACGTCTTCGTCGACAGCCGCAACGTACTTTGGGTGACCAGCGGCGGCGTACTGAGCTTCCTGCGGCCAGGCGAACACCGCTTCACCCCCACGGGGGAGCAGCCCGACCGCGAAGCCGTGCTGGCCGAAGACTTGCGCGGCCGTCTCTGGGTGTCGGACCAGCGGCTCGGCACCCGCCCACTGCCTGACTACGCCGGCGGTGCACCCGCGGCCACCACGGTGCCCGACCGGCTGCCCGCGCCCTACCCGCGCGCCAAGCAAATGCTGTTCGCCGCCGACGGCAGCCTCTGGCTGACGCAGTACGGCATCGGTGTGCGGCGGCTGCGCGAGCCTGATCGCGTCGCGGCCGGGCAGCCGCTCACGCCGAACGACGCGCTGGAGACCTTCTCCGCCCGCGACGGCCTGCCGTCCGACCAAACCGTGCCCCTGGCCGAGGACGGCGAAGGCCATGTCTGGGTGGGCACCAACTCCGGCATCGGCAGCCTGCGCCGGCGCGTGGTGCAGGTGCTGGACGACCCCACCGGCGCCTTCAAGCACACCACCATGCTCACACCCTGGGGCTCGGGGGTGCTGGCCAGTTCCCCCAACGCCCTGCTCCAGTTGGACCCGCCCCACGCCCCGATCGTCCAGCCCAATGCCCAGCGCCTGAACGGCGCCTTCCGTGGCCCCGAAGGGGCGGTGTGGCGCATGCAGGCCGGTGGCCTGTGGCGCGAGTGGCAGGGCCGCCTGGACCGGCTGATGCCGCTGGACGAGCAGGTGCTGGCCTTTGCGCCGGCCGGCAACGGTGGCGCCTGGATCTCCATGGGCGACACCGGCGTGTTCCGCGTGGAGGGCCTCAGCGTCACACCGGAGCCGCGCGCCCTCGCGGACGGTGCACCGCCGACCGTGATTGCCGGGCGAGGGCCGGCCGAGGTCTGGTTCGGGCATGACGACCAGGTCATCCGCCTGGCCGGCGACCAGATCACCCGCTACACCGCGGCGGACGGCCTGCACGTGGGCCGCACCAGCGCCATCGTGTTCGGCCGCCGGGCGGTCTACGTGGCTGGCGAGGCCGGCCTGGCCCGCTTCGACGGCCGGCGCTTCACCAGCGTCTCGGCCGAGCAGGACGATGCGCTGGCCCACGTCACCGGCATGGTCGAAACAAGCGACGGCACACTCTGGCTCAACGGCGGGCGCGGCGTGGTGCAGGTCCGCGGCGCGGACGTGGACAGCCTCTTCAGTGCCAGCCCCGGCCGCACGGTGTACCGCCTGATCGACTGGCGCCACGGTCTGCCCGGCGTGGCACAGCAGGCCTCGTCCGTCGCCACGCTGGTGCGAGACGCGCGCGGCCGGTTGTGGTTCAACACCAACCGGGGGGTGGCCTGGCTCGACCCAGAGGCCCTCGCCCAGCCGGATCCTGCCCCGGCCGTCGGCATACGCGCCCTGCGTGCCGGTGACCGCCAGTACCTGCCCGGCACGGCGCTATCCCTGCCCGGTGGCACCCGCAGCGTCGTGCTGCAGTACACGGCCTTTGCACTGGTCACCGCCGAGCGCACGCGCTTTCGCTATCGGCTGCTAGGCGTGGACAGCGACTGGCAGGACGGCGGCACCCGCCGCGAAGCCAGCTACGCCAACCTTGGTCACGGCGATTACGTGTTCCAGGTCAGCGCGTCTCACGGCGACGGCACCTGGAGCGAGCAACCGGCCGAGCTCCATTTCAGCATCGCCCCCACCTTCGTGCAAAGCCGCGCCTTCATCGCCGTGGCGGCCGTGCTGGTGCTGGCGCTGGCCTGGGGTGGCGGCGCGCTGCGCACCCGCGCCATCGCCCGCCGCTTGCGCATGCTGCTTGAAGAGCGGCACGCCGAGCGCGAGCGCATTGCCCGTGAACTGCACGACACGCTGCTGCAGAGCACACAGGGCCTGATCATCAGCGTCCAAGGCTTGGTGGCGCGCCTGCCACGGCATGACGACGTGCGCACCGGCGTCGAGGCCCTGCTCGACCGGGCCGATGACGTCGTGCTGGAGGCGCGCGACCGGGTGCGCGGCCTGCGCGCCAACGGCGCGGATGGCCCCGGGCTGTTGCAGGCCCTGGAGGCACTGGGCCAGGACCTGGCAACCGGCACGGGCATCATCTTCCGGGTGGCGTCCAGCGGCCGGCCCCGCGAGCTCAGGCCCGAGGCCTCGGACGAACTGCTCTGCATCGGCCGTGAGGCGCTGCTCAACGCCTTCCGCCACGCCCAAGCACGCCAGATCGAGGTGGAGCTGGCCTTTGGCGTCGCCGAGCTGATACTGAGCGTCCGCGATGACGGTATCGGCATCGCACCTGAGGTGCTGGCGCGCGGCCACCGACCGGGCCATTGGGGCTTGCCGGGCATGCGCGAGCGCATCGAGGCCATGGGTGGCAACTTGCGGCTGGCCAGCGAAGTGC
>JACPYV010000013.1 GCA_016195825.1 Burkholderiales bacterium | reverse complement strand
GTCGCGATCCAGCCAGGCCTGCTGCACCGGGTGCAGCTGCTCGCCCTTGGCCAGACCCTCGATGGTGACGATGGGCTTGCCACCCACGTCGGCCACGCGGATCGAGCACACGGTGGCGGCCTTGCCGCCCACCAGGCAGGTGCAGGCCTTGCAGGCATTGATGCCGCAGCCGTATTTGGGGCCGGTGATGCCGAGCTTGTCGCGCAGCACCCACAGCAGCGCCATGTCGGCGGGAGCGTCGACCTGGGCTGGCTGGCCGTTCACATTCAGGTTGTAAGTGGGCATGACGGGGGCTCCTCGGTCAAGGGAAGACGGGGTCGGCCAGCTTCCCCGGCGCCACGGGCGTGTAGGCGGGCTGGGCGTTGAGCGGGAACTTGCGCGGCTTGATGCCTGTGGCGCGTGCGTAGGCATTGGCAATGGCACCCGAGGCCGCCGACAGCCCCACCTCACCCAGGCCGCCGGTGGCTTCGCCCACGTTGGGCATGACGATGACCTGCACGGTCTTCGGATAGTCGCGCATCTTGGTGAAGCGGTAGCTCGTGTAGCTGCTCTCCAGCGGCAGGCCGTTGCTGAACGTGAGCCCGGCGTTGAGCACCAGCGCGATGGCCTCGGAGAAGGCCCCCGTGACCTGCGCCTGGATGCCAGTGATGTTGATGGGCTTGCCGACGTCGATGGCGATGACGGCCTTGACGACCTTGACATTGCTCGGGTCGCGCCCGTCCACCTCCACCAGGCAGGCCGTGAACGAGCGCGTCTCCTGGTGCACCGCCACGCCTTGCGCGAAGCCAGCAGGCATCGGGCGCCCCCACTGGCCCGCACCCACCACCGCCTGCAGCACCGCGCGGGCCCGCGGCAGGCGCAGGTAGTCCATGCGGAAGGCCACCGGGTCGCGGCCCAGCTTGGCAGCGATCTCGTCGACGATGATTTCCTCCACGCTGCGCGCCGGCTGGATGTGCACCGAGCGGTAGGACACGGTTGGCAGGTCGATGGCCACCGGCGTCAGCACCTTGGTGCAGACGCCGAAGTTGTAGGGCGAGGCGACCATGGTCTTGAAGAAGAACTCCTCGTAGCCCAGGTTGCCCACTGTCTGCTGCACGATGGGTGGCAGCGCGCCGGCGGCAGCCGTCGTGATCTCGCCGAAGCCGTGGCGCGCGTCCAGCCGCACGGCGGCGATGCGCTGCTCGTAGCTGATCACCTGGCCCAGCAGCAGCGTGGCACGCACCTTGTGGAACTGCGGCGGGCGCATGCGTGCATGCCGCGTGTCGTCGGTGCGGTGCACCATCAGCTTGCAAGGCCGCCCGGTCAGCCGTGAGACCTGCGTGGCCACCTGCACCGGGTCCCAGAACAGCCGCCGCCCAAATGAACCGCCCGAGGGCACCACATGCACCTTGACGCGATCCTGCGGCAGGCCCAGGTCCAGTGCGATGGACTGCTGCGTGATGATGGGTGACTGCAGGCCCGCCCAGATCTCGGCGCGGTCGGCGCGCACGTCTGCGATGGCGCAGTCCACCTCCAGCGGGCAGTGCGAGGCGGCCGAGAACTCGAACTCCGCGTCCACCGTCAGCGCGCCCAGCTGCGGCAGCGCCAGCGGCGCAATGGCCTGCTTGAGCTGCGCCTGGATGCTGGCGTTGGACTGGCCCTTCAGCGGCCCATCGCCCCAGACCACGTCCAGAGCATTGACGGCCGCCCAGGCCTGGCCGAAGGTCTCGGCCATCACCGCCACGCCCAGCGGCGTGGGCACGATGCTGCCGCCCTTGGGCACCACCACCACCTCGATGACGCCCGGCATCGCCTTCACGGCGGTGAGGTTGTTGATGGCCAGCACGCTGCCCTTGATCTGCGAGGGCATGCGGAACATCGTCGGCTTGGCACCTGGCACGCTGAGGTCCATCGTGAACTTCTTCTTGCCGGTCACGATGTCGCGCGCATCTAGCCGCCCGGCGCCGGTGCCGACGATGCGGTATTGCGATGGCGGCTTGGGCCGCACGTTGAGCGGTGGCGGCACCAGCGCGGCGGCCGCGCTGAGCACGCCGTAGCTCAGGTTGCGCCCGTCCGGCGCGTAGACCACCCCGGACGTCACCGTCAGGTTGCCCGGTGCCACGCCCAGCTGCACCGACGCCGCTGCCAGCAGCCGCGCGCGGGCGGTGGCGGCAATCAACGGCAGCGCCGCGTCGAAACAGCGCACCGCCGACGAGCCGCCCGAGATCTGGTTGAAGACCAGCTCCGGCCGGGCATCGGAGGAGGTCACGTCCACCATGCTCAGCGGCACGTCCATCTCTTCGGCCACCATCATGCCGCAGGCCGTGGCGATGCCCTGGCCGGCCTCCAGCCGCGGCAGATCCAGCCGCACGCGGCCGTCACCACCGACCGTGAGGCTGAGCAGCGGCATGGTGGGCAGCGAGGTCTGCACCAGCGAGTCGGCCAGGTCGTAGTTGTCGACCGTGTCGGCCGGCGTGAGCGGCAGTGCCGCGTGGGCGGGGCTGGGGCCGAGGCCCGCGGCCAGCGTCAGCAGCGGCCCGGAGACTGCGCAGGTCAGCAGGCTGCGGCGGCTCAGGCCGGCGGCATCGGGCGGGAGCGTCTGGGCCATGTCGGCCGGGTGCGGCCGGTGTTCGACCGGGGGGGCGGCGTTGGTCATCGTTGTCTCCTCAAGGGCGATTCACACGCTGGAAACGCATCGTGGGCGCCGCGGTCAGTCGGGGTTGTCCTGGCCACGACAACTGGCGCTGGTGTTTGCCCGCTGCATCCGCGCAGATCGCGCGCGCGTACAGCGCAGGACAGCAGCAATCCGGCTACATCGGGTTACCGATGGCGCGGGCAAAACGGAGCAGGCATGGGCCGACAGAAATCCACCGCACTGACGCTCAAGGCGATGCTGGCCGAGAGCCCCTGGTTCCAGACACTGGACCTGGCCGAGCGCGCCCAGGTGCTGCAGGACAGCTACGAGCGCCACCTGCTGCCAGGCGCCCACGCGATGCGCTGCGGCGAGCCAGCGGACTGCTGGATCGGTGTTATCGAAGGGCTGGTGAAGATGTCAGTGTCCCAGCCCGACGGGCGGCATGCGACGCTGACCGGCGTCACCCATGGTGGCTGGGCCGGCGAGGGATCGCTGCTCAAGCCCGGTCCCTGGCGTTACGACGGCGTGGCCCTGCGCACCACCCGGCTGGCCTGCGTGCCGCGCTACCTGTTCGAGCAGTTGGTGGCCACCAACCTGGCCTTCAACCATTTCCTGCTGGCGCACCTGAACGCGCGGCTCAGCCTGTTCGTGGGCCTGGTGGAGTACGACCGCCTGCTGCGCGCAGACGCCCGCGTGGCCCGCTGCCTGGCGAGCCTCTTCCACCCGACGCTGTACCCGCAGGCCACGCCCTTCGTGCAGCTCAGCCAGGAGGAGATCGGCCTGCTGTCGGCCATGTCACGCCAGCGCGCCAACGAGGCCTTGCACGAGTTGGAGCGCGCCGGCTTGCTGCGCGTCGAGTTCCGCGGCGTGACGGTGCTGGACCTGCCCGGCCTGCGTGACTACCCGGGCAGTGAGGACGCGCGGGCGACGACGCAACCCGGCGCGCTGGCAGCGCTCTGAAGGTCCAACGTCAGCGCACGCAACCCGCCTCGACCGGTGGACCGCCGGCGCGGTACCGCACCGCCGTCATCTCCGCCAGGATGCTCAGCGCAATTTCCGGCGGCGTGCGGGCGCCGATGTCCAGGCCCACGGGGCCGTGCAAGCGGTCGAGCTGCGGCTCGGTCAGGTCGAAATGCTCGGCCAGCCGCGCGCGGCGCTTGGCCTGGTTGACGCGCGAGCCAATGGCGCCGACGTAGAAGGCCGCGCCCTTGAGCGCCTCCATCAGCGCCAAGTCGTCCAGCTTGGGGTCGTGGGTCAGCGCGACGATGGCCGTGGCGCCGTCGGGCTTGAAGGCGGTGACGACATCGTCCGGCATGTCGCGCGTCAGCGTGACGCCAGGCAGGTTGAAGCCGTCGGCGTACTCGGCGCGCGGGTCGCAGACGGTGACGCCGTAGCCCAGGGCCAGCGCCATCTGCGCCAGGTAGTCGGTCATCTGGCCCGCGCCGATGACCAACAGCCGCCACTGAGGGCCGTGGTGGCTGACGAGCTGGGTTTCGGTCAGGACCAGCGTGTCGGCGCCCGGCTCGGCGGCTGCCAGGGTGGCAGCGCCGCTGGCCAGATCCAGCGTGCGGCGAACGCGCTCGCCGCGCTCCAGGCGCGCCAGCAGCTCGTCGAGGCCCGACCGGGCCGCCAGCGGCTCCAGCATCAGCTCCAGCGTGCCGCCGCAGGGCAGGCCGAAGCGGCGCGCCTCCTCGGCGCCCACGCCGTAGCGCAGCGGCGTGGGGCCTGCCAGCGTCAGGCTGCCAGCACGCAGCTGGGCGATCAGGTCGTCCTCGATGCAGCCGCCCGACACCGAGCCTGTAATCAAACCGTCATCCCGCACGGCCACCAGCGAGCCCACCGGCCGCGGCGCCGAGCCCCAGGTGCGCGTGATGGTGCCCAGCACCACACCCCGCGCCTCCGCCCGCCAGCCCGCGGCGGTGCGCAGCACGCTCAGGTCGAGGTTGTCCATGGCACGTCATCCCCAGCTTGTAAGCCCATTAGGGTAATCGGCAATCACAAGCCTTGCCGGCAGGAACAGCATCGTCCCCACAACGACGGAGACATGCGATGAGCCACAAGATCAAGCTCGTGGTCAACGGCCGCGCGGTCAGCAGGGAGGTCGCAGCCGACCGCCTGCTGGTGCAGCTGCTGCGCGAAGACCTGGCCCTGACCGGCACCCACGTCGGCTGCGACACCGCGCAATGCGGTGCCTGCACCGTCCACCTGAACGGCCGCGCCGTGAAGGCCTGCAGCATGCTGGCCGTGCAGGCCGACGGCGCCGACATCACGACCATTGAAGGCCTGGCTGCCAAGGACGGCACCCTGCACCCGATGCAGGCGGCGTTCAAGGAGTGCCACGGGCTGCAATGCGGCTTTTGCACCCCTGGCATGGTGATGAGCGCCATCGACCTGGTGCAGCACCACGACTGCGCCAGCGAGACCGCCATCCGCGAGGGGCTGGAGGGCAACATCTGCCGCTGCACGGGCTACCAGAACATCGTGCACGCCGTGCAGATGGGCGCCCAATCGATGAAGGGGGTCCAGCCATGAACGCACCTCAAGAAGGCTTCATCGGCCAGAGCGTCAAGCGCCGCGAGGACGGGCGCTTCCTGACCGGCCGCGGCCAGTACACCGACGACATCGTGCTGCCGCGCCAGACCTATGGTGTGTTCGTGCGCAGCACCTACGCACATGCGCGAATCAAGCAGGTGGACACGGCGGCGGCGCTGGCCGCCGACGGCGTGCTGGGCGTCTACACCGGTGAGAATTTCCGCGACGTAGGCGGCCTGCCCTGCGGCTGGCTCATCAACAGCATCGACGGCACGCCGATGAAGGAGCCCAAGCACCCCATCCTGGCCGATGGCAAGGTGCGCTACGTGGGCGACGCGCTGGCCCTGGTCGTGGCAGAAACCCTGGCCGAGGCCAAGGCCGCGGCGGCGCTGGTAGAGGTGGACTACGACGAGCTGCCCGCCGTGGCCGACACCGCCACGGCGGCCGGCCATGCCGGCTCGGTTCACGACGAGGCGCCGGACAACCGCTGCTACACCTGGGGCTGCGGCGACAAGGCGGCGACGGATGCCGCGATGGCATCGGCCACGCATGTGACGCGGCTCGAATTCCGCAACAACCGCCTCATCCCCAACGCCATCGAGCCGCGCGCCGCCAACGCCAGCTACGACCCCAGCAGCGACCACTACACGCTGTACGTCGCCAACCAGAACCCGCACGTCGAGCGTCTGCTGATGTGCGCCTTCGTGCTGGGCATCCCCGAGCACAAGCTGCGCGTCGTCGCGCCCGACGTGGGCGGTGGCTTCGGCTCCAAGATCTTCCTGTACGCCGAGGAGACGGCGCTGGTCTGGGCCAGCAAGCAGCTGGGCCGGCCGATCAAGTGGACGGCCGAGCGCAGCGAGAGCTTTTTGTCCGACGCCCACGGCCGCGACCATGTGACGACGGCCGAGCTGGCGACTGACAGCAACGGCGCCTTCCTGGCCATGCGCGTGCACACGACGGCCAACCTGGGCGCCTACCTGTCCACCTTCGCGTCCTGCGTGCCGACCATCCTGTACGCCACGCTGCTGGCTGGCCAGTACACGACCCCCCGGATCTACGCCGAGGTGACCGGCGTGTTCACCAACACCGCGCCGGTGGACGCCTACCGCGGCGCTGGCCGGCCCGAGGCAACCTACGTCGTCGAGCGTCTGGTGGAGACGGCCGCCCATGAGCTGGGCATCGACCCCGCCGAGCTGCGCCGCCGCAACTTCATCAAGACCTTCCCCTACGCCACGCCGGTGGGCCTGACCTACGACATCGGCGACTACGACGCCACGCTGACCCAGGTTCAGCGGCTGGCCGACGTGGCCGGCTACCCGGCGCGCAAGGCGGTCAGCGCGGCCAAGGGCTTGCTGCGAGGCATCGGCTATTCGACCTACATCGAAGCCTGCGGGCTGGCACCCAGCAACATCGCCGGCGCGCTGGGCGCCCGCGCCGGGCTGTTCGAGGCGGGCGAGGTGAGCGTGCACCCGACCGGCAAGGTCACGGTGTTCACCGGCAGCCATTCACACGGCCAGGGGCACGAGACGACCTTCGCGCAGGTCGTGGCCGACCGGCTGGGCATACCGCTGGAGGACGTCGACATCCAGCACGGCGACACCGGCAAAGTGTTGTTCGGCATGGGCACCTACGGCAGCCGCTCCCTGGCAGTCGGCGGCACGGCCATCGTGAAGGCGGTGGACAAGGTCATCGCCAAGGGACGCAAGATCGCGGCCCACCTGCTCGAGGCCGGCGAAGGCGACATCGAGTTCAAGAACGGCGAGTACCGCATCGCCGGCACTGACCGGGCCGTGCCTTTCGCGCAGGTGTCGCTGACCGCCTACGTGCCGCACAACTACCCGCTGGACAAGCTGGAGCCCGGCCTCAACGAGAACGCCTTCTACGACCCGACCAACTTCACCTACCCGGCCGGCAGCTACGTCTGCGAGGTCGAGGTGGACCCGGCCACGGGCGTCGTTCGCATCGACCGCTTCAGCGCGGTGGACGACTTCGGCAACATCGTCAACCCGATGATCGTCGAGGGCCAGGTGCACGGCGGCATCGCCCAGGGCATCGGCCAGGCGCTGCTGGAACAGGGCGTGTACGACCCCGACAGCGGCCAGTTGCTGACCGGCAGCTACATGGACTACGCGATGCCGCGTGCTGACGACCTGCCCAGCTTCAACGTGCAGACCGCCAAGGGCACGCCCTGCACGCACAACCCGCTGGGGGTCAAAGGCTGCGGCGAGGCGGGGGCGATCGGCTCGCCGCCCGCGGTCATCAATGCAATCTGCGACGCGATCGGCGTGAAGGACCTCGCCATGCCGGCAACGCCCTGTGCTGTGTGGACCGCCATGCAGGCCAAGGCCTGAGGAGACCAACGCGATGAACTATCAAGCCGCATCATCCGTCGCCGCAGCCCGCCTGGGTGCAGACGACAAGTTCCTGGCCGGGGGCCAGTCCCTGCTGGGCGCCATCAAGCTGGGTCTGGCCGCGCCCGAGGGCCTGGTCGACGTGCGCCGCCTGCCCGAGCTGCAAGGCATCAGCGTCGACGGCAGGACCGTGCGCATCGGTGCCGCGACGACGCATGCCGCCGTCGCCGCGTCAGCCGACGTGCAGCGTGCCATCCCTGCGCTGGCGGACCTGGCTGGACGCATCGGCGACCGCCAGGTGCGCAACGTGGGCACGCTGGGTGGCAGCCTGGCCAACAACGACCCCGCCGCCTGCTACCCCGCCGCGACGCTGGCGCTGGGCGCCACTATCCACACCGGCGGCCGCGCGATGGCAGCCGACGACTTCTTCCAGGGATTGTTCACGACGGCGCTTCAGGAGGGTGAGCTGATCACGGCGGTCAGCTTCCCGATTCCGAAGGCGGCGGCCTGGCAGAAGTTCAAGCAACCCGCGTCACGCTTCTCGCTGGTGGGCGTCTTCGTGGCACGCTTTGACACGGGCGTGCGCGTGGCCGTCACCGGCGCGGGACCGGGCGTGTTCCGCTGCAGCGAGCTGGAGCAGGCCCTGGCCCGCGACTGGAGCCCGGCCGCAGCACGCGCGGTCAAGGTCAGCGCCGACGGGCTCAACAGCGACCTGCATGGCACGGCCGAGTACCGCGCCGCGCTGATCCCGGAGCTGACGGCTCGGGCGGTGGCGGCGGCTTAGCTGCGGCGGCCGAAGACCAGCAGCAGCCCGCCCACGGCGATGGCCCCGACGCCGAGCCAGACGGGCAGGTTGACCTGCTCCTTCTCCTTGGCCGAGACCTCCAGGGTGCCGACCTTGAGCACGGTCTTGTCCTTGGTGTAGCTGAAGCTGCCCATTGCCAGGGCGGCAGCGCCGGCCACGAGGAGCAGGATGGCGATGATCTTGGCGGTGCCCATGTGGGTCTCCCAGGTTTGACGAAGCGCTCAGGCTAAGGCCGGAGCCGCCTCGCCCAAGGTGCTGCGCAGCCTGACTCGCTGTCGGACGGCGCCGACATCGCGTCACTTCACGGGGTAGTCCTTCAGCGTGGCCGTGTTGCTGCCGCCCTGGCAGCGGGCAGCTTCGCCTGCGTTGTTGATGACGTGCTCGATGCTGCCCTTGTCCACCAGGCAGACGGTGATCATGTGATGAAAGCGCACGCCCGGCTCGTCCGGCACCTCGATGGCGCGGTCCAGCATCACGTCGGGCTTCAGGAACACGCTGTAGACGCCCAAGCCCCAGGCCTCGTGGCGCGTCACGCCGTCCGCCACCTTGTAGGCCGCGAAGCCGCGGCCGGTGGCGCTGGTCCACTGGGCCTGCGTCGGTGGGTCGTAGGGGATCTCGGACTGGTAGAAGTAGACGCGCCCGCCGTTTCCCTGCCAGACGACCTGCTCCTTCTGGAAATGCTCGACGAAGAGGCCGTAGATGGTCACGTCCTCGCCGTTGACAACCAGGCCGTGGGCGGATGGATTGCTCGCCCAGCCGACGCCCTCGCCGTGGTCGGCGCGCCAGATCCAGGTGTGGTCGACCAACGTGTCATGCGCGTTGATGCGCAAGGCCGTGTCCACCTGCCCAGCCGCCGCGCCGCCGATGCGAAAGAACAGGTCGTGCAGCACGATGGGGTCGGCCTTGTGCCGCAGGCTGGTGCCCGGCGTGCCCACCTCCATCAGCACGCCGGAGTCCTGCCTGCCGGCGTCCAGGAAGAGCCCCGAGATCGTCAGCCCGTCCACATCCGCGGTCTTAAGCAGTGGCTGGCCGTTGTCCGAGCGCAGCGTGGGGAAGCCGATGCCCAGCACCACCGTGCCGGGGCGCCTGACCTGCAGCGGCTGCGTCAACAGGTATTCGCCGGGCGTGAACAGCAGGTGCTTGCCCACGGCAAGCTGCGCATTGATCGCCGCGGCCGTGTCGCCAGGCTTGGCGATGAAGAAGCGGCTGATCGGCACTGTCCTGCCCGGCGGCGTCACCCCGTGGGCCCAGGAGATGCCCGCACTGTCGCGCCGCAGCGCCGGCACGCGCACCGCGTAGCTACCGTCGGCCTCGACGAAGAGCCAGGGCTTCTCGCGCACCAGCGGCGTCTTGTCGACCTTGGTGTAACGCTGGCCCGGCGTCGGGAACTCACCGGCCGGCGCGGTCGGCACGCCGACGAAGACCATGTTCCAGTTCGAGCCCGTCCAGCTGCCCCACTGGCTGTTGCGCGATAGCCATTGCTGCTGCGTGGCGGAGTTGACCTGGCCGTCGACGAGCACGTCGGAGAACCAGCCCCCACTGGCCCAGCCGTTGTTCTGGTTCAGCCGGATGTTGCCGCGCACATGCATGCGCCGGAACGGGATGGCCTGGGACACCGCCCACTGCATGGTGTTGTCGCCGATGCCCAGCGTGGGCGTGATGGCGAAGTTCTCGGCGCCGCGCCAAAAGTTCTGCGTCGCGTTGTCGTCCAGGAAGGCCGTGGAGCGCAGGTCGCCGATGACATGCACGTCCCCCGGCTGCCGACCCAGCCCCAGCACCTGCGTGTAGAAGCCCACCGGGATGCGCAGGTTCTCGTAGGTTCCCGGCATCAGCAGGATGGCGTCGCGGCGCGGGCCGAAGTGGTTGGGCTGCTGGGCCTCGTAGATGTCCAGGATGCGCTGCTGCAGCCCCGGCACGGCCGGGTTCAGGATGTGAACATTGGGGCCGAAGTCGGGCACCTGCCTGGGCGGCGCGGACTGCAGGGCCAGCGGCATGGCCAGCACGGCGGCGGCCAGCAGGGGGCGCAGGGATGCGGGGGCGCGCAAACGCGCGGCGTCGGTCTTGCTTGGCATGTCTCGTCCTCGCCAGCGGCCTGGCTGTCGTTGTCGTGATTCCATGCCGGCTGGCATTGGAACCGGTTCCAATGTCCGGATTGGATCATGACTCGGTGCCGGTCGGACCGAGGGCGATTCCGGAGGCCGTCCTAGAAAGACGATCCCGGCTGCTGCAGGAACGCCAGCTCCTCGGCCGTGGACTCGCGGCCCAGGATCGCATTGCGGTGCGGGTAGCGCCCGAAACGGTCCACGATGGCCCGGTGTTTCAACTCGAACTGGTGCGTGTGCTGCGGCGCCCTCGCCTTCATCAGCGGCTCGCCGGCCGCGTGGATGGCGGCGGACTCGCTGTGCATGTAGGGCATGTAGAGGAAGGCCCGTTGCTCGGGCGGCAGCTTCAGATCGTCGCCGGCCGCCACGGCCTCCTGTGCGAGTGCCAGCGCCAGCGGGTCGGCATCAAAGGCTTCGCGGCTGCCACGTTGGATGTTGCGGGCGAACTGGTCCAGCGCGATGACCTCGGCCAGCCGGCCCTCGGGCGTGGCACGCCAAGCGAACAGCTCGCAGCGCCTGGCCTGCTCGTGCAGCGCACCGAAGCGGGTGCGAACCAGCGCGTCAAAGGCCGGGTCGACTTTCCACCACTGGGCGGGTTGGATCTCCTGGAACCAGAAGTCAAGGACGGCGCCGGGCAGCATGCTCATCCCTTGCGGCCCCCGAACACCAGCAGCAGGCCACCCACCGCAATCGCGCCGACGCCCAGCCACACCGGCAGGTTGACCTGCTCCTTCTCCTTGGCCGTCAGCTCCAGCGGTCCCAGCTTAACGACCGTGCTGTCCTTGGTGTAGCTGAAACTGCCGGTGACCAGGCTCGCCGTTCCGGCGACAAGCAGGATCACGCCGACGATCTTGGTGAAATTCATGTCAGGCCCTCCGATTCGGTGAAGGCCTCAGCTTAGAGCCTCACCAGGCGTAGCTTGCCCCCAGCAACCCGTAGTTGGTGCCCTCGCCGTGGGGCCCGCGGCTGCGACCCACGCCAGGCGTGACGGTCCAGCCCGCGCCGGCCGCGATGGCGGCCTTCATCTGCAGGCTGCGCAGGCTGCCACCGTCGTGCAGCTTGTCCTGCATGACCTCGCCGTTCAGCGCCACCCGCTCGCTGACGCGCCAGGTCGCGCCGATCTGATGGCTGCGGTCCAGCGCCGCCTCGTCGCGGTTGATGGCCGACACGCGGTTCTGCAGCAGCGGCACGCCGGCCAGCAGGCCGCCATTGCTGCTGGTCTGCGTCGTGGTGGTCGTGTAGTGGTTGCGCATGGTGGCGCCGTAGACGGTGAAGCGCGGCGTCACCGCGACGGCAGCGTGCACGCCGACGCCGCTGCCCCTGACGCGCTGCTCGACCGGCGTGGCCGCGCCGCCGCTCGCGGCCACCGTGCCCCGAGCCCGGGCTTTGCGGTGAGTGGCATCGATACCCACATTGACGTTGTCGGTCGGCTTCCAGTCCAGCGCCGCGGCCACGTCGTTCTGGCGCAAGGCGCTGCCGTCGCGGCGTTGGCTGGCGTTCAGGCTCGCCTGCCAGGCCTTGCCGGCCAGGCCGCCGCCGACCGAGACCTGCCCGGGCTTGTAGGTGGTTCCGCTGACCGCGTCGCGGGTGCGCGACTGACCGACGCCGGCCTGCACCCAGGCGCTCTCGCCCACGGCCAAGCTGACGGCGGCGGCGGCGCTCTGGTTGCGCTGGCCGTCGCGCTGCACGGCTAGGTTGAGGGCGCGCTTGTCGGCATTGGGCGCGGGTTCGTCGGCCTGGGCCAGGCCGGCAAGCAGCAGAGCGGTGATAAGCGTGAGCTTGAGCGGGTTCATGGTTGGGCTCCGTGTCGAGGTTGGTGGGTCCGAGCGACCCTTTCACCGTCGACAACGCCGCCCACCCGGCCATCCTTCCCGCACAGGTGTAAGCAGACGCAGCTCGCCGGATACTCGCGCCCACCCACCACCGTGAGGCTGCCGTGCCCGACCCCACCCCGGACAGCATCGACGCCGTCGTCACTGCGCTTGAGGCCCAGGCCTACCTGCCCTCGCGCGAACTGGCCACCGCCGCCTTCCTGGCGCTGCGCTTGGCACGGCCGCTGCTGCTGGAAGGCGCACCCGGCACGGGCAAGACGGCCATCGCCGCCGCGCTCGCGGCCGCGCTGCAGCGCCCGCTGATCCGGCTGCAGTGCTACGAGGGCCTGGACCTGGCTGCCGCCGCTTACGAGTGGAACTACGCACGCCAGATGCTGGAGATCCGCCTTGCGCAGGCGCACGATGGCCAGCGCACGGCCGACGAGCTGTTCGCGCGCCGCTTCCTCATCGAGCGCCCGCTGCTGCAAGCCCTCACGACCCAGCCCGCACCGGTGCTGCTGATCGACGAGCTGGACCGGGCCGACGCGCCCTTCGAGGCCTTCCTGCTGGAGTTCCTGGCCGACTTCCAGCTGACCATCCCCGAGCTGGGCACGATCACGGCCGACACGCCGCCACTGGTCATCCTGACCAGCAACCGCAGCCGCGAGATCCACGACGCCGTCAAGCGCCGCTGCCTGTACCACTGGGTGGACTTCCCCGACGCGGCGCGCGAGCTGACCATCGTGCGCGCGCGCCTGCCGGGCGTCGATGCAGCGCTCGCGCAGCAGGTGGTCGCCTTCGTGCAGGGCCTGCGCCGGCTGGACCTGTACAAGCTGCCGGGCCTGGCCGAGACGCTGGACTGGTCGCGCGCGCTCGTGGAGCTGAATGCCGTCAGCCTGGAACCGGCCACCGTGCAGTCCACGCTGGGCGTGCTGCTGAAGTACCAGGACGACATTGCGCGCGTGCAGGGCAGCGAGGCAGCACGGCTGCTGGCCGAGCTGCGGGCCACCGTGCAGGCCTGAGCCGTGGACCACCTGGCAGAGAACGTCCTGCACTTCGGCCGGGTCTTGCGCACGGCCGGCTTGGCCGTGGGCACAGACCGCCTGATGCTCGCCACGCAGGCGCTGCAGGCCGGCGGCCTGGCCTCGCGCGCCGACTTCAAAGCCACGCTCGCCGCCTGCCTGGTCGACCGGCCCGAGCACCGCCCGCTGTTCGACCAGGCCTTCTACGTCTTCTGGCGCGACCCCGACCTGCTGGGCCGCATCATGGCCTTGCTGCTGCCGCAGGCGCAGGGCCGCACCGGCGCGCCGCCGCCTCCTGAGAACCGTCGCCTGGCCGACGCGCTCTTCCCGGCGCCCGCGGCCCGGCCGCAGCCGCGTGAACAGGTCGACATCGAGGCCCGGCTGGACCTCAGCGACCGCGAGCGGCTGCAGCACCGTGACTTCGACACCATGACGGCCGCCGAGTGGGCCGCCGCGCGGCGGGCGCTCGCCGCGCTGCAGCCCAGCCTGGCACAGCGCCTCACGCGCCGCCATGAAAGGGCGACGCGTGGGCGCATCGCCTGGCGCGCCACGCTACGCGCGCAAGGCCGTCGCGACTTCGCGCTGCCCGAGCGAGAGCGCGCCCGCCGCCGCCCTGCACCGCTGGTGCTGCTGGCCGACATCTCCGGCTCCATGGGCCGCTACTCGCGAGTGCTGCTGCACCTGGCGCAAGGCCTGCTGAACCCGGGGCCGGATGCCCGTGAACGAGCCGCTGTGGAGGCCTTCGTGTTCGGCACGCGGCTTACGCGCATCACGCGCCAGCTGAAGGCCCGCGACCCCGACGCCGCGCTGGCCGCCGTGTCCGCCGCGGTGCCCGACTGGGCCGGCGGCACGCGCATCAGTCAAAGCCTGCACGCCTTCAACCGCGACTGGGCGCGCCGCATGCCGGCCGGCGCCACGGTGCTGCTGGTCACCGACGGCCTGGAGCGCGGCGCCGACGACGACCCCGGCTGCATGCACCTGGCCTTCGAGGCCGAGCGGCTGCGCCTGTCCTGCCGCGAGCTGGTCTGGCTGAACCCGCTGCTGCGCTACGAGGCCTTCCAGCCGCGCGCGGCCGGCGTGCAGGCCCTGCTGCCGCAGGTGAGCCGGCACCTGCCTGTGCACGACCTAGACAGCGTCGAACAGCTGATCGCGTCGCTGGGCAGGTCCTGAGGCCCGCTCCTACACGACAAGCTCACTTCGCCCGGCATGGCAGCGACCGAAGCCTGCCTAGATTGGAGTGTCGACGGTGCGCATCGGGCGCACCTGCATCCAGTGAAAGGAATTCCCCATGAAGATCTCCCATCTCGCTTCGCTGCTCGTCGCCGCTGCCCTGGTCACACCGCTTGCCAGCCATGCAGCAGACAAGCCAGCCGCCACTGCCAAGGTCTGGGTCAAGGACTCGGTCGTGACGACCAAGATCAAGGCCGAGCTGGCCGCCAGCAAGATCTCATCACTGGCCAAGGTCCACGTCGAGACGGACGCCGATGGCTGGGTACAGCTGACCGGCAAGGTCGCCACTCAAGCCGACAAGGACAAGGCTGAAAGCGTGGCCAAGGCGGTGGACGGCGTGAAGTCCGTCGACAACCAGCTGGTCGTGAGCGGCAAGTAAGCCAGCGCCAGCCGGCTACTCCAGCGGCTGGGTCTGCGGCGTGCGCCTGAAGGCCGCGCGGTCAAAGCCCAGCGCGGCCGCACGGTCCAGCAGTTGGTTCAGCGCGGCTTCGTCCATCTGCGGCGTGCGCGAGAGCACCCAGGCGTACCGGCGGCTCGGCGTGCCCACCAGCACCTGGCTGTAGCCGGCATCCAGCGCCAGCACCCAGTAGTCGCCGTAGAAGGGCCAGAAGAAGGAGACGCGCAGCTTGGCGTTGCTGCTGCCCTCCACCACCTTGGCGTGGCCCTTGGCGCGCTCGACCTCACCGTCAGCGTTGCGGCAGCGGTTCACCACCTCGACGCGCTCGCCCTCCAGGCGGTAGTGGGCCTGGGTGTCGGCAACACATTGCTTCTGGAAGCGGTTGGGCAGCAGCGCGATCTCGTACCAGGCGCCGGCGTAGCGCGCCAGCTCCACCTGCGCCACGGTGGGCAGTGGCGCATCGGCGGCGAGCGCGTGCAAGGGCAAGCACAGCAGGGCAAGCAGGACATGTCGCATGGCCACAAGCCTAGCCGGTGTTCACAATCCAGACCATGAACCTCACCGGCCAGCAGACCTTGCCCGTGACCCAGGCCCAGGCCTGGGCCGCGCTCAACGACACCGCCATGCTGCAGGCCGCCGTGCCGGGCTGCGAGTCCATCACGCCGTCGGGCGACAACGCCTTTGACGTGGTGATGGCCGTGTCCATCGGCCCCGTGAAGGCCAGGTTCAAGGGCAAGCTCGAGCTGTCCGACCTGGACCCGCCGAACGGCTACCGGCTGGGGTTCGAAGGCTCGGGCGGCGCGGCGGGCCACGGCAAGGGCCAGGCGGCCGTGACGCTGCAGGCCTTGTCGCCCCAAGAAACGCGCCTGGGCTACGAGGTGACCGCCAGCGTGGGCGGCAAGCTCGCGCAGATCGGCTCGCGCCTGGTCGACATGGCCGCGCAGAAGCTGGCCGAGGACTTCTTCGAGCGCTTTCGCGCCGCCCTGATCGAGCGTCATCCTGCCGCGGCACCCGAACCCGCGCCCCAGCCGGCGCCCCCGGTGCGAGGTCCGGCCCGGCGCCTGCTGGCCTGGCTGCGCCGGCTGTTCGGCTGAGGCGCCAGCACCGGTTTGCAAGCTCGCCGGCCAGGTTCGTGACAGCCTGAAACCAAGCCGGGTTTTCCCCGGGGCTGCGCCGGTACAATTACACAAGTCCGAAGCAACGGGCCTGCGTCAAAGCAGGCCCGTTCTTTTTGTACAGATGAAACAACTGCCCCGACGCCCGCTTCGCTTGCTGCCCCCCGAGGGGGCATGTCAGCGCCTTCGGGCGGCCGGGCGACGCTGACCATGTCCACGCCCTCCCGCCGCCTGCCCCACATCGACGCCCTCAAGGCTGTCGCTGCGCAAGCCATCGTGTTGCATCACCTGGTCAGCTACGGCCCCATCGCCCGCGCCGCCCACGAGGCCTTGCCGCTGCTGGCCGGCCTTATGCATCAGTACGGGCGCATGGCGGTGCAGGTCTTCCTGGTGGTCGGCGGGTATTTGAGCGCCCGCGGCCTGTCGCCGCGCGGCCAGGCCTTGCAGGCCCCGTTGCCCGAGCTGCTGTGGCGGCGCTACCTTCGCCTGGTGCTGCCCTTCCTGGCGGCGCTGGCGCTGACGCTGGGCGCTTGCGGCCTCATCGCCTCGTCCTGGCCCGAACTGGTGCCCACCGAGATCAGCCTGGGCCAGCTGTTCGCGCACGCGCTGCTGCTGCACGACGTGCTGGGCTATGAGGCGCTGACCGTCGGCGCCTGGTACGTGGCCATCGACCTGCAGCTGTTCGCGCTGCTCGCCGGCCTGCTGTGGCTGGCGCGGCGCGGCTGGCGCCACCCGAGCCGACTGGTCGTCGGGCCGCTGCTGGTGGCCGTCGTCGCGCTGGCGTCGGCCTTCGTGTTCAACCGCCAGCCGGGGCTGGACGCCTATGCGCCCTACTTCTTCGCCGCCTACGGGCTGGGCGCGCTGGTGCACTGGCTGGGCTTGTGGCAACACCGCCGTGCCGGCCTGGCGCTGCTGGCCTCGGCCTTCGGCGCCGCACTGGCGCTGGACTGGCGCGGCCGCCTGGCGCTGGCGCTGGCCACGGCGCTGTGGCTGGCCTGGGCCCAGCAGCACCACGCCGCCGGCCGCGCCCTGGTGCCGGCCGCATGGGCGCAGCGCCTGGCACGCTGGGCGACGCCGTCCTACGCCCTCTTCCTGCTGCACTTCCCGGTGCTGCTGCTGACGAACGGGCTGATGGCCCACCTGCCCGACGCATCGCCAGCCGTGGGCCTCATGCTGTTGGCGGCCACCTGGCTGCTGGCCAACTGCCTGGCCGTGCCTTTCCACCGCTGGGTGGAGGCACCGGCCGCACGCCTGGACCCGCTGGCCTGGCTGCCGCGCCTGCGCACCGCGTAGACGCAGCCCCGCGGCCAACGAGTACGTTGGCCAGCCTTGCAGGCCGCGCTGCGACTCATGCCGCAGCCCTTCGGCGGTGCATCGCGCCGACGGGGCGCAATGTGTCCGGCCTCAGTCCCCGAGGCCACGGCCCGGGAGCGGTCCGCGTGCTAATGTCACGCGCAGTCAGCTTGAGGACGCGCTTTCATGACGACTCCCATCGAAGCCGCGGCGCCCAGCCGTGAGCAACTGCTGCACAGCCTCTACGAGGCCGCCGAGCTGGAGCACAACCTGATGTGCACCTACCTCTACGCGGCCTTCAGCCTGAGGCAGGGCGAGGCCGAAGGCCTGCGGCCCGCCGAGGCCGAGGCCGTGGAGCGCTGGCGGCGCGAGATCATCGCCGTGGCCGTGGAAGAGATGGGCCATCTCGTAGCGGTCTGGAACATTACCGCAGCGCTGGGCGGCGCACCGCGCGTCGGCCGTGGCAACTTCCCGCTGGACCCCGGCTACCTGCCGGCCCGCGTCATCGTCAAGCTGGCACCCTTCAGCGACGCAACGCTGCAGCACTTCATCTTCCTGGAACGCCCCGAGGGCAGCAGCGAGCCGGACGGCGAAGGCTTCGACGTGGAGCGCCTGTTCAGCCGCAACGCGACGGCGCCGCGGGTCACGCCGATGGCACGCGACTACGACACGGTGGGCCACTTCTACGCCACGCTGAGCGCCGACCTGCGCGCCTTCGTCGCCGCCCACGGCGAGGCCGAGGCCTTCTGCGGCGACCGCTGGCTGCAGTTGGGCCCCGAGGAGCTGCGGCTGTGCGGTGCGCGGCATGTGCTGTGCTCCAAGACCGCGCTGGCGGCCTTCGACGCCATCGTGCAGCAGGGCGAGGGCGCGCCCAGCGACAGCGACAGCTCGCACTACCACCGCTTCGCCGCCATCCGCACCGAGCTGGCTGGCCTGCGCGCCGACCATGCCGGTTTTGAGCCCGCCTGGCCGGCAGCCACCAATCCGGTGCTGCGCCGTCCGCCGCGGCCCGAAGGCCGGGTCTGGCTGGAGAACCCGGCCGCCGCGGCCACCGTGGACGTCGTCACCTCACGTCCCACAAGCGCGTAGATGCCAACGGTGATCGCCACGTCGTGCGCGAGCGCGACCATCACCGGGATCGCAAACTTCCACTGGAAGCGCACGGAGACGTAGAGCGAGATCAGGAG
>JACPYV010000207.1 GCA_016195825.1 Burkholderiales bacterium | reverse complement strand
GGTGGTGTATGCCGACGGTGAACGTCGCTACGTGATCGCCCCGCGCGGTCTGGAAGTGGGCGCGACCATCCTGAGCGGCGCTGAAGCGCCGATCAAGGCTGGCAACACGCTGCCCATCCGCAACATCCCCGTGGGTTCGACGATCCACTGCATCGAGCTGCTGCCTGGCAAGGGTGCCCAGATGATCCGTTCGGCCGGCACCTCTGCCGTCCTGATGGCTCGTGAAGGCGTCTACGCCCAGATCCGTCTGCGCTCTGGCGAAGTCCGCCGCGTGCACATCGACTGCCGCGCCACCATCGGTGAAGTGAGCAACGAAGAGCACAGCCTGCGCCAGTACGGCAAGGCCGGCGCGATCCGCTGGAAGGGCATCCGCCCGACCGTTCGTGGTACCGCCATGAACCCGGTGGACCACCCGCACGGCGGCGGCGAAGGCCGCACCGGCGAGGGCCAGGCCCCTGTGTCGCCGTGGAACACCCTGACGAAGGGCTTCCGCACTCGCAACAACAAGCGCACGCAGACGTTCATCGTCTCGCGTCGCAAGAAGTAAGGGCTAGGCCATGACGCGTTCGCTGAAGAAAGGCCCCTTTGTTGACCACCACTTGCTGGCCAAGGTCGACAAAGCAGTTGCCATCAAAGACAAGAAGCCCATCAAGACCTGGTCGCGCCGCTCGACGATCCTGCCCGAGTTCATCGGTCTGACGATCGCCGTGCACAACGGCAAGCAACACGTGCCGGTCTATGTGTCTGACCAGATGGTCGGCCACAAGCTGGGTGAATTCGCACTGACCCGCACCTTCAAGGGCCACCCGGCCGACAAGAAGGCCGGGAAGAAGTAAGGATGCCAACGATGGAAACCAAAGCAATCGTTCGTGGCGTTCGCCTCTCGTGTGACAAGGGTCGCCTCGTGGCCGACCTGATCCGCGGCAAGAAGGTGGACCAAGCGCTGAACATCCTGGAATTCACCCAGAAGAAGGCGGCCCTGATCATCAAGAAGGCGCTGGAAAGCGCCATCGCCAACGCCGAGCACAACGACGGCGCTGACATTGATGAACTCAAGGTCACCTCGATCTACGTCGAGCAGGGTGCCACGCTGAAGCGGTTCTCGGCTCGCGCCAAGGGCCGTGGCAACCGCATCAGCAAGCCCACTTGCCACATCTTCGTGGCCGTCGGCAACTAAGGCGCAAGAAGACTATGGGACAGAAAATCCATCCGGTTGGCTTCCGCCTTCCTGTCACCCGTAACTGGGCTTCGCGCTGGTACGCGAACAACCAGAACTTCGCCACGATGCTGGCCGAAGATCTGCAGGTTCGCGACTACCTGAAGACCAAGCTCAAGAATGCCGCCGTCTCGCGCATCCTGATCGAGCGCCCCGCCAAGAACGCCCGCATCACGATCTTCTCGGCTCGTCCGGGCGTCGTGATCGGCAAGAAGGGCGAGGACATCGAAGCGCTGAAGGCTGAACTGACCAAGCGTCTGGGCGTGCCCGTCGCCGTCAACATCGAAGAAGTGCGCAAGCCCGAAGTCGATGCTCAGCTGATCGCCGACTCGATCACCCAGCAGCTCGAAAAGCGCATCATGTTCCGCCGCGCCATGAAGCGCGCGATGCAGAACGCAATGCGTCTGGGTGCCCAGGGCATCAAGATCATGTCTGCTGGTCGTCTGAACGGCATCGAAATCGCTCGCACCGAGTGGTATCGCGAAGGTCGTGTGCCCCTGCACACCCTGAAGGCCGACATCGACTACGGCTTCTCCGAAGCCAAGACCACCTACGGCGTCATCGGCGTCAAGGTGTGGGTCTACCGCGGTGACCGCCTGGCCAATGGCGAGGCACCGGTCATCAACACCCCCGCAGGCGCCGAAGACGATCGTCGCCCGCGCCGTAACGCCCGTCCGGGCGCTCCCGGTGGCCGTGGCCGCCCGGGTGGCGACCGTGGCCCGCGTGACGGAGCAGATCAGCCCGCTGCCGCCGCCCCTACGGGTGACGCAGCCAAGCCCGCTGCCAAGCGCGTGGTCCGCAAGGTCCCCGCAGCTGGTGGTGAGGCCAAAGGAGAATAAGCATGCTGCAACCCGCTCGTCGTAAATACCGCAAGGAGCAGAAGGGCCGCAACACGGGTGTTGCAACCCGTGGCGCTGCGGTGTCTTTCGGTGATTTCGGCCTCAAGGCCACCGAGCGCGGCCGTCTGACGGCCCGCCAGATCGAAGCGGCTCGCCGCGCGATCTCGCGCCACATCAAGCGCGGCGGTCGGATCTTTATCCGCGTGTTCCCGGACAAGCCCATTTCGCAAAAGCCTGCCGAAGTTCGGATGGGTAACGGCAAGGGCAATCCCGAGTACTACGTGGCTGAAATCCAGCCCGGCAAGGTGATCTACGAGGTCAATGGCGTGCCGGAACTCCTGGCCCGTGAAGCGTTCACGCTGGCTGCCGCCAAGCTGCCGCTGCGTTGCACCTTCGTGGCCCGCCAGGTTGGCACCTGAACTGGAGGACACCCATGAAAGCATCTGAACTCCGCGCCAAGGACGTCGCTGCCCTCGAAAAGGAAGTGACTGCTTTGCTCAAGGCCCACTTCGGCCTGCGCATGCAAAAGGCGACCCAGCAACTCACCAATCACACGGTGCTGGGTAACACTCGCCGCGACATCGCTCGCGCCAAGACCATCCTGGCCGAGAAGAAGAAGGAGGCCACGAAATGACTGAGGCCCAAGTCCAAGCCAAGAACACGCGCACCCTGGTGGGCCGCGTGGTCAGCGACAAGCGCGCCAAGACGGTCACCGTCCTGGTTGAGCGTCGCGCCAAGCACGAGCTCTACGGCAAGATCGTGGCCCGTTCCCGCAAGTACCACGCCCATGACGAAAAGGGCGAGTACAAGATGGGTGACGTCGTCGAGATCAGCGAAGGCCGTCCGATCTCCAAGACCAAGAGCTGGGTTGTGACCCGCCTGGTCGAGAAGGCTGAGATCGTCTAAAGACACCGGTCGAATTACCGCTGCACAACCGGCGCGCTGGGTAACTGGCGCGCCGGTTTTTCGTTTGAAGAACCATCATTGAGGAGCGCACCATGATCAAGGTTGGCGACAAGCTGCCCGCAGGCAGCCTGCAGGAATTCATCGAAGTGGAGGGTGAGGGCTGCTCGCTCGGTCCCAACAGTTTCGACATCGAGAAGGCCACCGCCGGCAAGACGGTTGCCATCTTCGCGCTCCCTGGCGCCTACACGCCGACCTGCTCGGCCAAGCATGTGCCGGGCTATGTCGAATCGGCCGAGGCGCTGAAGGCCGCCGGCGTCGACGAGATCTGGTGTGTGTCGGTCAACGACGCCTTCGTCATGGGTGCCTGGGGCCGTGACCAGAAGACGGCTGGCAAGGTGCGCATGATGGCTGATGGCAGCGCTCTGTTCGCGCAGGCCACCGGCCTCACGCTGGACCTGACCGCCAAGGGCATGGGCCTGCGCTCGCAGCGTTACTCCATGCTGGTCAAGGACGGCGTCGTCAAGACGCTGAATGTCGAAGGCCCGGGCAAGTTCGAGGTCAGCGACGCGGCCACGATGCTGGCGCAGGCCAAGGCGGCCTGAGTTCGCCTGCCGAGTGGGTCGCGCGGCGGCCCACTCAAACTTTCTCGCAAAGAGGCATTGACGGCCGATCGGTTGGCAATGCATAATGCGCAGCTTCGCCGAACGCCAGTGCACTTGCCCAGCCAAGTGCCCACGCTGGCTTCGGATCCGCCCTCAACCGTTGGGCAGCAAAGGCGCAACGCCCCCGCTGTTTGACTTACGGGCCCAAGACTGACCGACGCGCAGCTCGCTGCAACTCGGGGCAAGTTGGGGACAGACATGATCCAAATGCAATCGCGGCTTGATGTCGCGGACAACACTGGTGCGAAGTCCGTTCAGTGCATCAAGGTGCTGGGCGGCTCCAAGCGCCGCTATGCGCACATTGGCGACATCATCAAGGTCAGCATCAAAGAAGCTGCCCCGCGTGGTCGCGTGAAGAAGGGCGAGGTCTACAGCGCCGTGGTGGTTCGTACCGCCAAGGGCGTGCGCCGCCAAGACGGCTCGCTCGTCAAGTTCGACGGCAATGCCGCCGTGCTGCTTAACGCCAAGCTGGAGCCCATCGGCACCCGCATCTTCGGCCCGGTGACGCGTGAACTGCGTACCGAGCGCTTCATGAAGATCGTGTCGCTGGCGCCCGAGGTGCTTTGAGCCCCCACTGTCTGAGGTAAGCCATGAACAAGATTCGTACCGGCGACCAGGTCATTGTGCTGACCGGCCGCGACAAGGGTAAGCGCGGCACCGTGTCCGCCCGCACCGATGCCGACCACGTTGTCGTCGACGGCATCAATGTCGTCAAGAAGCACGTCAAGCCCAACCCCATGAAGGGCACCACCGGCGGCGTCGTCGACAAGACCATGCCTATCCATCAATCCAACGTGGCGATCTTCAACGCCGCATCCGGCAAGGCCGATCGCGTGGGCATCAAGCTCGCCGCCGATGGCAAGCGGGTGCGTGTGTACAAGTCGACCGGCGAAGAGATCAAGGCTTAAGAGGTCCCTCATGGCTCGTCTTCAAACGCATTACCGCGAAAAAATCGTGCCCGGCCTGGTCGAAAAGTTCGGCTACAAGTCGGTCATGGAGGTGCCCCGCATCACCAAGATCACGCTCAACATGGGCGTGAGCGAGGCAGTCGCTGACAAGAAGGTCATGGACCACGCCGTGGGCGACCTGACCAAGATCGCCGGCCAGAAGCCCGTCGTCACGAAGTCGAAGAAGGCAATCGCCGGCTTCAAGATCCGTGACAGCGTGCCTATCGGCGCGATGGTCACCCTGCGCGGCGTCCAGATGTATGAATTTCTGGACCGCTTCGTGACGATCGCGCTGCCCCGCGTGCGTGACTTCCGGGGTATCTCCGGTCGCTCGTTCGACGGCCGTGGCAACTACAACATCGGCGTCAAAGAACAGATCATCTTCCCCGAAATCGAATACGACAAGGTGGATGCTCTGCGTGGTCTGAACATCAGCATCACGACGACTGCCAAGACGGACGACGAAGCCAAGGCTCTCCTGGCTGCGTTCAAGTTCCCGTTCAAGAACTGAGGTGATCTGTGGCTAAAACTTCCATCAAGCAACGTGAACTGAAGCGCGAAGCACTCGTCGCCAAGTTCTCGAAGAAGTACGCAGAGCTGAAGGCCATCATCGACGACGGCAAGAAGTCGGATGAAGAGCGCTACGCCGCTCGCCTGGAGCTGCAGAAGCTCCCCCGCAACGCCTACCCGACCCGCCTGCGCAATCGCTGCGAGTTGACCGGTCGTCCGCGTGGCACCTTCCGCAAGTTCGGCCTGGCCCGTAACAAGATTCGTGAACTGGCCTTCAAGGGCGACATCCCCGGTGTCGTCAAGGCCAGCTGGTAATCGGCCGATAGGAGAAATCGCAAATGAGCATGAGTGATCCCATCGCCGATATGCTGACCCGGATTCGCAACGCCCAAATCGTTGAGAAGCCCAGTGTCGTCATGCCGTCGTCCAAGCTGAAGGTCGCGATCGCCAAAGTCCTGAAGGACGAAGGCTACATCGACGAATTCGCAGTCCGCGGCGAAGCCGCTCGTCCCGAGCTGGAAATTTCGCTGAAGTACTACGCTGGCCGTCCGGTCATCGAGCGCATCGAACGCGTGAGCCGTCCCGGCCTGCGCATCTACAAGGGCCGCCACGACATTCCCCAGGTCATGAATGGCCTGGGTGTGGCGATCGTCACGACCCCGCAAGGCGTCATGACCGACCGCAAGGCGCGCGCTGCCGGTATCGGCGGTGAAGTGCTCTGCTACGTCGCCTAAGCGAAGGAGAGACGAACAATGTCCCGCGTAGGAAAAATGCCGGTCAACGTCCCGCAAGGCGTGGATGTGACCGTGTCCGCTGATGCCATCAGCGTCAAGGGTTCGCTCGGCACGCTGGTGCGTCCGGCCAACAAGCTGGTCAGCGTCAAGAACGACGCCGGCAAGCTGAGCTTTGTGCCCGCCAACGAATCGGCTGAAGCCGACGCGATGAGCGGCACGATGCGTGCCCTGGTGGCCAACATGGTCAACGGCGTCAGCAAGGGTTTCGAGAAGAAGCTGAACCTGGTCGGCGTGGGTTTCCGCGCCCAGGCCCAGGGTCAGAAGCTCAACCTGCAGATCGGTTTCTCTCACCCTGTGGTGAAGGACATGCCGGCCGGCATCAAGGTCGAGTGCCCGACGCAGACCGAGATCATCATCAAGGGCGCTGACCGTCAGGTTGTCGGCCAGATCGCCGCCGAGGTGCGTGCCTTCCGTCCGCCCGAGCCCTACAAGGGCAAGGGCATCCGTTACTCGGATGAGAAGGTCTCCCTCAAAGAGACCAAGAAGAAGTAAGGAGCAGCGCCATGATGACCAAGAAAGAACAACGCCTGCGTCGTTCGCGCCAGACCCGCGCTCGCATTGCGATCCAGCGCGTGGCCCGTCTGACGGTGTTCCGCTCCAACCTGCACATCTACGCCCAAGTCGTCTCGGAAGACGGCGACAAGGTGCTGGTCGCTGCCTCCACCGCCGAGAAGTCGGTGCGCGAGCAGCTCGGCGCCGAGGGCAAGGGTGGCAACGTCGCCGCTGCAACTCTGGTGGGCAAGCTGATCGCCGAGAAGGCCAAGGCTGCTGGCGTCGAGAAGGTCGCTTTCGACCGCTCGGGTTTCGCCTACCACGGTCGTGTCAAGGCACTGGCCGAGGCCGCTCGCGAAGCTGGCCTGCAGTTCTGACGCATCAAGGAATAAGAAATGGCAAAGTTTCAACCCCGCGCGCAGACCGAAGGCAATGACGACGGCCTGAAGGAAAAGATGATCGCGGTGAACCGCGTGACCAAGGTGGTGAAGGGCGGCCGTACGCTGTCGTTCGCAGCTCTGACCGTGGTCGGTGATGGCGATGGCCGCATCGGCATGGGCAAGGGCAAGGCCAAGGAAGTGCCGGTCGCCGTGCAGAAGGCCATGGAGTCGGCTCGCCGCAACATGGTCAAGGTCAGCCTGAAGAACGGCACCATCCACCACAACGTGGTGGGCGAGCACGGTGCAGCGCACGTCATCATGGCTCCGGCACCTGCCGGTACCGGCGTCATCGCCGGCGGCCCGATGCGCGCCGTCTTCGAAGTGATGGGCGTGACCGACATCGTGACCAAGAGCCACGGTTCGACCAACCCGTACAACATGGTCCGCGCCACGCTGGACGCTCTGAAGCGTTCGACGACGCCGGCCTCTGTCGCAGCCAAGCGCGGCAAGACGGTTGAAGAAATCTTCAACTGATCGCCTCAGCGG
Source organism: Burkholderiales bacterium (assembly GCA_016195825.1). Classification (GTDB taxonomy): domain Bacteria; phylum Pseudomonadota; class Gammaproteobacteria; order Burkholderiales; family Burkholderiaceae_C; genus Pelomonas. The sequence goes on along the minus strand of JACPYV010000207.1, from coordinate 25,432 downwards.
AGCACAACATGTCTGACAAGAAAACCGTGACGGTCAAGCTGGTGCGTAGCCCCATCGGCTGCCGCGCCTCGCACCGTGCCACCGTGGTCGGCCTGGGTCTGCGTCGGCTGAACAGCCAAAGCACCCTGGAAGACACGCCCGCCGTGCGCGGCATGATCAACAAGATCGCCTATCTGGTGCAGGTGCTGTAAGCGCCGAGCACACTGAGGACAAGACGATGGAACTCAACACGATCAAGCCCGCAGAGGGCTCCAAGCATGCCAAGCGCCGTGTCGGCCGCGGCATCGGCTCGGGCCTGGGCAAGACCGCAGGTCGTGGCCACAAGGGTCAAAAGTCCCGCGCTGGTGGCTACCACAAGGTCGGCTTCGAAGGCGGCCAGATGCCGCTGCAGCGTCGCCTGCCCAAGCGTGGCTTCAAGTCGCTGACGCTGAAGTACAACGCCGAGATCACGCTGTCGGACCTGCAAGGTCTGGCCGGCGAAGAAATCGACGTGTCGACGCTGAAGGCTGTCGGCCTGGTGCCCCAATTGGCCAAGTCGGTCAAGGTCATCCTGGCTGGTGCCATCGAACGCAAGATCACGCTGAAGGGCGTGAACGCCACGAAGGGCGCCAAGGCGGCCATCGAGGCGGCTGGCGGCTCGGTCGCTTAAACCACAGTCCATAAGGAACTGACTCAGCGTGGCTACCAACGCGAATCAGCTGGCCAAGAGCGGCAAGTTCGGCGACCTGCGTCGTCGGCTTGTGTTCTTGCTGCTGGCTCTGGTCGTGTACCGCATCGGGGCGCATATCCCCGTGCCCGGTATCGACCCGAACCAGCTCGCCCAATTCTTCAAGGGTCAGGCCGGTGGCATCCTGAGCCTGTTCAACATGTTCTCGGGCGGTGCGCTGTCGCGCTTCACCGTGTTCGCGTTGGGCATCACGCCGTACATCTCGGCTTCCATCGTCATTCAGCTGATGACCTACGTCGTTCCGACGCTGGAGCAGCTGAAGAAGGAAGGCGAGGCAGGCCGCCGCAAGATCACGCAGTACACCCGCTACGGCACGCTGGGCCTGGCGCTGTTCCAGAGCCTGTCGATCGCCCTGGCACTGGAAGGTTCTGCCGGTCTGGTGCTGAACCCGGGCTTCGGTTTCCGCCTCACCGCGGTGTCCAGCCTGGTGGCCGGCACGATGTTCCTGATGTGGCTGGGTGAGCAGATCACCGAGCGGGGTCTGGGCAATGGCATCTCCATCCTGATCTTCGGCGGTATCGCTGCGGGTCTGCCGGGTGCGATCGGTGGCCTGTTCGAGCTGGTGCGTACCGGTGCGATGGGTTACGGCTCTGCACTGGTGGTGATCTCGCTGGTCGTGTTGGTGACGTTCGCTGTTGTGTTCGTCGAGCGTGGTCAGCGCAAGATCCTGGTGAACTACGCCAAGCGTCAAGTCGGCAACAAGGTCTACGGTGGCCAGTCGTCGCACCTGCCACTGAAGCTGAACATGTCGGGCGTGATCCCGCCGATCTTCGCGTCGTCCATCATCCTGCTGCCGACCACGGTGGTGAGCTGGTTTGCGACGGGTGACGGCCTGCGCTGGTTGAAGGATCTGGCTGGCATGATCAGCCCGGGCCAGCCGATTTATGTGTTGCTGTACGCGGCTGCCATCATCTTCTTCTGCTTCTTCTACACGGCGCTGGTGTTCAACAGCCGTGAGACTGCAGACAACCTGAAGAAGAGTGGCGCGTTCATCCCGGGTATTCGTCCGGGTGAGCAGACTGCCAAGCACATCGACAAGATCCTGTCTCGGCTGACGCTGGCTGGCGCGATCTACATCACGCTGGTCTGCCTGCTGCCCGAGTTCCTGACGCTGAATTACAACGTCCCGTTCTACTTCGGTGGCACCTCCCTGTTGATCATCGTCGTCGTCACGATGGACTTCTGGGCCCAGGTGCAGAGCTACATCATGAGTCAGCAGTACGAATCACTGTTGAAGAAGGCCAGCTTCAAGCCCAGTTGAGGGCCAGGCTGTTCTAAGGAAAGATTTGATTTAACCCACGCGACACGTTGGCATGGCGAAAGACGACGTCATTCAGATGCAGGGTGAGATTCAAGAGAACCTCCCCAACGCAACGTTTCGTGTGAAGTTAGAAAACGGGCATGTCGTCCTCGGGCACATCTCCGGCAAGATGCGGATGCACTACATCCGTATCCTCCCCGGCGATAAAGTGACTGTGGAATTGACACCCTACGATTTGAGTCGTGCTCGCATCGTGTTCCGGGCGAAGTGAGCTGTTTGAACCCCCGGACGCGTGTGAGCGCAAAAGAAGTTAGGCCAAGGAGCAGACCATGAAAGTTTCGGCATCCGTGAAGCAGATGTGCCGCAATTGCAAGATCATCCGCCGCAAGGGCGTGGTGCGTGTGATCTGCACCGACCCGCGCCACAAGCAGCGCCAGGGCTGAGCCCCAGCTCGCACGACAGGACTAGAGGACAACCATGGCACGTATTGCTGGTATCAACATTCCGCCGCAAAAGCACACTGAGATCGGTCTGACCTCGATCTACGGCATTGGCCGTACGACCGCCCAGAAGATCTGCACCACCTGCGGCATTCCGTTCGACAAGAAGGTCAAGGATCTGACCGACGGCGATCTCGAAAAGATCCGTGATGTCGTCAATCAGATGACCATCGAGGGCGATCTGCGCCGTGAGATGTCCATCAACATCAAGCGCCTGATGGACCTCGGCTGCTACCGCGGCTTCCGTCACCGCCGTGGCCTGCCGATGCGTGGTCAGCGTACCCGTACGAATGCCCGTACCCGCAAGGGTCCGCGCAAGTCGGAGGCGACCGGCAAGAAGTGATCGCTGCACCGAACTGAAAGAAGGTCAATATGGCAAAAGCACCCAATAATTCGGCTGCCCAGCGCGTCCGCAAGAAGGTCCGCAAGAACGTTGCCGACGGCATTGCGCACGTCCACGCCTCGTTCAACAACACGATCATCACCATCACCGACCGTCAAGGCGGCGCCCTGTCCTGGGCTTCGTCGGGTGGTCAAGGCTTCAAGGGCTCGCGCAAGTCGACGCCTTTCGCAGCCCAGGTGGCGGCTGAAGTGGCTGGCCGTGCAGCGCAAGAACAAGGCATCAAGAACCTCGACGTCAAGATCAAGGGCCCTGGCCCGGGTCGCGAGTCGTCGGTGCGTGCCCTGGCAGCGCTCGGCATCCGCATCAACTCGATCTCTGATGTGACGCCTGTGCCGCACAACGGCTGCCGTCCGCAGAAGCGCCGTCGCATCTGAACTGGCTCCCCGCCAGTTGATGACAGGCCTATTGCAGAATCGGATGACGGTGCGATAATCGCGCGTTTTCCCGGAGCCGGCGGGCACACATGTGCCGCGCCGGCTTCAGTCTTGAGCCGACTCCATTTCGGGACTGGCTCATAAGCCCACCGTCCAAGCCCATAAAAACACCGGCTGGACTCGCGCAGGAATCCGTCGTGAAAGCGACGGCACCCTGTGTCAGATTGAACAAGGACACGCAAAGTGGCACGTTACCTCGGCCCCAAGGGCAAACTTTCCCGCCGTGAAGGCACCGACCTCTACCTGAAGAGCGCCCGCCGCGCCATCAGCGACAAGGTCAAGTTCGACAGCAAGCCTGGCCAGCACGGCCGCACGTCGGGTCAGCGCACGTCTGACTTCGGCCTGCAACTGCGTGAAAAGCAGAAGGTCAAGCGCATGTACGGCGTGCTGGAGCGTCAGTTCCGCCGCTACTTCGCCGAAGCCGAGCGCCGCAAGGGCTCGACCGGCGTGAACCTGCTGCAACTGCTGGAATCGCGCCTGGACAACGTCGTCTACCGCATGGGCTTCGGCTCCACCCGCGCAGAAGCCCGTCAGCTGGTTTCGCACAAGGGTGTCACGGTGAACGGCGAGGTCGTCAACATCGCTTCCTACTCGGTCAAGGCTGGTGACACCGTCGCCGTCCGCGACAAGGCCAAGAAGCAGCTGCGCGTCACCGAGTCGTTCAAGCTGGCCGACTCGATCGGTCTGCCGGCCTGGGTCGCCGTCGATGGCACCAAGCTGGAAGGCGTGTTCAAGAAGGCTCCGGACCGCGACGAGTTCGGCGCTGAGATCAACGAATCGCTGATCGTCGAGTTGTACTCGCGTTAATGTTTTCCCCCGCCGACCACGCCCACCCGGGCGCGGTCGGCGTTTCCTCGTCCGGGCGTCAAAGCCCTTCGCAGGCTCTGCCCGGCTGGTCCTCAGCCTTATCGGTGTAACGAACCGAGGGTATTGAAAGAAAGACCTCATGCAAACCAACTTGCTCAAACCCAAGTCCATCAACGTGGAGCCCCTGGGCGGTCATCGCGCCAAGGTCACCCTGGAGCCGTTCGAACGCGGCTACGGTCACACCCTGGGCAACGCCCTGCGCCGTGTGTTGCTCTCGTCGATGGTGGGTTATGCGCCGACGGAAGTGACGATTGCCGGCGTGCTCCACGAGTACTCGGCCATCGACGGCGTGCAAGAGGACGTGGTTCACATCATGTTGAACCTCAAGGGCGTCGTCTTCCGCCTGCACAACCGTGAAGAAGTGACCCTGGTCCTGCGCAAGGAAGGCGAAGGCCCCGTCACCGCGGCCGACATCCAGACCCCGCACGACGTTGAGATCATCAACCCCGAGCACGTCATCGCCCACCTGTCGCAAGGCGGCAAGCTGGACATGCAGATCAAGGTTGAGAAGGGTCGCGGCTATGTGCCCGGCACGATGCGCCGTTTCGGCGACGAGCCGACCAAGAGCATTGGCCGCATCGTCCTCGACGCGTCGTTCTCGCCCGTCAAGCGCGTCAGCTACGCCGTCGAAAACGCCCGCGTCGAGCAGCGTACCGACCTGGACAAGCTGGTCATGGAAATCGAAACCAACGGCGCCATCTCGCCTGAGGAAGCGATCCGTGCTTCGGCCAAGATCCTGGTCGAACAACTGGCCGTCTTCGCCCAGTTGCAAGGTACCGACCTGGTCGACGCCTTCGATGCACCGGCACAGCGCTCCAGCAGCTTCGATCCGATCCTGCTGCGCCCGGTCGACGAGCTCGAACTGACCGTGCGTTCGGCCAACTGCCTGAAGGCCGAAAACATCTACTACATCGGCGACCTGATCCAGCGCACCGAGACCGAGCTGCTGAAGACCCCCAACCTGGGTCGCAAGTCGCTCAACGAAATCAAGGAAGTCCTCGCTTCGCGCGGCCTGACCTTGGGCGCACGTCTCGAGAACTGGCCTCCCCAAGGTCTCGACAAGCGTTAATTTTTTGAAATGGGTGGCGCGTTGACCAACGCCACCCGGTGCACCCGCCAGTACCTGATCCGGCTGGCGGCATTAATGAAGTGAAAGGAATAGCACCATGCGTCACCGTAACGGCCTCCGTAAACTCAACCGCACCAGCGCCCATCGCCAAGCGATGCTGCGCAACATGTGCAACTCGCTGCTGCAGCACGAAGCCATCAAGACCACGGTCCCCAAGGCCAAGGAACTGCGCCGCGTCGTTGAACCCCTCATCACGCTCGCCAAGGTTCCCACGCTGGCGAACCGCCGCCTGGCCTTCGACCGCCTGCGCGATCGCGACATCGTCACCAAGCTCTTCAACGAACTGGGCCCGCGTTTCGCGAACCGGCCGGGCGGTTACACCCGCATCCTGAAGATGGGCTTCCGCGTCGGCGACAACGCGCCCATGGCTTTTGTCGAACTGGTGGACCGCGCCGAAGGCGAAACCGCCGGCGAAGCCGTCGAATAAGCTCAGCCTGCGCTGATCTGCGAAGCCCGCCTTGAGCGGGCTTTTTTGCGACTGCAGCCGGCGCGAGCCGCGCTCAGGGCACGATGTCGAAGACCAGCTTGGCCGCGCCGTAGTCCTGCGCGCAGTTGCCGGTCGCCGGGCAGACGGGCCGGCCCAGGTAGGCGGGCTGGCGGCCGGCCTGCTCGCCCAGCATGCCGGCGGCCTTGGCTCCGACGGCCAGCTCGGTCAGGCCGCTGTCCACACCGACCTTGAGCCCGGACAGGTCCCGCTGCGTAGCGGACACCACGATCAGCAACTGCTCGGCACCCGCCGGCGGGCTGACGTCGAGCGGCATGGCCGGGCCGGGCAGCGTGATGGTCTCGCCGGCCTTGATGCGGTGCTGGGTCAGCACGGCATTGGGCATCAGCTGGATCAGCGACCCGTCCGGGCCCAGCGCCAGCACGTGGTAGTAGCCGTCGCGTTCGGAGCGGACCGTGAAGGTCAGGCGGTCGTGCCCGATGCGCAGCTGCGTTTTCTTCGCGGCCGCATCGACCTTGAAGCCGGCGCTCTGGCCGGCCAGGATGCGCTCGAAGTCGGCACCGGGGTCGATGCTGGCCGCCACCGGCGCGGGTGCGGGTGCGGGTGCGGGTGAGAGTGCAGGTGGGGGCGTCGTGAGCGTCGCATCCGCCGTGCTGGGTGCGGGCGCGGGCGCCGGCGGCAAGGCGGCGACCACGGGCGCCGTGGCTTCGGGCGTGCTGCGCTTGGTGGGCGCTGGCGTCAACGACACGTAGGCCACCACCCCCAGCGCCACCAGCCCCAGCGCGCCGGCACCGACGAAAAGCGGTGTGCGGGACGCGGCGCGTGCAGGTGCCGCCATGGCGGTGGGCGCCGGTGCGGCGCCGGCCTTGACGACGGCTGGCGAAGCGACCGGGGGCGCCAACGGCCCAGTCATGGCTGGGGCCAGTGGTGCTGCGAACGGTGGGGGCTGCGGCGGCAGGATCTGCGCGCCGGCGCGGGCCGGCCGGATGATGGTCTTGTCGTCGTCCAGCCCGAAGTCTTCGGGCAGCGCCGGCGCGGCTGCCGGCGCTGCCTGGTCCAGTTCCGCAATCAGCTGGGCCACGCTCTGCGGCCGCTCCTCGGGCTTGACCGCCAGGCCGCGGTCGATGGCGTGCAGGAAACCGTCGCTGTAGCGCCCGGCCGCCGATTGGCGCAGCGGCACATAGGTGTCGCTCATCATGCGGCCCACGGAGGGCGGGGGCGTGCGCCCGGTGATGGCGAAGTAGACGACGGCCGAGAGCGCGTAGATGTCGGTCCACGGCCCCTGCTTCATGTGGGGTACTTCGGCGTACTGCTCCAGCGGCGCATAGCCGGGCTTGAGGATGACGGTCAGCGCCTGCGTCATGTCGCTGATGACACGGCGGGCGGCGCCGAAGTCCAGCAGCAGCGGCCGGGTGTGCGAGCCCAGCAGGATGATGTTGTCCGGCGCGATGTCGCGGTGGTAGCAGTGCTCCGAGTGGATGACCTTCAGCGCCTCGGCCAGCGGGATCAGCAGGCCGCGCAGCCAGGCCTCGTCGGGCGGGCCGGGCAAGGCCTTCAGCGTGTCCTTGAGCGTGCTGCCCTCGTAGAAGGGCATGACCATGTAGGCCGTGCCGTTGGCCTCCCAGAAGCGGTAGACCTTGACCAGCGCCGGGTGGTCGAACTGGGCCAGCAGGCGCGCCTCGTTGATGAAACTCTTCAGGCCGGCCTCGAAGGTGTCGCGGTAGCGCTCGGCCTTCACGCTGACGTCGGTCCCCACGCCGCGCGAGGCCAACTGCGAGGGCATGTACTCCTTCAGGGCGACCTTGCGCTGCAGCGAGTGGTCCCAGGACAGGTAGACGATGCCGAAGCCACCCTCGCCCAGCATGCGGGTCAGCTCGAACTCGTTCAGCCGCGTGCCGATGGGCAGGGAGTTGCCATCCCCCAGCGCGGCGGGCACCCGGCTCGCGGCGGGTGGTTCGATGCGCTGCGTCTTGTCGGCGGGTGGGGGCTGGATCTGCGTGGGCAGGTCGTCGTCGGAGGCGCTCATGATGATGCGGGGGGCGCGGCGCCGAACAGCAGCCGCATGTCGTCAGTTTGGGGCAACCCGTGGGTGGCCAGCAGGCGTCGCTCGCCGGTTTCGCCATCGGCCCACCAGAAGGCGTGTCCGGCTGCCTGCTGCCGCAAGGCCTGGGCCTGGCCACCCGCAAGTAGGTCCACGATGGCCTGGGTGCCGGCTACCAGGTGCGAGGCAAAGCCGCCAGCGGTGGGCAGCAACGGCGAGGGCTCCGGCGTGGCGTCCCAGTGAGGGCGCGGGCATTGGGTCAGCTCGCTCTCCAGCCGCTCGATGGGCCAGTCGTCCTGCAAGGCGTCGACGGCGAGGTCATCGAGGTCATGCAGCCAACTGAGCAACTGGCGCAATTCGACCTCGGTGCGTGGCGGCGCCGGCAGCGGCGCGATCAGCGTCAGCGGGAAGTAGCGCCCGATGCGGTCGACCGAGGGCATCAGCACGCCGGCATAGGCCGCGTCGCCGAACGGGGCGGGCAGCGCACCCGGCATCAGCACGAAGCGCCAGGCCGGGCAGGCCAGGTAGTGCTGCAGCCAGCCCTCTGGCGACTGCTGGCGCAGGCTGGCCAGGCCGGCGGCCAGCCAGCCGTCCCAGACGGCCACGAAGTCGGCGTCCAGCCGGCGGGAAGCGAAGTCGCCCAGGCTGGGCAGCTTGCCGTGCCAGCCGGCAATCACCGCACTCCCGCCGTCGCCGCTCACATCGCCCCCGGGCAGCGGAACTGCGAAATCTCGCGCAGCCGGAACGGGTTGAAGACGCTGGCCGCCGTCACGTCCAGGCGGGCGCGGCGGCCTTCCAGGTTGAGCAGCACGCTGAATTTCTCGGGCTGGGCGCCGGGCTGCACCTCGAAGCGCTCGAACAGCCGGAACAGCGCCCATGGCCCTTCGAAAACCAGCGGGGTGGCGAGCGCCGGCGTCGTGTTGAGCTTGATCTGCGAGGCGACGCGGGTGCTGGGCCAGGTGACCGTCACTGCCGTGCCGCCGGGCGTGAAGGCCAGGTGCTGGCCGTCGATGTCCAGGCTCAGCTCCTTCAGCCCGTCAGCCAGTTCGCCGGCGCGGATGTCGACCCGGAAACCCGCCGCCTTGCCGCCGCCGCGGAAGAACACTTCGCGGATGCGTGCCGCGCGCTGGAACTCGGCCAGCGCCGCGGGCGCAGCCGGCCGGCTGCCATCGGGCAGCGGCTTGTAGCCCCAACTGGCCGTGCCGGTGTCCACCAGCGGCTGCAGGCGGCGCTGGAAGAAGTCGTCCAGCATGCCGCCGTTACCGAACAGCTGGCCGAAGTCCTCGGGCAGCACGTCGGCGCGTGAGTTGGGCGCGAAGGGGTAGCGATTGGCGATGGCGCGCTGGCAGAACTCGGTGATGGGCCGCAGCTCAGCCGTCAACAGGTCGCGCTCGGCGTTGCGGCCCTGGCGGTCACCCGCATCGGCCAATGTCTCCAGCACGCCGCGGATCAGCTCGGGCTGCTGGCCGGCCGCCGCCTTCAACTTGGCGCCGCCGCTGCCACCGGCCGGGGGCGGGGCCTTGCTCTTCTGTGCCGCGTCGATGGCCACCAACTGCAGGTTGAGCTCCTCGAACAGCTTGCGCGTGTCGTCGATGGGCGCTGGCGAGCCGGTCACCAGGCGCCGGTAGTTGGCGAAGTGGTCGTCCACCATCTGCTCGACCGCGACGCCACCCGCGGCGGCCGGTGCCGCGCCGCCGTCCGCCATGCGTGCCGCATCGGCCTTGGCCTGGGCCAGCTTGTCGTTGAGCGCGTTGGCCGCTGCGGCCAGGCCGCCAGCCGGCGCGACGGGGGCGGGCACCAGGGTGGTTTCCTCGGCCACGCGGCGGGTCAGCTTGGCCAGCGGCGAGTCGGGCGATGCGAGCAGGCGCGAGGCCTCGATGCTGCCGGCCAGGCCGCCTAGCTGAACGAGCTTCACGTCGGCCAGGTACTTGTCCCAGACCTTGATGTATTCCTCCAGGAACAGCCGGCGCACGCGGTTGTTGAGCTGGTCGCCCAGCAGCAAGTCCTTCTGGCGCTGCGGGTCGGCGGCCACACCCAGCACCCAGCTCTCCTCGGCGGCGAGCTTGCTGCCCACCAGCGCGAGAGACGACTGGAAGCTGCGTCGGTAGCCGTCACGCGTGTACAGGCCGGGGATGCCACGCGACAGCGGCTCCCCGCTGGCGCGGGTGAACACCTTGGCCGCATCCGGGCCAGCAGCCGAGGCCACGGAGAACTCCGGCAGGTCGCCGCCGCGGCTCTGGCGCTTGAGGCGGCTGAAGACGCGGTACTCCAGCGGGTAGGCCACCAGCATCTCGCGCACGCTGCCCACCAGCGTCTGGTCCATGGGCGCGATGGCGGCCGGGGCCCCCAGCGCCAGCAGCGCGTCGAGGTGGGCGTCCAGCGCCTGGCGCTGCTCGGCCGTCAGGCTGCGGGCGTATTGCTGATCCCAGTCGCTGCCGATCCAGGCGCGCAGGCCGTCGGCGTCGAAGTGACCTGGCGAGTACAGCATCAGGTAGTTCTTCAGCGCCTCGTAGGCGTTCTCCAGGTTGTCTCGGCTGGCCGCGCGCAGCCGTTCGTGCAACCGTGCAGCAATGCGTGGCGCCAGCGCGTGTGGCAGGGCGCGCTCGTAGCCCAGGCGCGCGCCGGCGTCCAGCTTGCCGCCCTGGTAAAGGCCAAAGGTCGCCAGCGCGGGCGGGCGGTCCACCGCAAAGCCCTCGGGCGCTGCGGCGGCGCGAGCCTCGCTCAGCGCCGTCAGCGCCACGGTCACGTCGCCTTGGGGTGCGGGCGGCACGGCGGCCAGCGCCTGTTGGACCTTGGGCAGGCCGGCGGCGACATCGTCGGCATAGACCTGGTTGCGCGTATAGCTCACCGCCCAACCGACCAGCAGCGCGACCGACAGCGTCGCCAGCGCACCCACGCCGGACCAGTACAGCAATTGGCGGCGGCGCTCGGCCCCGGCGTTCCAGACGCCCAGGCCACGCTCGACGAACACCAGGTCGTGCAGCAGCTGCAGCAGAAAGTAGCTTCGACCCTGGCCGGCCAGGCTGGCCGAGGCGCGGCGCGTCAGCCCGAAGCTACGGCCCAGGGCACCCATCACGCGGTCGATGGGCGTGCCTTCCTGAGTGCCACTGGTGAAGTAGACGCCGCGCACCGGCGGCGTGGCCTGCAGGCTGCCGCCCGACGCAAACACGGTGGACAGGAATTCGCGCAGCGGGCCTCGCAGTGCAGCGAACTCCTGGTGGAAGCCGAAGACCGCGGCGCGGCGCATCGGGTCGCGCGTGGCCAGCATGCGCTCAGGGCTGCGCTCGCCCAGGCGTTGCTCCAGGCCTGCATAGCCGCTGTCGAAGGCGCCCATCAGGTCGGGCGCCGCGCCGTCCTGCCAGGGCAGCGTGAAGCCCCAGACCTGGTCGCGCTCCTCCTTGGGCAGGTCGGCGAAGTTCTCGTTGAAGCCGGCGATCAGGTCGACCTTGGTGACCAGCACGTAAACCGGCGCGCGCACGCCCAGCTTGGTCTGCAGCTCGTGCAGCCGCTCGCGCAGCTTGGCGGCGTGCTGGGCACGCTCGGGGGCGCCCTGCTGCAGCAGGTCCTGCACATTGACGGTCAGCAGCACGCCGTTGATCGGCTGGCGCGGCCGCGTCTTCTTCAGCAGTGCCAGGAAGCTGTCCCAGGCCTGGGCGTCGACCTTCTCGTCGGATTCCTGCAGCGTGTAGCGTCCGGCGGTGTCGATGAGCACGGCCTCACTGGTGAACCACCAGTCGCAGTTGCGCGTGCCGCCCACGCCGCGCAGCTCCGCGCCCTGCTTGCCGTCGCCCAGCAGGAACTGCAGGCCGGCGTTCAGCAGCGCCGTGGTCTTGCCCGAGCCAGGCGCGCCGATGAACATGTACCAGGGCAGCTCGTACAGGTAGGCGCCCGGCTGCAGCAGCGAGCGCCCGGACGAACCCTTGAGCCGCGTCATGGCCTCGTTGAAGCGCTCGGCCAGCACTTGGGCCTCGCGGTCGCCAGCGGACGGCCCGCCGCTCATGCCCTGGATCAGCGCGGCGTTCGTGCGCCGGCGCCGCCAGGCTTGCCAGGCCAGGCGACCGATCCAGCCCAGCCACAGCAGTGCCACGACCAGCACGCGCACCCAGGTGGGGTCCAGCGGGTGGCTCTCGCCAAAGCCGATCAGTGGGCCCAGCCACCAGACCAGGGCCGACAGCACCAGCACGGCCAACGTGCCCAGCACCACGGGGCTGAACAGCTTGGAGACGATTCGATTCATGGCTTCAGTTGCCTTGGACGGCCAGCGTGATTTCGACGCGGCGGTTGCGTGCGCGACCGGCCGGCGTGGCGTTGTCGGCGACGGGGCGGCTGTCCGCCACGCCTTCGGCGCGCAGGCGCTGCCCGGTCAGCGTGGGCAGCAGCAGCTGGCGCACGGCCTCGGCACGCTCGCGAGACAGGTCGAAGTTGGACGGGAAGCGCAGCGAGCGGATTGGCTGGTTGTCGGTGTGGCCAGTGACGGTCACCGGCCCCGGCAGCTGCGCCAGCGCCGCGGCGATCTCGGCCAGCAGCGGGCGCACGGCGCCGGCCACCTCGGCACTGCCGGGCTCGAAGAAGCCGTCGCCGGCGATGGTCACGATGGACTTGTTGGCCAGGTCCTGCACCTGCACGGCACCGCGTGCGATGGCCGGCTGCAGCAGCGTGGCCAGGCGCGGCGTGGCCGCGGGCGGCGGCGGCGGGGCGGGCAGGGCCGCAGCGCGCACGTCCATGGCCTGCAGCGACTCGAAGGTGGCGTCCGTGCGCGCATGCAGCGACAGCCGCAGCGCGATGAACACCAGCAGCAGCACGCCGGCGGTCAGCGCCGCCAGCACCCACAGCGGCAGGCCGTCGGCCAGCTTGGTGGGGCGCAGCGCCACGCCGCGCCACTGCGGCGACAGCTCCCGCAGCGGCGGGCCGGCCTGCTCTCGCAGCAGGCTGGACAGGCGCTCGCTGACGCTGTCGAGCTGTGCCTTGCCGTTGTCGAGCACGCGATAGCGGCCCTCGAAGCCCAGCGCCAGCACCACCTGCAGCAGCTCCAGCAGCGGCCGCTGGGCGCTGACGTTCTCGGCCAGCTTGCCGAGCAGCTGAAACACCTTCTCACCGCCCCAGCTCTCGTTGTGGAAGTGGACCAGCAGACTCTGGCTGGACCAAGCCCCCGAGCCGCCCCAGGGCGTGCTGGACGCGCACTCGTCGATGAAGCTGCACAGGATGTAGCGTGCCGCCACCACATGTTCCTGCGGCAGCCCGCGCATCTGCGCCTGGCGCTCGAAGCGCTTGACCGACTCGATCAGCGCCGCTCGCAGCCCGGCCGGGTTGGGGTGCTGGGGCATGGCGCGCAGCTGACTCGCCGTCGACAGCAGCGGTGCTGCCAGTTGAAGCAGCGGGTTCAGGCCTTGCGGCAGGGGCAGATCATCCGGCAGCGCGGCAGCCGGCGCAGCGCCGGCGGGCGGCGCAGCCTGGGCCGGCGTGGCCGCCGCAGCGCGCCCAGCGCCGGGCTTGATGATGGTGCGCTCCTGCTCGAAGGCCGAGAAGGGGTCGTTCTCGTTCATGCTTGCCTTGGGGCCGTGATGGCTGGAGAGGTGGGGGGGCGGCGCGGCCGTTCAGCGGATCGCCCAGAGCTCGAGTTCGAGCCCGGGAAACTCGCCGGCGATGTGCATCGCCAGGCCACCGGAGGTTTCGAGCTGCTTCCACAGCTCATTGCCGCGGGTCTCCAGCTCGAAGTAGTTGAAGCCCGCGTGGTAAGGGATCTGGCGCGGTGCCACCGGCATGGGCCGCAGCGTGACGCCCGGCAGCTGCAGGTTCACGAGGTCGCGGATCTTCTCGGCCGGGCCGATCTTGACCTGCGTGGGGAAGCGTGCGCGCACCGCGTCGCCCGGCATCTGGGCGTTGACGGCCAGCACGAAGCTGGCGCTGCGGCGCAGCTCCGCGTCGGCGATGACAGCCACGCGCACGCCGTACTTGCGGTCTTGCAGCTCGATGGGGATGGCCGACTGCTCCATGACCATGGACAGCGACTGGCGGATGTCCGCCAGCAGCGGCTCGAAGCAGCCCGCCAGGTCGTGGTGGGCGTAGGTCGGGTAGCTGGGCGGGCGACGCTTCTCGCGAAAGCATGCCAGCTCGCCGGCCAGGGCCAGGCACATGGCGTACAGCCGCTCCGGGTGCAGCGGGCGCAGTTGGCGGGCGTGGTCGAACAGCGGCTCGTGCCGGTTGACGGTCTGCAGCAGCAGGAAGTCGGCGATCTCGCCCACGCCGGCGCGGCCCGGCTGGGCCAGCCGCGCCGCCAGCGCCTCGCCGCGCTGGTGCAGCATGCCCAGCACCTCGCGCAGCCAGCCTTCCAGCAGGACTTGCTCGCTGACCTGCAGCATGGGCTGGATGTAGCGCGTGTCCAGCACCACGCGGCCGTCCGCTCGGCGCTCGACGATGCGCGCCACGCCCAGGCCCACGAAGCCGTTGCCGGCGCGGCTCTCCAGCACCAGGCGGAGGTTGAGCCGGCCGATCTGGATCGGGGCCTCGCTGAGCTTGCGCGCATGGCAGTCCGCCACCGACAGCTCCAGCGCCCGGTAGCGCGGCGGCATGCCGGCCTGCTCGCCCTCGACGTCGCTTTCCACGACGCCGGGCTCCGTGCGGGCAACGGCCAGCAGCACCAGTTCGTCGCGGGTCTCGAGCGGGATGTCCAGGGCCGGTGGCGCGGGCTCGTCGTCCGGCATCGCAAACGCCTGCCCGTCGCGCATGACGCCGGTGGCTGCCGTCAGCGCCAACTGGCCTTGCAACAGCGCCGGCTGGTCGATCTGCAGCGTCGAGAAGCCTTCCGGATGCAGGCTGGCACTGGCCAGCCGGGCGTCCAGCTGCCGGGAGAGGAAGCGTTCCTGCTGCTGGAAGTGCTGGGGCTGCAGGAACATGCCCTCCGTCCACATCACTTTGTTATGCCGGGTCATGTTGTTAAAAGCAAAGGCTGAGACTCGCGGTGGACCGGACTGCCGTGCGAAAGGCTGGCCCAGCGTCCGGCGCGAACGATACACGGCGGCCGTGTCGCCGCGACAGGGGGCAGGCCCCGGGTCCGCACATTTAAGGGTGTTGCGCAATCGGCCCGGGCGATATCATTACTGCTCAAATTCCGTCGTTCTGCGTCCGCGCGGAGCGACTTGGTCGCCGGATTCTGTGGTACCCGGCTGCCGTTGATCGGGAGTTCGCCATGATTGTTCGCCGCCCCCTGCCTTTGATGTTGCTGACCGCCGCCCTGTTCGCGGGTGGTGCTGTCCAGGCCCAGGAGACCGTTGAAGTCGGCAATGCCGTGCCCAGCGTCGGCGCGGTCAAGGAAGGCCTGTTCCCCGAAGACGCCTGCGAGCAGCTGGTCGCGGCCGGCTTCAAGTGCATGGGTTTCAAGCCCGCGGTGCGCTTCTCGCTGCCGGCGCTGGCCTTCAAGGTCGGCTCGGCCGACATCCCCGACGGCCTGCGCAAGCAGCTGGACGTGTTTGCCGAGGCCCTGGCATCCAAGCGCGGCAGCGGCAAGACGGTGCGCATCGAGGGCCATGCCGATGCGTCCGGCGCCAGCGAAGGCAACCAGGCGCTGTCGCAAAAGCGTGCCGAGGAGGTCAAGCGTTACCTGGTGGCGCACGGCGCCGAGGACAGCATGCTGACCGCGGTCGGGCTGGGTGCCAGCGCGCCCAAGGTCAAGGCGGACCCGTTCGCCGCCGAGAACCGCCGCGTCGAGATCGGCCGTCAGGCGCCCCCCTGAGCTGCCTCGGCTCCCTTGCAGCGCCGCCTTTGGGCGGCGTTGTCATTTGGCTACGCCGATTCCCAAGCCTCGCCCGGGAGGCTCGGGGTCTCAAGGGATCTGGTGGGTGGTCTGGCCGGCGTCACTGAATTCAATGACACCGCCCCAGATACACATCAGCTTGCAGGTGTTGTCCAGGGCCGGGAAATTGGCCACCAGCACGGTAGGCGCACCGGGAATCCACGGCGCCGGCGTGGCGGGGATGCAGGGCATGGGCGTCAGCGCCCCCATCGCCGCGGCTGTCGCGGCGGCCACGGTCGGGTTGGCCAGGCTTTTGCACATGCCGAAGGGCAGGATGTTGACCATCGGCGCGTGATCCATGATGTTGGCCGCGATCTTGTTGCTGGTCATGATGGGCTTGGGCGTGGGCATCAGGCCGCTGGGCGCGGCACCGAAGCTGCACTTCATCTGGGCGCCCATGCAACATTGATTCGGCATTGCAGTCTCCGGTCAGGGGGCGGGCCGGCTCAACCACAGCGCCATGGCGCTGAAGTTGTCGTGCCCCGGTTTGGCCTGCGTGGCGGCGGTCACGCGCCGGCACAGGTCGTCGAGCCAGCCGCGTGGCGTGGCGGCGCCGGCCAGCGCCTGCTCCAGGTCGCGGTCGTCCACGTGCTCCCACAGGCCGTCGCTGCACAGCAGGAAACAGTCACCCGCGGCGACATCGGCCGGGTTGGGCGGGGCGCTGACATCCAGCTCGTGGGGCTGGGCGCCCAAAGCCGAGCGAAGTTCGCTGCGCTGGGGATGTCGGCGCAGCGCGTCGGGTTCCACCAGCCCCACCTCCACCAGGCCTTGCACCATGCTGTGATCCTTGGTCCGGCTGCTGAGCCTGCCGCCACGGAACCAGTACAGGCGCGAGTCGCCCGCATGCGCCCAGTAGGCGCGGTGCTCGATGAAGTCCACCAGCAGGCAGACGACGGTGCTGTGCATGTCGGCCCAGCGGGTGCCGGTCTGGCGCTGGTCGAGGATGGTCTGGTTGGTCTGCCGCACGAGTTGCGGCAGCAGCTCGCCGCAGTCAGTGGGGTGCTCGGCCACGGCGGTCAGCAGGTTGCGCACGGCCAGCCGCGACGCGACGTCGCCGCCGCCATGACCGCCGGCGCCATCGGCCATCACGCAGCAGAGGTGATGGTCCGAATGCCAGTGACCGCAGGCGTCTTCGTTGTATGGCCGCCCGCCGCGTTCGGACAGGATGGCGACTTCCATGGCCAGCATGCCGATTGCCTCAGCGACGTGCTGCGGGGCCGGGCCCGGGCTCGGCTTCCAGGGCCGAGAGCTGGTCTTCGTAGGCCTGCAGGAAGGCCCTGCCGAAGAGCGTGTGGAAGTCGTCCGCCGCCTCGCGCGACAGCTGGGTGTACAGCTGCTGGAACTGCTCCCACAGCTGGGCCTTGCGCGAGCCCGGCAGCAGCGACGCCAGCGCGCCGCGCTTGGTGATGGCGCTGTCCAGCACCTGCGGGTCGAAGCGGGCCAGCACGCCGTCCAGCGCCGCGCGCATGCCGGCCATCACGCCGATCTCGTGGGCACGCAGGTCGTCGAAGGCGTCGCGCATCGCGCGCGCCGGCGGCATGAAGCCGGTCGATTTCGGGCCCAGCAGGTGGTTCAGCGCCACCTCCACGGTGGGCGAGAACTTCAGCGGGTTGTTCCCCTGCGTGACGATCATGGTCATCTGCGCCCGCACCTCTTGCTTGAGCGCCGCGCGGGCGCGCAGCAGCTCGACGGCGCCGCGCGTGGACTCGCGAAGCAGCTCGCCGATCAGCTGCATGGTGGCCGGCGTCAGGGTCTGCAGCGGCGTCGTGGGCAGGCCCAGGCCGGTCATCAGCGCGTCCAGCAGCGCGGTGGTGTCGCCGGTTTCTGCCGTTGACGGTTGAGGCGTGGCCGGTGAAGCGCGGCTTGGGGCTGGCGTGGGGTCCAGTCCGCCGTCGATGTGGCGCACGTCCGGCAGTGTGATGACCTTGTTGTCCTGCATGGAATCGTCCCAGGACAGCACGGCGCCGCTGGGGGCCGGGGGGGCAGGGACGGAGGGCGGCGTCAACGCAGCCTGCCAGGGCAGCTGCAGGTCCGAGACCGGGTCCGCGGTGACCGCCTGGGGCGTGCGCGCGGGCTGCATCAAGGCGCGCAGCGGGTCGCCGTCGGCGGCGGTGTTGGCTGCGGCCGGTGCGGCGCTGAGCACGCCCAGCGGGTCTGCCGGTGCGCTGCCCAGTGGACCCAGCCCGAACATGTCGTCCAGCGACGGTCCGGCCGACATCGGCGGCTGCGCGGCCCCGCCCAGGCCCAGCGGGTCGCTCGGCCTGGCGGTGACCAGGTCCAGCCCCGGCGCACTGGTGTGCACATCGGGGGCGAAGGGGTCCCAGTCGGCGGGGATGGCGCCGGCCGGTGGGGGTGGGGTGGGTGCTGCGAACGGTGCCGGTGCGAATGGGGCCGGTGCGAATGGGGCCGGCGTGAACGGTGCCGGCGTGAATGCTGGCGGGGCGGGGCGGGGTGCGGGCGGGCGCGAGGCCGGTGCGCCGAAGAGATCGCCGAAGGGGTCGGCGGCGATGGTCTGGTGGCCCTTGCGCACCTGGATCACATAGCCGCCGATGTCCAGCGTGTCGCCGGGCTTGAGCGGCGACTCGCGGCCGTTGCCGAGCGGCGTGCCGTTGACGCTGATGGCGTTGCTGCCGCGGTCGACGACGGCGAAGACGCCGTTGCGCAGCACGACCTGGGCGTGCACGCGCGAGATGGTGCGGTCGGGGTCGGGCAGCACCAACTGGTTGGTGGTGGCGCGGCCGATGGTGCCGCCCAGCTCGTCAAAGCTGGCTTCGCGCGGCTCGGTGGGTGCGCCGTTGTAGCTGCTCACGCACAGCACGATCATTCCCTGCTTCCCCTGGTTCCATGGTGCTCACGATGAGCCGTAAAGAGCATACGTCAGCCCTGCGCGCCGGCGCCCTCAGCGCAGCACGTAGAGCCGGCCTTCCACGACGGCGATGCGCATGGGCAGCGCGATGCGGCCGCCGTCGGGCCGGTTGAACTGCAGCAGCGGCGCGCCTTCGGTCGTCAGGCACTCCACCAGCCGGCCGTCGGCGGTGGGCTTGAGCATCAGCGTCGACGCGGTGGGCAGCGGGCCGCGCAAGGCCTTTTGCGCATGCAGCAGCTGCACCCGTGCCCGCCAGCGGGCCAGGTCGTCAGCGGGCTTGCGCTGGTAGGCCGCGGCCAGCTCCTCGAAGCGCAGCCGCGCCGCGACCAGCCAGGGCTCGGGGTCGCCCTTGGCCAGCGCCACGGCCTGCTCCTGGGCGAACGCCAGCACCGGCGCGGCCAGCGTGCCCAGCTCGGGCAGCGGCGGCGCGTCCTGCCAGCGCCATCGCGGGAACTTGACTGGGATGTCGACCTCTTGCTGCACGACGGTCGGCGCGCGGTAGAGCTCGCCGTCCTCGACGGCCCAGTCCAGCGTGGCCAGGCAGCGCGACTGCTCGTCGCTGGCGGCCTGGCCCACGCGCGGCAGCAGCAGTTGGAGGCGCGCGAACCGAGGCCCCTCGGCCAGGCGGGGCTCGGTCGCGGCGACCTGGGGCTCGATGACCAGCTCCAGCCGGTTCGCGCCGGCCAGCGTGTACTCGTGCACGGCGAGTATCTGCACACCGCCCGCGGCCGGCAGTTGCGCAAGCGTGAAGCCGTTGAGGCAGGCCTGCGCAGCCACGCCACGGGTTTGCAAGCGCAGGACCAGCAAGCGTTCCATCAGCCCAGGCTCCAGTCCAGCAGCGGTAGCGAACCCAGCAGCGCCACGTGCTGGCTGCTCCGGCCCAGCAGCGGGTCCTGCACGGCCATCGGTGCCACGACGGGCTCCAGCGCCAGCTGCAGGAACCACTGCCAGGCACCGCCGCCCTCGGGGCGTGGCCGCAGCCCGAAGGCACCGACCAGCGCGCCGGTGGCAGGACCGAACTCGCTCCACAGAAGGCCGGTCTCGCCGGCGATGGGCGCGAACTCCAGCGTGACCGGGCAGCGGATGGCCTGCTGCACGGGCGCCAGCGCCTCGGCCAGCGGCGGCTCGGCGGTCTCGCGCGACAGTTGCAGCGCCAGCTCGGTGGCTAGTGCGATGCGCAGGCTCAGCTGCGTGCGCGCGCCGGCCTGCTCGATCTCTCCGTTCAGTAGCAGGTCCAGCGTCATGCCCAGCTTGAAGTCACCCACGACCCGCAGGAGCGGGTCGCCGGCCAGGCCGTCGGCGCCCTCGCGCAGGCCCCAGGTCACGGCCGCGTGGCCGTTGAAAAGCCCGGCGCGCAGGCTCATGCGTGGCGACTGCGCGCTGGCAGACCAGGCGGCGAACAGCCGTTCGGCGCCGGCCAGCAGGGCGTTCTCCAGTCCTGGCCCCAGGCCTTCGGCCCAGCGCGGCGCCGCACGCGGGGCGCCGTCGCGGGCCAGCCGCAGGCGCAGGCCCTGGGACGCGGGCGGCGGCGGCACGGCAGACGTTTGGCGCGGCCAGGTCTGCTCCAGCAGGCGGTCACGCTGCCAGGTCAGCAGCCACTGCTGGGCCGGCCATGCCCACAGCTGGATGTGCTGTGAGCCCAGCGGCACGCCGCGGTCGCGCAGGCCGCAGCTGTTCAGCTCCAGCAGTGTGAGTTCCGGCGAAGGTTCCTGCAGCAGCAGCGCGCCCCAGCCTTGCGGCGCGGCGGGCGGTGGCAGCGCGGCCACGGACCAACTGGTGGTCTGCGCGGCATGGCCCTGGGCAGCCATCAGCCCGTGGCCGCCCAGCCAGCGCAGCTGCGGGTGCGGCACGGCCAGCCCGCATTGGCCATGCGCCGCCTGGCGGACCTGCAGCCGGGTCTGCTGCCCCTCGCTGGCGGCCTGGCTCAGCAGGCACAGGCGCGTCACAGCCGGGTGGGTGGCGTCCACCCGCAGCGGCGGCGGCGCGGGCGGCCCGGGCAGGTGCTGCCAGGCGCCGCCCTCGAGCCGATACTCGCGGCGCCAGTCGAGGTCCAGTGCGCGGAACTCCAGTGCCTCGATGTCGCAGGCACGGCGCGGCAGCGGCGGAGCGTCGGCACCGCGCACCCTGTCGAGCGCATCCAGCAGCCGGGCGTCGGATGCCCGCAGGGCTTGCGCTTCGCCGCCGCGGCGCACCAGTTCCTCAGCGCCGGCCAGCACCAGCTGGTGCAGCTTGACCCCGTTGCCCAGCCGCTCGTCCACCAGCAAGGCCAGCGCCCATTCGTTCTCCGGCCGGGTCTCGAAGGCCGGGCCGAAAGCAAAGCACAGGTTCAGGTAGCGCGCGGCGCTGTCGGTGTCGGCCAGCCCCTGCTGGCGGGCCTGCTCGCCGGCGCGCGCGACGAAAGCCTCGCGCCGGTCGGCCAGCCGGGTCACCATCTCTGGCCAGCCGGCTTCGATGACGGCGACCAGCGTGGGGTCTAGCGGGCCTGGGCGGGTGTCGGTCATTGCTTGCGACGCGGGGCGCGGGGATGAGCCCGCCACTTTAGGCGAGGCCGGCGCGGGCGGTCCCGCCGCGGACGGGCTTATTTGCGATAGTGATCCAGCGTCGGCGGCGGCGTGTAGCCGAGCTCGCGGGCCCGCGACTCGAACTGCGCGGCCAGCAGTGGCTGGGCGCTGCGGCGGTAGTGCAGCGCCAGCTCGTAGGCGGCGATGCCGTTGCCCAGCCCAGCGGCGTATTGCAGCCAGCCTTCGTAGCGGCCCGGCGTGGGCTGGGCGCCGCCCTCGCGGTATCGGCGCGCCACGCGGGCGGCGGCGTCCTTGTCGCCGCGGGCAGACTTGTGGATGTCGGCCAGCAGGTCCTCGGGCGCGCCGTCGCCGGCGTTGAAGGCGGTGCGGTACAGGCGCACGTCGGCGCGGCGTAGCACCTGGTTGGCCTCCTTGGCGCCTTCGCGCGCCGCCAGCGCGGCGAGCGCGCGGCGGCCCTTGGGGTGGCGCTGCAGATAGCCGTCAGCCAGCTGCGAGACCTCTTGCGGCCAGATGCTCTTCTCCACGGCGGCCCAATCCTCCAGGTCGTCGGGTTCGCGCGGAGGCGCGGGCGGCGGGGGCGTGTCGGCTTTGGGGCGCGGGCGGGCCAGCGTCACGCCGCGGCGCACGTCCTTGGCGATGAAGGAGTCCTGCGCCAGCGCCCGCACGGCTTCGACCGGGTGGTTGCGCATGACGTTGAGCACGTCCAGCCGCACGATGGAGAAGAAGTCGGACCAGGTGGCTTCCTCGTCGGCGGAGTTGAGCAGTTTGACGAGGGAGGCTGTGTAGAAGGTGCTCAGGTTGGCCGATGCGGGCGCAATGGCCGGCTTGCCGGCGCCGGTGGAGAAGGCGACCAGGAAGCCGGGCGGCACCTCGATCTGGTTCAGGCCGTCGCTGGCCTGCACGGCCGCGCGGATGTTGGTGCGGCAGGCGTCGATGACGGCGATGGTCAGCGCGTCGGGGCGGCTGGGCATGCGTTGGACGACGTCCTTGATGACGCTGACGCTGCTGCGCCCCAGCACCTCGGCCTTGGCCTTGGGGCTGGTGCCGGCGCCTACCAGCAGGCTCTCGGCGTCCAGCTGCAGGCCGTGGCCGGTGAAGTAGAAGAAGGCGACGGTGTCGGGCGGGCCAGCCTTGACGCTGGCCGCGAAGCCTTCGATGGCCTGGCGGGTCTTGGCGGCGTCGACGTCGAGTGCATCGGTGACGCTGAAGCCGCGCTGCTCCAGCGCGTGGCGCAGGTCCTGCACGTTCTTGTGCGTGGGTGGCAGGTCGTCGGGCTCAGGGTACTCACGGTTGCCGACCAGCAGCGCCAGCCGCGACGGCGGGGCAGTGTCTGCACCGCCTTGCGCCTGAGCCAGCACCGGCACACCGGCGAGCAGGCTGGGCAGCGACTCCAGCACGGTGCGGCGGCGGATCTTGCCGGGGCGGTGGGCGGTCATGGAGGAGGACTCCGGTTGAAGACTCATTTTTCGCAGCCCAGTTCGGCCGTGGGGTTGCAGCCCTCAGGCGGGCGGATACCTTCCCTGCCGACCGTGGCGGGCCGGCCGGCGCCGACTTCCGCGATGACACCGGAGCGCAGGCGGATGGCGACGTTCTCGGTGCGCACGGCTTCCTCGAAGCGGTCCTTGCGGGCGCCTTCCGACACCGCGACAGTGGCGGAGATGGAGCCTTGCGCTTCGGGGGTGGACGGCGCGGCACCGTTGTACACCAGCGGCACTTCGGACTTGCGGCTGGCGCCGTCGTAGAACAGCCGGTAGCCGTTGGTGCCGGCGGGCGGGCCGCTGACGTAGATGGCGGTGGAGCCCAGGGCCGTGGGCTTCTTGGGCAGCACGGTGACGAAGCCCGACGGCGCGATGGTGGCACTGCTGCCGACGTCGGTGGCCAGCGCGTTGCCATCGCCGGGGCCGCCGAAGCTGTAGGTCTGCGTGAAGGCTGCGTCGCGCATCTTCAGCGTGAGGCCCGGCAGCTGCACGGCGAAGCCGATCTGCGGGCTGTAGGGCAAGCGGGCGCGGATGACGCTGGTGTTGCTGGCCGTGCTGAGCTTGGCGGCGTCGAGGGTGATGAGGTCGCCCTCGACACCTGCACCGTTGACGCGCACGGTGTCGCCGCTGAGGCTGATGCGGCTCTGCTGGGTCACGTTGGTCGCGGAATTGGCGTTCCACGCCGACCCGGCGGTGCCACTGACGGCGGAGATGCCGCCGCTGAGGTCGTTGGCCGCGCCGTCCAGCAGCAGGATGGACCCACCACCCTTGGCCTGCAGCGCCAGCGCGCCGCCGGTGGCCCGGATGAGGCCGCCGGTCTGGCTGATGGTGGCGTCAGCGATGGCGATCTGCTGACCATTGGCGGCCTGCTTGCCGGCCTCGGGCGTGTACTGCGCGGGCGCGGCGGCGGCCACGAGGGTGGCGGTGCCGCCCGTCAGCGTGACGTCGCCGGTCAGCGCGATGGTGCCAGCCGAGATGCTGGAGTCCGCCGCGAGGTTGACCGTGCCGAGCTTGAGCGCGGCGGTGTCGCCGGTCTTCAGCTGCACGGACTGCGCGTTCAGCGACAGCGCCTGGCTGCCCAGCGTGTTGCCGGCGTTGTTGGCTTCCAGGTGGCTGACGGTCAGGCTTTGCGCGCCGGTGCCGGTCAGGCCCAGCGTGCCGCTGACCTTCACGTCGCCGCTGCTCGTCAGGTTGCCCTTGAGCTCGACGTTGCCGGCGCTGGTCAGCGCGGCCAGGGTCTCGTTGCCGCCTAGCTTGAGCACGGCACCGGCGTCGACGATGACGCTGCTGCCGTTGGCAATGCGTTCGTCGCCCGGCGTGACCAGGCTGCCACGGCTGACCTTGGTGGTGCCGGTGGTCTGCAGCGCGGTGTCCAGCGTCAGCGTGCCGGTGCCGGCCTGCTCCACGCTGCCGGTGCCGGTGACGGTCTGGCTCAGGCTGACGGCGTCGCTGCGTTGCAGGCGCAGCAGGCCGGCGTTGCTGACGGCGCCGCTGCCCAGGTTGCCCTGGGTGCCGTCGGCGCCGACCTGCAGCGTGCCGGCGGCGATGGTGGTGGTGCCGGTGTAGCTGTTGCTGCCTGTCAGCACCAGCGTGCCGCTGCCGCTCTGCGCCAGCGCGCCGCTGCCGCCGATGGCGTTGGCCAGCGTCAGGCTGTCGCTGCGGTTGACGCGCAGCAGGCAGGCGTTGGCGATGGCGCCGCCGCTGCCCAGGGTGCCGCTGGTGGCGCCGGTGCCGAGCTGCAGCGTGCCGGCGGCGATGGTGGTGGCGCCGCTGTAGCTGTTATTGCCAGCCAGGATCAGGGTGCCGCTGCCATCCTTGCGCAGCTGCCCGCTGCCGCTGTAGACGCCGTCGTACTGGCTGTCGCCACGGCTGCCGACGCTCAGCGTGCCGCCGGTGGAGGCGATGGCGCCCGCGCCGGCCAGGCTGCCCAGCGACTGATCGCCCGAAAGTGCCAGCGTGGCGCCGGCAGCCAGCGTGGCGGCCGGGGCATCGCCCAGCTGGTTGCTGCCGTCCAGCTGCAGCGTGCCGCCGTTGACGCGCAGGGTCTGCACGCCGGCGTTGCCGGACAGCAGCACGTTGCCGCTGGTGTCCAGCGTGCCGCTGCCGAGGTTGGCGACCAGGTGGGCGCCGTTGCTGGCGGTGGTCGTGGCGGCGGTCAGTGTGTCGCCGGCGCCGGTCCTGGCCAGTGTGCCGGCGGTGGTGAGGCTGCCCACGGTGTCGTTGCCATTGAGCTGCAGCGTGGCCGCACTGGCGATGCTGACGGCGGCGGTGTCGGCTAGGCGGTCGGCGGAACCCAGGCTCAACGTGCCGGTGGCGACGCTGACGGTGCCGGCCGCGGCGGTGCCGCCGAGGGCGACGTTGCCGTTGCTGGTCAGCGCGCCGGCGCCGAGGTTGGCGGTGACGACCGCGCCGTTGTTCAGCGCGTAGGTGGGCGCCGTGACCGTGCCCGCACCGGACAGGGTGCCCGACACATCGAGCGACGCGACATGCTGGGCGGCGTCGAGCTGCAGGCCGGCGCCGCTGGCGATGCTCAGCGTGGTGGCCGAGGCCAGCCGCTCGGCGCCGCTCAGGCGCAGCGTGCCGGCAACGACCGTGGTGGCGCCGGTGTAGGTGTTGACGCCGCTCAGGCCCTGGCTGCCGGGGCCCTGGTTGCTCAGGCCGCCGCTGCCGCCGATGACGCCGGCGAAGTCGCAGCTGGTGGCGCATTGCAGGGCCAGCGTGGCGGCACCGAGGTCGACGTTGCCGGCGCCGGTCAGCCCGGCCAGCGTTTCGTTGCCGGCCAGCACGAGGCGGGCGGCGGTGTTGACGGCCGTGGCCGGCAGGCCGGTGAGCCGGCCCGGCGCGCCCAGGGTCAGCGTGCCGCTGGCGACGTTGACGGTGCCGGCGGCGGACGTGCCGTTGAGGGCCACGGCGCCGTTGCTGGTCAGCGCGCCGGTGCCGAGGTTGGCGTTGACGGTGGCGCCGTTGAGT
>JACPYV010000203.1 GCA_016195825.1 Burkholderiales bacterium | reverse complement strand
TCAAGGGCGAGTCGCTGCGCCGGGGCTCATCCCAGGCCTGACCCAGCACGCCGTTCCACTCTGATCGCGGACACCGTTCCAAATTGATGGCGGACAGTTGACCTACCATCCGGCCCGTCACTCAGGCACCTCACTCAGGGTGTCCGCGATCGCCTGGAACACTGTCCGCGATCAGCCTGGAATGGGTGTCCGCGATCAGTGGAATACGCACCTCGCAACCTCGACATCTACGGCACGATGAACACCGCCGACCGTTCGATTGCGCTGCTGGACGTTGCCCTGCGTCGGCGCTTCGAGTTCGAGGAGCGCATGCCGGACTACACGCTGCTGTCTCCTGACGTGGACGGCGTCGACCTAGGCAAACTGCTCCGGCGCATCAATGATCGGCTGGATTTCCTGCTCGACCGCGACCACCGCATCGGGCATGCATATCTGATGCGCGCCGAGTCCCTGGCCAGCGTCCAGCGTGCCTTCGAGCTGCAGATCATCCCGCTGCTGCAAGAGTACTTCTTCGACGACTTTGCTCGTGTGGGCCTGGTGCTATCCACCACCGGTGACCACCCCTTCGTGCAAGAGGAGTCGCAGGCGTCCAATCGCTTGTTCGCTGGCCAACGTCTGGAAGGGCTACCCGCCGAGCGCACCCGTCACGTGATCACTCCTGCGGGCAGCTGGACAGTCGACAGCTTCTGCGGCATCTACGACGAGCGCAACGCCTGACTTGGCTTTGGCGATGTCCAAGCCTTTGGCCCCCGATCGCGTGCTCACGGCGCTGGAGCACCAGCCGCTGCCGATAACGCCGGACGGTGCTGGCTGGAGTCTCACACCGGCCGAAGCCGAGCGCCTTGCGCAAATCAGCGAAGTGCGCCCCGGTTTCTGTGAACTCGGCGCTCACCACGTCAAGCTCGCGCAGTACTGTGGCGTCGTCGGACTGGGCGATCGGGTGCTGGAAGTGCTACCCAAGGTGGATGACGCCGCGACCTCCGCAGAAGATTGCCGCGGCGTGCTGTTGCGCCTTCTGAGCCGCACAGAACGCTTCGCACACTTCAGACACCAGGCCACCGGCCAGCATCTGCGCCGTATGCCGCTGCTCGAAGTCTTCATCGCAGCCTTTTTCGACAGCGTGGCGAGCCTGGCGCGCGGTGGGCTACTCCGTCAGTACCAAGAACAGGATGACGTGCTTCAGGTAGTGCGCGGTCGCATCGATCTCAGCCGGCAATTTGGCACGCACGCCAACCGGCCAGATAGGCTGACCTGTCACTTCGACGAGCTGACGGCCGACAACGTTTGGAACCGCACGCTGAAGAAGGCCATCCGTTGCACGCGTGCCTGGATCCGGCGCGCCGACCTTCACCGGCGATGGGTTGAGCTGATGGGGCTGTTGGATGAGGTCGACGATACGCGTCTGGCGGGCGCCGAACTGGAGCGACTCCAGTTCAATCGCCAGGCCGAGCGCTATCGCACTGCGGTGGATTGGGCGCGCTGGATCTTGGCGCTGCTGGCACCGTCGTTGCGAGCTGGCGGCCATCAAGCGCCAGGCCTACTGTTCGACATGAACAAGCTCTTCGAATCTGCGGTTGCTTCAGAGGCCAGGCAACAGTTGCGCGGGATCCCGGGACTGTCGGTAAACAGCCAGGACACCTCCCGCTTTCTTGGCACGCTGGTCAGTGGCGAGCGCGTCGAGCCGGCCTTTCAGCTGCGCCCCGACCTGGTGTTCAGGCATAACGACGTCGTCATCGCCATCGCAGACACGAAGTGGAAGAGGGTCGACGCAGACAAGCGCGGCCACCTGATGCCAAGTGGAGCCGACCTGTACCAGATGCATGCCTACGCCTCGGCGTTCGCTTGTCACGAGCTGCAGCTGATCTACCCGTGGCACGCAGCGCTGTCACGCGCGCAGCCTTCGGAGATCCGACTTCCGGATGTGCAGGGGCGCGCTCCCGTATTGCGCGTGAATTGCATCGACGTCTATGACGACGAGATGAAGCTGAATATTGGAAGGTGGCCAAGGACGGCTTCGTGTATATAGGCAACTAGAGGGTTTGCTGCCCGACAAAAGAAATGTCAACCGTAAGTACCAGCGTTGGTTCGCAACTCTTGGCAGACTTCTTGGATAGTCAAATACGGCGCCTTGTGGAAAGCGTGAATGCGGTAAATGCGAGCGAACTGCCGAGAGTGGCTCGCCTTTTACCGCTGTACTCCGCAATCATTGAAGACGCCATATCAATTCGAATCCTTTGCGAGAACGCCCGAATCAATCAGGCTTACATTATTTCGCGGGCCCTATTGGAGCGAATGGCAAATTTTTGTTTCCTCCAGTTGTGCACCAATCCAGAATTCTCGGACTATATTGACTACTCGCTTAACAAAGCCGGGCGTAGCTTGGATAGAGCGATCGAGGCAAACGGTCATGTCAAGGCCCGAATATCACTTAATGGAGGAGATTTTGAACTTCCTTCAGAAATAAATGCCGCCATCGCGAAATTTACTAGCGAAAGAGGAAGAGAAAAGACGCGTTGGACGAGCGTATCCCTACCAGACAGGGTGGCGGTTATCGAAGCAAAGTTGGGCAGCACTGGACTATTCATGAGTCTGCTCACAATTTACGCAGACGCTTCTGAAGCGCTGCATGGAACCCTTTATGGCGCAGCGTTTCACCTCGGCACCTATCAACCGTCGCCTCCTCATGATCAGCAGAGCTTGGAGCAACACCTTCACCAAACCCGTTCCGCCTTGTACTTGATGGCAGGAGGCGGTATAGACACGTTGTTTGCCCTTCTTGCATCACTAGGGGACAGCCATTTCAAGAATGTAGCGTTGGCCTCCAAGGAGGCCTTTAAAGATTCGGCTATTGCAACGGGTCTTGCTGCAGCAAAAAAGCAATAGCATTAAGGTCTGGGTGCTAGTGAATCGCAGCGAATCACCGACTACAGCCGCGGAAATCGCGCAGCTGCAGCAAGAAGTTCATGCCAAAAAGCGCGAGCTTGAGAAGCGCACTAAACGCGGAATTCATGAATGCGTACGAACGAAAATTACCCAAGAAATTAGGTCTATTTCTCACCGTATCGCACAGTTGCAGAGCGCCTTGATGAATGATCAGATTGACGCAGCGGTAGGCCTGCAAGTTGATCGCCCAGCGCCGACATCGCTGAGGCAGAAGCGCTCCGGCTTATAGGCGATTCGCGGCGAGCTTGGTGGCGCTCCATTAGCGCGTCTCCGGCTAGTCCTAGCCGCAACCGAGATAAAGTTCGCAACACCCCGTCTGCTGTTCGAGGTCTTCGCGTATCGGAGCGAGTTCAGTTGCCGCTAGGTAAACGGTATGCCGGACTGACGCCGGGGCTTGACAAAACGTCGGTTTTCGCTATAATGGGCGTTGTCGTCTGATTAGGGTAATGGGTACGGCGGCAGGTTCGACCCCTGCGTCTCTTGCCCCTCTCGCGTGCTTCTGTTTGCTGCTTCTTTTGGGTTTCTTCAAAGTCGCATTTTCAACATTGGCCGCTGAGTCCACGGTTGTGGACATTAAGGAGGGTAGCCCCATGATTTCTAAGCTCAACAAATCGAATTGCTTTACCGCATCGTTCTTTGACTCCGTGCATGCGATTTGGGCAAGTGTGGTCGTAGCAGTACCCTAATCAGATCTCAATAACCCACTTCGGTGGGTTATTTCTTTTGCGAGTCCGTTTTTTCACTTGCGCAGGTGCTGGGATATGTCTCTCGAATGGACGATGGCACCAGTGTCACATCGGGTGGTGTCAGGTGCCGAGCTCACTTGTCGCGGACTTTATTGCCGCTCGCAGCGGCAACTTGAGCCGTTGCGGGGCATGCGTCGCAGACTTAGGCACATCGCTTAATCGCTTCCCTCCGGGGGACGCTGTCGCAGACTTTATTGCCCGTGAACAACTCCACTTTGATTGACAATAATTATGGAAATTTTCTCGAGCAAGAAGTGATACTTGCTAAGATTTTCAAATCGCGGAGATTTTGTCAATTGGATGTGAGCGTCGGCTAGCTACCTGTTAAGACATCTCTCCGCCTGAGCTTCGCCACGATGCGTATTTCAGCGGACGTGTCCAGTTCAGGACTATGAGCATGCGATCCAGTGCTCCTGAGCACCGGCGGCGGCCTGCACGATCGGCGGCTCTGCAGCGGTTGCTGTCATCCGTAGCAGTTGGTTGGCTTCCTGGTTTCGGACACAAAGCCGACATCCGCTCGCCGTGCGCCGAGCGGTCGTTGATGACGGTTGCCGGCGGACAAGTAGACGTCCGCGTCGGCGGGCTGACACACGCCTCGTCGGGCCACAGCAATCGCTTACTGCTCAGCAACCGCGTTGAATAAACGCATTGCCCAGCTGCCTTGAATCTAGCCTAGGCGCTGGAGCTCAGCTTGAGGCCCACGATGCCTGCAGCCACCAGCGCCAGGCTCCCTAATCTGGCTGCCGTCGCAGGCTCACCCAAAAAAGCCATCCCAATGACAGCCGTGCCCACGGCACCAATGCCCACCCAGAAGGCATAGGCCGTACCGACCGGGAGGTCGCGCATAGCCCAGCTTAGCAGACCGATGCTGAGCAGGAAGGCGGCTCCCGTCCCTACGGACGGCCAAAGCCGCGTGAAGCCTTCGGTGTACTTGAGGCCGACAGCCCAGACGACCTCAAGAACGCCGGCAACGAATAGAACGATCCAGTTCATCAGGTTCCCCATGAAGATGGGGCCGTCCCCGACGATGCACGAGAAGCGGAGTCGTCCCTGCTTCAGCCCAGGGCCGCGCGGCCCGTGGGAAATCCAGTTTGGCCAAGCGACTTCAGGTGCCGCGCCGCGCATTGGCCAGGAAAACGCCCAGCACGACCATCGTGCCGCCCGAGACGCGGCTCAAGACCTTCGCCCGAGCTGCCCGGGCCTTGCTGGATTTCAGCATCCGGTCGGCGCCGAGCACAGCGAGAACGTCCACGAGGGTGTTCAGCGCGACGCAGATGCATCCCAGCACCACCAGTTGCGATGCCAGTGGCGAATCAGGCACCGTGAACTGCGGCAGGAAGGCCAGAAAGACCAAGGCCGTCTTGACGTTCAAGGCTTCGACCACGATGCCTTCCGTGAACGCGCGCCGTGCTCCTTGAGCACTGACCGTCGGCGCGGCGTCGTCAGGGGTGCGGCGCAGCAGCATGCGTGCGCCCAGGTAGACGAGGTAGGCGGCACCGACGTACTTGACCAAGTTGAACGCCCACGCCGACTGCGCGATGAGCAGTGACAGGCCGAAGGCGGCAGCCAGCACGTGGACCAGGCCACCGATCCCGGTGCCGAGACAGGAGGCCAACCCTTCGGTGCGGCCACCGGCCACGGTACGGGCCACCACGTAGGCGATGCCGGGGCCTGGGGTGATGGCCAGGACCACAGCAGCGAAGATGAAGGCGAGAAGCGACATGGCTGGATGCTCAGGGTTGGTGTGATGGAGGCGTGCCGGTAGCTGCCGCGAGCGGATGACCGATACCGCCGTCACCGTAGGAGCGGATGACCTGGGCAACGACGATGTGATAGCCGTTGATCCACTGAGCCTGCTTCCGCTTGGCGGCGATGTGAGCTGGATGCTCGACCAGCTGCTGCAGCGCTTCCAGCGTCTCCCAGTAGTAGACCGTCGAGATGAGCCCCGCAGTCGGGTTCTCCCACGCTTCCTCACCCAGGTAGCCTGGGATGCCCTTGGCTACGTCGGCAATGACTTTGTCGAGATGGTGGAACTCGTCGTCGTACTCGCCCTTGGCGAAGGTGAAGGTGGCGCTGTACATCCGCCCCTCAGCCCAGCAAGTCGTAGGGGGCCTGCCAGCCCGGATTCTGCGCGATGCGCCCCATCCATGCAGCCATGTTCGGGTACTCGGTCTGAATGTCGAAGCCCAGCTCTTCCTTGGGATAGAACACATAGCCCGCCAAGGACAGGTCGGCGATGGTCAGTCGATCCCCGACGATGAATCGCTGCGTGCCAAGGTGCTTCTCGACGATGTCGAAGGCGCCCGCGGTGCGCTGGCGCATGAAGGCCAGCACCGCCTCGTGTGGGGCCGGCGTCGCGAAAGTCCGCAGCCAACGGTAGGTGGCCAGGTTGGCGGTGAACTTGTGGTTGTCGAACAGCACCCACCGGAGAACCTCAGGGCGTTCCTCCTCAGACAGGCGCAATGCATTGGCGTGTTCAGCTAGATGCAGCAGGATCACGCCCGACTGGGACAGCTTCCGGCCATCGACCTCCAGCACGGGCGCTTCGCCAAGCTCGTTCACCTCAGCCCGCCAGGCCGGCTGGCGAGTCTCGCCGCCAAAGTAGTCAACGACGACCTTGTCCCACGGCAGGCCGGCGATGGATAGAGCCAACGCCACCTTGTACGAGTTGCCCGATTCCTTGAAGCAGTGCAGCCTGTATGGCGTCATGACGAAGCCTTCGGCGTGGTGTCCTTCATGGCCTGCGCGAGGCCCTGGTTCCCGCGAGCTTCCAGGCCACGGATGGCGCCCTCGCGGTCCTGAGGCTGATGGTGCTGGTTCAGCTTGCGCTTGCCTTCCAGGCGACTCAGCCGGACTTCAATGCCAACGATGTGCTTCAGCTCCTCGGTGATGTAGTCGGGCGGCGCGTCGCCCATCTTCCAGGGCTCGGCCTGGTCAGCCTCGTGTTGACGTGTTAGCCGGGCCACGACGCCTCGAATGAACTTTTCGTCGTCACGGATATGGATGGCGCCGTGCGCATGAACCACCTCGTAGTTCCAGGTCGGCACACGTCGATGCGTCTCCTTCTTGCCGGGATACCAACTCGGGGAGATGTAGCCGTTCACGCCACGGAACACAACGAGCACTTCGTCGCCATCGCGCACGTCCTTCCAGACAGAATTCGCCCGTGCAACGTGCGCGGTCAAGGTGCCAGCACCCGCCGCATCGCCGTCAAGCAGGAACGGCAGGTGATTGGCCTCCAGCCCACCGGCAGTGTTCGTCACCAGCATCCCAAGCGAGTTCTCGCGGACGATGCGATGGAGCTCTTCAATCCGAGGTTCGGCAAATTGCTTGGGCAGGTACATGGGCGTGCCGGCTGTCGATGTAGCCGGAACTCCGGCGAAGGCGTCACTTTGCGCCGATGCTGGCCTGTATAAAATAGCCAGTTCTGCATCAGTTCACCAGACCAGTTTCCATGTCGACTGACGAACGCCGGACCGGCCTGAGCCGGACGCTCTACGAAGAATTCCGCGCACGCATCGCGGATGGCACCTACGCTGCCGGCGCACCGCTGCCTTCGACGCGCGCTCTGGCTCTGGAACGCGGTCTGTCACGCGCCACCGTCTCTCTGGTGTACGAGCAGCTTGCAGCCGACGGCTTCATCGAAAGCAGAGCCGGCGCAGCCAGCCGCGTCGCCGTTGGAGCCGCACAGGGGATGCACGCAGGCCGAGCCAAGCGTGAGCGAACGAAGCCAACCGCACCAGACCCGCTCGCCGGCTCACTGTCTGCCATTGGCCAACATATCGCTGCGCTCAAGCTGAGCGACCCGAGGCCGACGGCGCTTGGCGAGATTGACTTCGTCTACGGGCCGCTGTCCGGCAGCGACTTTCCGACGCTGACCTGGGTGAAGGCGATGCGCGCCGTTGAAAGTCAGCGGAGTCGGCGCCTTGAGTACGAGGACCCGCGAGGCAATATGGAGCTTCGCCGGGCTCTACAGGCGCACCTCAGCCAGGCTCGCGGTCTCGCCTGTTCGGTCGAGCAGCTCATGATCGTCAATGGCTCGCAGCAGGCGCTCGACCTTTGCGCCCGCTTGCTCGTCGATCCGGGTGGCGGCGTGGTCGTGGAGAACCCCGGCTATCGGATGGCGCACCATGCCTTTGAAGCCTACGGTGCACAGTTGCTCTGCGCCGACGTTGACGCGCACGGCCTGGTCACCGAGCAACTGGGGAAGCTGGGCCCGGCAAAACTGGCCTACGTCACGCCGACGCATCAGTTCCCGCTGGGCTCCTTCCTGCCCATCGCGCGGAGGCGGCAACTGTTGGACTGGGCTGCCGAGCAGCGGGCATGGATCATCGAGGACGACTACGACAGCGAGTACCGCTACGCAGTGCGGCCAGAGGCGACGCTGCAGTCGCTCGACACCCGTGGCTGCGTCATCCACGTGGGCACGTTCTCCAAGACCTTGTCGCCACAGATGCGGATGGGCTACATGGTGCTGCCTCCTGCATTGGTGCAGCCCTTTGCCGACGCCAAGCGGGTGACCGACCGACATGCGGCGACTGCTGTGCAGCGAGCCTTGGCCCGGCTGCTGGAGGACGGCAGCTATGACCGGCATGTCCGCCGAATCCGCCGCCTGCAGCAGGCAAGACAGCGCGCGTTGGTGGACGCGCTGGGCCGTCATCTGGGCGATGAGGTTGAGGTGCAAGGGGCCGCCAGTGGCTTGCACGTCGTGGCGTGGTTCCGAGCGGTGCCGGCGGCGGCAGAGAGCGCCCTGATCGAGGCGGCAAGGCATCAAGGCGTGCGCGTGCATCCCATCAGCCCGTTGTTCCATCCGAGCACGGCCGCGCTGACATCGACACGCTCAGCCGGCCTGGTCATGGGCTATGCGCTGCTGGACGTGGACACCATCGAAGATGGCGTTCGCCGTCTGTCAAAGGCGCTTCTGCACCTCAGGCGGAAGGCAAGCTCGCATCACCACTGAGCGAGTTGCTTGAGCGTGTCCAGCAGCTTGAGCGTGGCACCGTCCACCATGGGCAGTGCGCGGTGGACGATCCAGGTCTCCCGCCACAACGCCGGGCTCAGTGGCACCGCTCGCATGCCGGCCACTGCTGCGGCAGCAGAGGGGCCCTCGACAGGAAGGATCGCGGCGCCGTAGCCAGCGGCCACCAGGCTCTTCATGGCCTCGGTGTAGTTCATCTCGATTCGCGGCTGCGGAACCACGCCGCCCGACGCAAACCACTCAGCGGTCTGCCTGTGCAGCAGCGTGGTCGCGTCGTTTGCGATGAGGGGCTTGTCGGCCAGCCACTTCGGGGTCACTCGCTTTGGGGGCGCCCAGGACTCGGGCAAGAACGCCATCATGGGGTCGCGCCGCCACCGTCGAACGACGAGGTCCTCAGGCACTTCCTGCGAACCCACCAGGGCTACGTCAAGGTCGCCACGGGACACATCCGCCAGGGCATCGAAGGTCCCGACGATGCGGATGTCGACAGCAATGTTCGGATGCGTTGCCTCCATCGACCGTAGAACGTCGGGCAGGAGGAAGGTGACGATGCTGGTGGTTGACCCGAGCCTGACATGGCCGACAGTCCCCGCCGCATAGCGGCGAACCGCCTCCACGGCTTCCCCGGCGTCACGAAGCAGCGCTCTGGCGCGCTGGACAAGGAGGTCGCCTGCGCCCGTCGGTTTGACACCTCCGCTGCCGCGCAAGAGCAGGCGAACGCCCAGCCTTTCCTCAAGCTCAGCGATATGCAGGCTCACGGTGGGCTGTGAAAGGTGCAATGCCGCGGCAGCCGCAGAGAAGGTGCCGAGGTCCACTGCAGAAACGAGCGTACGAAGCTGGTCGAGATTGAGTGATCGCATCAGCTTTCCTGATATTCGTCATCAGAAGACTTGTCTTCCATGATAGATCGGCAGGTGCAACGATGGAGCCCATGAATACAGCGTCCCTACGACAAGCCGGTAAGAGAGTCGGCGATCTTCTTCGCATTCTTCCCACGCGGCCAAAGGCCGACAGTGGCCGCAAGGAGCTATTGGAGATGGGTGAGCGCGAGTTGCTCGACATCGGAATCGGCCGGGGTGAAGTGCCATTTTTGCTGGCGCACAAGCGATGAATGACCGCCCTGGGTATGCCACCAGTGCTGTTGGCAAGGTGGTTCCCTTGCACTCTCGTGATGCTTGTCCATTTGCGCCGAGGCCGTCGCTCACGCCTGAACGGAGCTGGCGCGGTAAGCGGGCGGTCGGTTCCGGGCCTGAAGCTGCCGTTCAAGCGAGCGGCTCTCAGTGAACGGTGTTGGCTGAGTCTGTCGCTCAGGCGCTGAGCAACGAATGACTCAGATCAGCCTGAAGCGGCCAACATCTCCGCACTCGGCGCCGGACCGAATGGTCAAGTCGCCAGCAACGCTGCCTTGCGCGACGCCTCCGGGCAAGGTGATCATCGGGCGCCGGATTGCGTGCTCAGAAGACACGAGTCCATGTGCTACGCGGTCCAGGCATGGTCGGACTGGGGGACTGCCCCGCGTCCCAATGGTGCGGCGGCGACCGCAACTGGTCACGGCTGGGTCGGCGCTTGCCAGGCACCTAGGCTTCCTCGGCTGCGTCCGGTGCGATCAGCCCGTCCCCCGGGTGGTTGCTCAGGAAGGGGACAAGGACTTGCTCGGCAAAGACTTGCAGGGCCGCGGCGTGCGGCTCGCATGCAACTTCCACAATGCGCTGATCCGACAGAAGCCGGAGTCGCCGATACGCCTTATATAGGGCTTTGTGCCGACCATGCGGCTGGATGGCGGCCTCCGTGTTCGGGGGCAGGCGAGGCGCGAAGTCGGGTTGGTCGTACACGGCCTCGAAGGCGCTCTCGAGCGACGCCAGCGGCATGCAATAGGTGTCGGGCTCGTTTGCATGACCCGTCACAGCTTGGTCTCCATCCAAGATTGCTATGACGGCCTCTGCCGGCGCGAGGAACCGCTGGGCTCGGTTGCGCTGCAGGAGGCTGACGACCTGCCCCGCGCCGCCCACTTCGATGATGTGATGGCTGTAGAAGGCCGGCGTGCAATGCTTGGCGATGAGGTGCTGGACGATCTGCTTGGCCTCCTCGTCCTCCACGAGGATGTAGCGGTCCCAGCCATGGAAGCCGAACATCACGCTCTTGACGTACGAGAACGAACGCTCCTCCAGCAGTGACTGGTCGCCGACGGTTTCCAGGTACAGCAGCTCGCCGGCCCGCAGGGTTTGCATCAACGCGAGCGAGTGACTGGTGAACACGACGTTGACCGAAAACCTGGTGCACAGCGTGCGCAGTTCCTCGACCAGCCGCGCCTGCGCAGCTGCGTCCAGCGAGATGTCGATCTCGTCGATGAAGATGAGCCGAGTCCCCGACTGCAGCCGGCGGTAGAGGTTCACGAGGAAAAACTCGCCCGAGCTGAAGTAGTCCTCGCGAACATACCGTTCGTCTTCGATGCGATAGAAGCAGCACACGCCCCGCGAAAACTTCACCTCCCGCAGGCCCTCGAAGCGTGCGTCGCCGTAGATTCGGGTCAGGAAGTTGATCAGGTCTTGGGGACGGGTGTCCTGTTCCAGGATGATCGCGCGACGGATGTCGGCATCCGCCTCAGAGAGCGTGCGGAAGTAGCTGAAATGAACTGGTCTGCCACGCTGCGCCACTGCGCTGTGGCGGCTTCAGGCGTCTCCTGAACGAACACCGTGCCGATGGCCGCGCTGACCATGCGCCGCTGCGTCTTATTGGCGTAGGCCAGGGCGTTGCGCATGAAGTGCACCCGGCAACGCTGCTAGGTGGCCTTGAGCGTCTTCGCGGCGGCCGCCTTGATGCCTTCGTGGCTGTCGCTGATGACGAGCTTCACGCCGCGCAAGCCGCGCCGGTTCAAGCTTCGCAGGAACTCGGTCCAGAAGGGCTCTGCCTCACTGGCGCCGACCTTGAGCCCGAGCACCTCGCGCTGGCCCTCGGTATTCACGCCCACGGCGACTATGACGGCCACGCTCACGATGCGCCCGGCCTCGCGCGTCTTGACGTAAGTGGCGTCGATCCACAGGTAAGGCCAGTCCCCTTCGATCTGGCGGTTCAGGAACGCGCCGACGCGTTCATCCAGCTCGCCGCACAGCCGTGACACCTGGCTCTTGGATACGCCGCTCATGCCCATGGCCTTGACCAGGTCGTCCACGGAGCGCGTCGAGATGCCTTTGACTTAGGCCTCCTGGATGACTGAGCGCTTCCGACGGCTCCGTCTACAACATACCCTGCCACCGAAGCATTCAGCATCCCAGCCAATGCCGGGGCTCCTGGTGAGGCTACTGGCGACTACTTCGAGTCCGGCGTGGACGACTCCACCACCGTCCACGGTGTGGTCAATCTCTCAACCGGAGGTCAGCGCAACTTGATGCGAGCTGAGATCTGGTTTGCGCCTGGTGACTCCATCAAAGCGCTTGACAGAGGTATTTCGTGTGCATGTAGTCGTCAAGCCCATATCGCGAGCCCTCGCGCCCGTAGCCTGACTCCTTGACGCCGCCGAAAGGCGCGGCTTCGGCAGCCAGGGCGCCTTCGTTGATGCCGACGATGCCCGTCTCCAGCGCCTCGGCGACGCGCCAGATGCGTTGCACGTCACGTGAGAAGAAGTAGGCAGCCAGGCCGAAGGGCGTGTCGTTCGCCGCGGCGATGACCTCGGCCTCGTCGGTGAAGCGCGTGATGGGCACGACCGGACCGAAGGTCTCCTCGGCGCTGCATTCCATGCCGGCATCGACATCGGTCAGCACGGTCGGCGCGAAGTAGTTGGGCCCTGCAGCAAGGCGCTCGCCGCCCACGACGACGCGTGCCCCGCGGGCGACGGCATCCTGCACGTGGCGCTCGATCTTGTCGACGGCGCGCCGGTTGATCATCGGGCCGATCTGCGATCCGGGCTCGCTGGCCGGGCCGACCTTCAGCGCGCCGACGCGGGCGGCCAGCTTTTCGACGAAGGCATCGTGGACGCGCTGGTGCACGAAGACGCGGTTGGGGCAGACGCAGGTCTGGCCGCCGTTGCGGAACTTGGCGGCCATCAGGCCGTCGACGGCGGCGTCGAGGTCGGCATCGTCGAAGACGACGAAGGGTGCATTGTCGCCCAGCTCCAGCGACAGCTTCTTCAGCGTGCCGGCCGATTCGCGGGCCAGGTGCTTGCCGACCGGCGTCGAGCCGGTGAAGGTGATCTTGCGCACCCGGCCGTCGGCCAGCCAGACGTCCACGACCTCGGCAGCCCGCTCGCGCGAAGCCACGACGATGTTGAGCACGCCCGCCGGCACGCCGGCCTCCTCGGCGAGCTTGGCCAGGGCCAGCGAGGTCAGCGGTGTGTCCTCAGCCGGCTTCGCGACGACCGTGCAGCCGGCGGCCAGGGCCGGCGCGATCTTGCGGGCGATCATCGCTGCCGGGAAGTTCCACGGCGTGATCGCCGCGACGACGCCGACCGGTTCCTTCAACACCATCATGCGGCGGCCACTGACCGGGGCCGGGATGATGTCGCCATAGGCGCGCACGGCCTCTTCGGCAAACCATTCGACATAGCTGGCGGCGTAGGCCACCTCGCCGCGGCCCTCTGCCAGCGGCTTGCCCTGCTCACGCGAGATCAGGCGGCCGAGGTCCTCCTGGTGGGCCAGGATCAGTGCGTTCCAACGCTTCAGGATCTGGGCGCGCTGCTTGGCTGGCAGCGCCCGCCAGGCCGGGCCGGCCGCGAAGGCTGCGTCCACGGCGGCTCGCGCGTCGGCAGCGCCACTGTCGGGCACGCTGGCAAAAACGGTGTCCAGGGCCGGGTCGCTCACCGGCAGCTTGCGGCCGTCGTGGCCGTCGCACCAATGGGCGTTGATGAAGTTCTGCGTGCGCAGCAGGTCGGGGCGGCTGAGGCTCAATGGCATGGCGGTCTTCCGGGGCTCAGGCCTGGGCCACCAGGCGGGCGATGGCTTCGCCCATCTCAGTCGTCGACGACGTGCCGCCAAGGTCGCGGGTGCGCGGCCCTTCTCGCAGCACCGTCTCGATGGCACCCAGCATCGCGTCGTGGGCCTCGGCCGCGCCGAGGAACTGCAGCATCAGCGCAGCTGACCAGATCATCGCGACCGGGTTGGCAATGTTCTGGCCATAGATGTCGGGTGCCGAGCCGTGCACGGGTTCGAACAGCGACGGGAAGTTGCGCTCGGGGTTCAGGTTGGCGGAGGGCGCCAGGCCGATCGTGCCGGTCGTCGCCGGGCCGAGGTCGGACAGGATGTCACCGAACAGGTTTGATGCGACGACCACGTCGAAGCGGCCCGGCTGCAGCACGAAGCGCGCGCTGAGAATGTCGATGTGCTGCTTGTCCACCGTGATGGCTGGGTAGTCGGCGCCGACCGCGTCCGCTCGGCCGTCCCACCAGGGCATGCTGATGGCGATGCCGTTGCTCTTGGTGGCCACAGTCAGGTGCTTGCGCTCGCGGGCCTGGGCCAGCTCGAAGGCGTAGCGCAGCACCCGGTCCGCGCCGAAGCGCGAGTAGACCGACTCCTGAATGACGATCTCGCGTTCGGTGCCGGCGTACATGATGCCGCCGAGGTTGGTGTACTCGCCTTCCGTGTTCTCGCGCACGACGAGGTAGTCGATGTCGCCAGGCTTGCGGCCGGCCAGGGGGCAGGGCACGCCTTCGAACAGGCGCACCGGACGCAGGTTGATGTACTGGTCGAACTCGCGGCGGAACTTCAGCAGCGAGCCCCACAGAGAGATGTGGTCGGGCACGATGGCCGGCCAGCCGACGGCGCCGAACAGCAGTGCGTCCTGGCCTTGTAGCTGGGCCTTCCAGTCGTCCGGCATCATCTGGCCATGGGCCTGGTAGTAGTCGCAGCTGGCCCAGTCGATGTGGGTCAGCTGCAGCTCGATGCCGAAGCGTGCGGCAGCGGCGCCCAGCACGCGCAGGCCCTCGGGCATCACTTCCTTGCCGATACCGTCGCCGGCGATGACAGCAATCTTGAAGGTCTTCTTGCTCATGATGGTTTCTCGTTCAAGTCAGGCCGCAGCGGCCTGTTCGTCGAGCCAGCCCTGGCGCAGTTCAGGCACCGAGCGGGCCAGCAGCTCGTAGTAGGGGTGATGGGGGCCGCGCTCGTAGTCGGCGCGCGCAACCTGGGCCAGCTTGCGGCCGTGCTGCATGACGACGATCTCGTCGCAGACCGAGCGCACCGTGTGCAGGTCGTGGCTGATGAAGAGGTAGGACAGGCCCAGCTCGCGGCGCAGCTCGGCGATCAGGTCCAGCACGGCCGCGCCGACGACGGTGTCCAGCGCGGAAGTGACCTCGTCGCACAGGATGAGCTCGGGCTCGGCGGCCAGCGCGCGCGCCAGGTTGACGCGCTGCTTCTGTCCTCCCGACAGGCCGCCTGGCAGCCGCCCCGCCACGGCGGCGGGCAGCTTGACGAGGTCCAGCAACTCGCGGATGCGACGCTGCAGCGCATCGCCCGACAGGCCACGGTAGAACTGCAGCGGCCGTGCCAGGATGCGTTCGATGGTCTGGGAAGGGTTGAGCGCCGTGTCGGCCATCTGGAAGACGATCTGCACGCGGCGCAGTTCCTCCTTGCCGCGCTGCTCCAGCGTCGGCGGCATCGGCCGGCCTTCGAACAGCATCTCGCCTTTGCAGGGCGCGATCAGGCCAGCGATGGCTCGCGCCAGCGTCGTCTTGCCCGAGCCAGACTCGCCGATGACGCCGATGGCCTGGCCGCGGTAGAGCTTGAGGTTGATGTCCTCCAGGATCAGCGCCTTGGGCTGGCCCTGCTTGTCGCGCGGGCCGTAGCCGGCGGACAGCTGGCGCACCTCCAGCAGCGGCGTCTCGGCCGTCGCGGCGCTTGCGATGCCTGCCTCGCGTGCCTTGGGCCTGGCCGCGGCCAGCAGGCTCTGCGTGTAGTCGTGCGAGGGCGCGGCCAGGATCTGCGCTGTGGCACCCAGCTCGCGCATCTGGCCGTCGCGCAGCACGAGGATGTGGTCGGCCATCTGGGCGACGACGGCCAGGTCGTGGCTGACGTAGACGGCCGTCGTGCGGCGCTCGC
This sequence comes from Burkholderiales bacterium, assembly GCA_016195825.1. Classification (GTDB taxonomy): domain Bacteria; phylum Pseudomonadota; class Gammaproteobacteria; order Burkholderiales; family Burkholderiaceae_C; genus Pelomonas. The sequence goes on along the minus strand of JACPYV010000203.1, from coordinate 3,123 downwards.
GCACGACGCGGCGGAACGCGCGCAGCACCTCGATCTGCGTCGTAACGTCCAGCGCCGTCGTCGGCTCGTCGAGGATGACGAGCTCGGGGTCGGTGATCAACGCCATGGCGGCCATCAGGCGCTGCAACTGCCCCCCCGAGACCTGGTGTGGGTAGCGCGCGCCGATGGTGTCCGGGCTGGGCAGGGCCAGTTCGCAGAACAACGCCACTGCCTTGGCTTCGGCATCGGTACGGGTCGACGTGCCGTGGATCAGCGCCGGCTCGACGACCTGGTCCATGATCGTGCGTGAGGGGTTGAACGAGGCCGCCGCGCTCTGCGCGATGTAGGCCACGCGGCGACCGCGCAGCGCACGCTGGCCGGCCGCGTCGAGTTCCAGAACCTCCGTGTCACCGATGCGCACGCTGCCGCCAGCAATGCGGCAGCCCGTGCGCGCATAGCCCATCATGGCCAGCGCGGTGGTGGTCTTGCCGGAGCCGGACTCGCCGATCAGGGCCAGCACTTCGCCAGGAGCGATGGTGAAGCTCAGACCGTCGACGATGGTCTGCTCGGCATCTTGCGGGCCGGCGACGATGCGCAGGCCGTGGACTTTGACCTGGGCGCCCATCAGTGGTCTCCGCGGGCGGCGCGGCCCGGCAGGTTATCGATCAGCAGGTTCACCGCGATGGTCAGGCTGGCGATGGCCAGGGCCGGCGCGATGATGGCTGCACTGCCATTGGCCAGCGCGCCGATGTTCTCGCGCACCAGCGAGCCCCAATCGGCGTCCGGCGGCTGCACGCCCAGGCCCAGGAAGCTCAGCGAAGCCAGCAGCAGCACGACATAGACGAAGCGCAGGCCGAGGTCGGCCAGCATGGGGTTGATGATGTTGGGCAGGATCTCGTGCAGCATGATGTAGAGCCGTCCCTCGCCGCGCGTACGTGCCACGGTGACGTAGTCCATCGCGTTGATGTTGACGGCCAGTGATCGCGCGATGCGAAAAGCCCCGGGCACGTAGATCAGCGCCGCGGTCGGGATCAGCATGGGCAGCGTGGAGCCGAAGGCGGCCACCATGATCAGCGCCAGCATCTTGGAGGGGATGGAGGTCAGCGTGTCGATGCCGCGGCTCAGCACCGCGTCCACCCAGGGCGGGCTGGCTGCAGCCAGCAGCGCCAGCAACGTGCCGGTGCTGCTGGCCATCAGCGTGGCCAGCAGCGCGATGCCGACCGTGTAGCGCGCGCCCTGGATGACGCGGGCCAGCATGTCCCGGCCGAGGTAGTCCGTGCCCAGCCAGTGGTGCGCGCTCATGGTTGCGAACACGTCGCCATTGCCCATGTCGGCGCCGTCCTGGCCCAGCAGCGCCGGACCGATCGCGGCGGCCAGCAGCCAGGCCAGCAAGATGGCCAGGCCGAGCAGGCCGGGCCAGGGCATCGCGAGCCTGCGGCGGCGCGTTGAGGAAGCGAAGGAAGCGGAGCTCATGGGCGTCTCGATCAGCGATGGCGCAGCCGCGGGTTGGCGACGATGCTGCACAGGTCGGCCAGCGTGACCAGCAGCAGGTAGACGGCGCAGAACAGCATCGCGCAGGTCTGAACGAGAGGCATGTCGCGCTGCGACACGCCGTCGACCATGAGGCTCGCGATGCCGGGGTAGTTGAAGATGGACTCGACGATGATGACGCCGCCCAGCAGATAGGACAGCGACAGCGCCACCGCGTTGGCGATCGGGCCGATGGCGTTGGGCAACGCGTGCGCCAGCACCATGCGGGTGGGCGAGGCGCCCTTGAGTTGCACCATCTCGATGTAGGGCGCCTTCAGCTGGTCGACGACGGCGGCGCGTGTCATTCGCATCATCTGTGCCACGGTCACGCAGCACAGCGTCAGCACGGGCATCGCGAACACGCGCACCATCTGTCCCGCAGACTCGATGCTGCTGGCCGATGACAGCGCCGGCAGCCAGCGCAGCTGCACGGCGAAGATCAGCACGGCCAGCGTCGCGACAAGGAACTCCGGCACCGACACGACGGCCACGGCACCTGAGCTGGCCATGCGGTCGAACCAGCTGCCGCGCCACATCGCCGAGGCGATGCCCAGCGCCAGCGCAACCGGCACCGAGATCGCGGCCGTGATGCCTGCCAGCAGCAGCGAGTTGGGCAGGCGGCTGGCGATCATGTCGGCCACCGGCACGCCGCTGACGATGGACATGCCGGGCTGGCCGGTCAGCAGGCCGCTCAGCCACCGCCAGTAGCGCACCGGCGCCGCAATGTTCAGACCCATCTGCTGGCGCAACGCGGCCAGCGACTCGGCCGTGGCCTCCTGGCCCAGTTGGGCCTCGGCCGCGTCGCCGGGCAGCACGGCCGTGATCGCGAACACGACGGCCGACACCACGAGCAGCGAGACCGCAGCCAACGCGATGCGGCTGACCAGCAGGCGCAGGATCAGGAGGTTCACGGCTTCAGGCTTCCAGCCAGACGTTCTCGGCGAAGGAGTAGCCCATCAGGCCGCCCAGCGGGATGGGCCGCAGGCCCTTCAGCTTGCTCGTATGGCCGTCAATGCTCTCGAGGAACATCGGGATACCGACACCGGCCTCCTCGTGGATCAATACCTGCATGTCGGCATACATCTGCTTGCGCTTGGCCTGGTCTGTTTCGGCGCGGGCGGCGAGCAGCAACTGGTCGAACTTGTCGCTCTTCCAGCGCGAGCCGTTCCAGGTGGCGTCAGACTTGAAGAACTGCGTCAGCAGCGTGTCGGCGCTCGGTCGCGGGTTGACGTTACCGAAGCCCACCGGGCTGTTGAGCCAGTGGTTGGACCAGTAGCCGTCGGCGGGCATGCGCTTGACATCCAGGTTCAGGCCGATGCGCTGCGCCGACTGCTGCAGCACCAGCGCCATCTCGACCGAGTACAACGCCACTGGCGAGGTCACGACCGGGATGCGTGCGCTGCCCACATTGGCCTTGGCCAGGTGGAACTTGGCCTTCTCCGGGTCATACGGGCGCTTGGGCAGGCCGGCGAAGAAGAAACGGTTGCTCGGATCGATGGGCTGGTCGTTGGCAACGACGGCATGACCCAGCGCGATGGACTTGCGCATCTGCTCGCGGTCGAACAGGTACTTCATGGCCAGCACGAAGTCCGGATTGGCACCCGGGCCCATGTC
>JACPYV010000012.1 GCA_016195825.1 Burkholderiales bacterium | reverse complement strand
GTAGGTCTTGAACTTGGCATCCTCGATGAGGCCGGTTGCCGGGTTGACCTTGATCTGCAGCTTCATCACGTCGCCGCAGGCGGGTGCGCCGACCATGCCGGTGCCGACATCGTCGTCGCCTTTGTCGAAATTGCCGACGTTGCGGGGGTTCTCGTAGTGGTCAACGACCTTTTCGCTGTATGCCATGGTGTTCTCCTGTGCCGACGATCAGTGGGCAGCCCACTGGATGGTCGAGATGTCGATGCCGTCCTTGTACATGTCCCAAAGCGGGGACAGTTCGCGCAGCTTGGCCACACGGTCGGTCAGCACGCTGATCGCGTAGTCAATTTCTTCTTCGGTCGTGAACCGGCCGATGGTCATGCGCAGCGAGCTGTGGGCCAGCTCGTCGCTGCGACCCAGTGCGCGCAGCACGTAGCTGGGCTCCAGGCTGGCCGACGTGCAGGCCGAGCCCGACGACACCGCCAGGCCCTTGACGCCCATGATCAGCGACTCGCCCTCGACGTAGTTGAACGAGATGTTCAGGTTGTGCGGCACACGATGTTCGAGGTCACCGTTGATGAAGGTCTGCTCGATGCCCGACAACCCCTTGATCAGCCGGTTGTGCAGCGCACGGATGCGCTCCTGCTCTACACCCATCTCCTCACGCGCGATGCGGAAGGCCTCGCCCATGCCGACGATCTGGTGGGTGGGCAGCGTGCCCGAGCGCATGCCGCGCTCGTGGCCACCGCCGTGCATCTGCGCTTCCAGCCGCACGCGCGGCTTGCGGCGCACGAACAGCGCGCCCATGCCCTTGGGGCCATAGGTCTTGTGAGCCGACATGCTCATCAGGTCGATGGGCAACTGGGACATGTCGATGGCGACCTTGCCGGTGGCCTGCGCGGCATCGACGTGGAAGATGATGCCGCGCTCGCGGCACAGCTTGCCCAGCGCGACGACGTCCTGAATGACGCCGATCTCGTTGTTCACGAACATGACCGACACCAGGATGGTGTCCGGCCGCAGCGCGGCCTGGAAGGCGTTGAGGTCCAGCAGGCCGTTGGGCAACACGTCGAGGTAGGTCACCTCAAAGCCCTGGCGCTCCAGCTCGCGCATGCTGTCCAGCGTGGCCTTGTGCTCGGTCTTGACCGTGATCAGGTGCTTGCCACGGGTCTTGTAGAACTGGGCGGCCCCCTTGAGCGCGAGGTTGATGGACTCGGTGGCCCCCGAGGTCCAGACGATTTCGCGCGGGTCAGCGCCGATCAGCTCGGCGACCTGCACACGCGCCTTCTCGACGGCCTCTTCTGCCTCCCAGCCCCAGGCGTGGCTGCGCGACGCCGGGTTGCCGAAGTGCTCGCGCAGCCAGGGCACCATGGCGTCGACCACGCGCGGGTCGCAAGGCGTCGTCGCGCCGTAGTCGAGGTAGATCGGGAAGTGCGGGGTCATGTCCATGGGAAGAAGGGCTTACTTGCTGAACGCGCCGCCGAGGGCGAAGACCGAGTTGGGCGCCGTCACGCGGATGGGCTTGAGAACCGGTTGCGACGAGATCGCGCGCTTGATCGGCGCGGCCTCGACCTCGAAGCCCTTGGCCAGCTGCTCGTCGGCCAGCTTGCGCAGCGACACGGAGTCCAGGTACTCGATCATCTTGGCGTTCAGATTGGTCCAGAGTTCATGGGTGATGCAGCGGCCGCTGTCCTCGCCCATGCAGTTGTCCTTGCCACCGCAGCCGGTGGCGTCCAGCGCCTCGTCCACGGCGACGATGATGTCGGCGACAGTGATGTTCTCGGCCTTGCGGCCCAGCGAGTAGCCGCCGCCCGGGCCCCGGGTGCTTTCCACCAGTTCATGGCGGCGCAGCTTGCCGAAGAGCTGCTCCAGGTAGGACAGCGAAATCTGCTGCCGCTGGCTGATCGCCGCCAGGGCCACAGGGCCCGTATTCTCGCGCAGCGCCAGATCCAGCATCGCGGTGACTGCAAACCGGCCTTTGGTGGTGAGACGCATAAAAAACTCCTTTTGCGAGATGGCACGACCAGGATTTGTCCTGGACAAATGATTCGGGGTTAACCCGGGACGCCCGGACAATAGCCGAGCGAATCATTTCCGATGATTTTACTCGACTACTCGGCCGCTTCCTATGACCGCCAGGTATCCCTAGGTTTCGGCGGGCTTTTGCAGCACTGCAATGGTTCAGCGCGCCGTACCGGACTTGCGGGCGCTGTCCAGGGGCACGATGTTGTCGTGCACGCGCGCGCCGAAGGCTTGCTCGCGCAGCTGCCCCAGCTGATCGCGAATGCGAGCGGCCTGCTCGAACTCCAGGTTGCGTGCGTGCTCCAGCATCTGCTTTTCCAACTGGCCGATACGTTTGGCCAGATCCTTCTCTGACAAGTCCTCGATCTTGGCCGCCGCCAGCAACTTGGCTTCGTCGCGGCCCGCCTCTTCGGAATACACGCCGTCGATAAGGTCCTTGATACGCTTTTGCACGCTGCGCGGCGTGATGCCGTTTTCTTCGTTGAAGGCGATCTGCTTGGCGCGGCGGCGCTCGGTTTCGCCGATGGCCTTCTTCATCGACTCCGTGATGCGGTCGCCGTAGAGGATGGCCTTGCCGTTCAGGTTGCGCGCCGCCCGGCCTATGGTCTGGATCAGGCTGCGCTCGGCGCGCAGGAAGCCTTCCTTATCAGCGTCCAGGATGGCCACCAGCGACACCTCGGGGATGTCCAGGCCTTCCCGCAGCAGGTTGATGCCCACCAGCACGTCGAAGGCGCCCAGGCGCAGGTCGCGCAGAATCTCCACGCGCTCCACCGTGTCCACGTCCGAGTGCAGGTAGCGCACCTTGACGCCGTTGTCGCTGAGGTAGTCCGTCAGCTGCTCGGCCATGCGCTTGGTCAGCGTGGTGATCAGCACGCGCTCGTTGACCTCGACGCGCAGCCGGATCTCGCCCAGCACGTCGTCCACCTGATGCGTGGCCGGCCTCACCTCGACGATGGGATCGACCAGGCCGGTGGGCCGCACGACCTGCTCGACCACCTGGCCCGCGTTGTCCTTCTCGTACTGCGCCGGCGTGGCCGACACGAACACGGCCTGGCGCATCTTGCGTTCGAATTCGGCGAACTTCAGCGGCCGATTGTCCAGCGCGGACGGCAGCCGGAAGCCGTACTCCACCAGTGTGGTCTTGCGCGCCCGGTCGCCGTTGTACATGCCCCCGAACTGGCCGATCAGCACATGGCTCTCGTCCAGGAACATGATGGCATCAGGAGGCAGGTAGTCCACCAGCGTGGGCGGCGGGTCGCCAGGCTCGGCGCCCGACAGGTGCCGCGTGTAGTTCTCGATGCCCTTGCAGTGCCCCACCTCTTGCAGCATCTCCAGGTCGAAGCGGGTGCGCTGCTCGATGCGCTGAGCCTCCACGAGCTTGCCTTCCTTGACGAAGAAGTCGACTCGCTCGCGCAGCTCCTGCTTGATGGCGTCCGTCGCGGCCAGCACGCGCTCGCGCGGCGTGACGTAGTGGCTGCTGGGGTAGACCGTGAAGCGCGGGATCTTCTGGCGGATCTGGCCCGTGAGCGGATCGAACAGCGACAGGCCTTCGATCTCGTCGTCGAACAGCTCGATGCGGATGGCCAGTTCCGAGTGCTCGGCGGGGAACACGTCGATGGTGTCACCGCGCACACGGAAATGACCGCGCACGAATTCCATCTCGTTGCGCGTGTACTGCATGCGGATGAGTTGGGCGATGACGTCGCGCTGGCCCATCTTGTCGCCCACGCGCAGCGTCATCACCATCTGGTGGTAGTCCTGGGGCGAGCCGATGCCGTAGATGGCCGACACGGAGGCCACGATGACCACGTCGCGCCGCTCCAGCAGGCTCTTGGTGCAGGACAGACGCAGTTGCTCGATGTGCTCGTTGATCGCGCTGTCCTTCTCGATGAACAGGTCGCGCTGCGGCACGTAGGCTTCGGGCTGGTAGTAATCGTAGTAACTGACGAAGTACTCGACCGCGTTGTTCGGAAAGAAGTCCCGGAACTCGCTGTAGAGCTGCGCAGCCAGCGTCTTGTTGGGCGCGAAGATGATGGCCGGGCGGCCCAGGCGAGCGATGACGTTGGCCATCGTGAAGGTCTTGCCGGAGCCGGTCACGCCCAGCAGCGTCTGGTAGCTGAGGCCGTCGTTGATGCCCTCGCAGAGCTTGGCGATGGCCGTCGGCTGATCCCCCGCCGGAGGGAAAGGCTGGAACAGTTGGAACGGCGAGCCTTCGAAGCTGACGAATTCGCCCTTGCGTTCCTCGGTGTCGCCCTCTGGGGCGGGTATGACGTTCAAGGCTTCTTGCATGGGGGAATCCCGGAGTTCAAGGGCAAAATTGCTGCGCTGCGCAATCCGGCAGGGTAGCGCAGGCCCCGCGCCACCGCCCTCCCCCTCCTGCCAACGTCCCTTCAGGAAACATCCATGTCACTCTTCGCCGACGTCGCCCTCGCCCCCCGTGATCCCATCCTCGGTCTGAACGAGCAGTTCAACGCCGACACCCGCCCGGGCAAGGTCAACCTCGGCGTGGGCGTCTACTACGACGAAGCCGGCAAACTTCCGCTGCTGAAGTGCGTGCGCGAAGCCGAGGCGGCCATGGCGGCCGCCCCCAAGCCGCGCGGCTACCTGCCCATCGACGGCATCGCCGCCTATGACAAGGCCGTGCAGAAGCTCGTCTTCGGCGGCGAGCTGAAGAACGTCGCCACCGTGCAAGCCCTGGGCGGCACTGGCGCACTGAAGATCGGCGCCGACTTCCTGAAGCAGCTCAATCCGGCCGCCAAGGTGCTGATCTCCGACCCGAGCTGGGAGAACCATCGCGCGCTGTTCACCCAGGCCGGCTTTACCGTCGAGACCTACCCCTACTACGACGCCACCAGGAAAGGCATCAACTTCGACGGCATGCTGGCCGCGCTGAACGCCGCGCCGGCCGGCACCGTCGTCGTGCTGCATGCCTGCTGCCACAACCCCACTGGCTACGACATCACGGCCGCCCAGTGGGCCCAGGTCGTCGCTGCCGTCAAGGCTAAGGGCCTGACGCCCTTCCTGGACATGGCCTACCAGGGCTTCGGCTTCGGGCTGAAGGAAGACGGCGAGGCCGTGCGCCAGTTCATGGCAGCCGGCGTCGGCTTCTTCGTGTCGACCAGCTTCTCCAAGAGCTTCTCCCTGTACGGCGAGCGTGTCGGCGCGCTCAGCGTGGTCTGCAGCAGCGACGAGGAAGCGACCCGTGTGCTGTCGCAGCTGAAGATCATGATTCGCACCAACTATTCCAACCCGCCCACGCATGGCGCCCAGGTCGTCGCCCAGGTGTTGGCGGACGACACCCTGCGTGGCCTGTGGGAAGAAGAACTGGCCGGCATGCGAGTGCGCATCAAGGCCATGCGCGGCGCGCTGGTGGCAGCACTGAAGGCTGCCGGCGTCACCCAGGATCTCTCCTTCGTCACCGAACAGCTGGGAATGTTCAGCTACTCCGGCCTCAACGCCGCCCAGATGCAGCGCCTGCGCAGCGAGTTCGCCGTCTACGGCGTGGATTCGGGACGCATCTGCGTAGCCGCACTGAACGAGGGCAACCTGCCGGTCGTTGCTGGTGCGATGGCCGCCGTCATGAAGGCCTGATGGGGCGTCGGGCACCAGCCAAGTGCGCAGGATTGGCGGTTTGACCGCCAATCCATGCTGCAGCGCACAACCGCGAAAGCGTTTTCTGGCACCATCGGGGCGTTCCGGCCCCTAGTTCAAGGTTTGCCATGCTGTATCAGCTCTTCGAAACCCAGCGCGCCCTGCTGAGTCCATTTTCCGAGTTCGCCGCCGCGTCGGCCAAGCTCTACAGCCACCCTCTGTCGCCCTTCGCGCACACGCCGATGGCCCAGCGCTTGTCGGCCGGCCTGGACCTGGCGCACCGCCTGGCCAAGGACTACGAAAAGCCGGAGTTCGACATCCGCTCGGTCGAAGTCGACGGCGTGGACGTGGCCGTGCAGGAGCTGGTGCCGCTGGAAAAGCCCTTCTGCCGCCTGCTGCGCTTCAAGCGCTACACCGACGACCTGCAGGTGCTGGCCAAAATGAAGGACCAGCCCACCGTGCTGGTCGTGGCGCCGCTGTCCGGCCACCACAGCACGCTGCTGCGCGAGACCGTCAAGCAACTGTTGAAGGACCACAAGGTCTACATCACTGACTGGACCGACGCGCGCATGGTGCCGCTGGAGGTGGGCCCCTTCCACCTGGACGACTACATCCACTACGTGCAGGAGTTCATCCGTCACGTGGGCGGCGCGGACAGCCACGTCATCTCAGTCTGCCAGCCGACCGTGCCGGTGCTGGCCGCCATCTCACTGATGGCCAGTGCGGGTGAGGCCACGCCGCGCAGCATGACCATGATGGGCGGCCCCATCGACGCCCGCAAGAGCCCGACCGCCGTCAACAACCTGGCCATGAACCGCAGCTTCAGCTGGTTCGAGACCAACGTCATCTACCGTGTGCCCACCAACTTCCCCGGTGCCGGCCGCGAGGTCTACCCCGGCTTCCTGCAGCACACCGGCTTCGTCGCGATGAACCCGGACCGCCACCTGTCTTCACATTACGACTACTTCCTGGACCTGGTGCGCGGCGACGACGACAGCGCCGAGGCCCATCGCAAGTTCTACGACGAATACAACGCCGTGCTGGACATGCCGGCCGAGTACTACTTGGACACCATCAAGACCGTGTTCCAGGACTTTGCGCTCGTCAACGGCACCTGGGAAGTCGACGGGGCCTACGTGCGCCCGCAGGACATCAAGACCACGGCGCTGCTGACCGTCGAAGGCGAGCTGGACGACATCTCCGGCGCGGGCCAGACCAAGGCCGCGCACGAACTCTGCGCTGGCGTGCCCAAGCAGCACCAGTACCACTACGACGCCATCGGCGCCGGCCACTACGGCATCTTCTCCGGCCGCCGCTGGCGCGAGAAGGTCTACCCCGAGGTGCGCGACTTCATCGCTAAGTACGAGGCGGCACCGCTGAAGACCACGGCCAAGGCCACGCCGACCAAGACCACGACCAGGCCGGCGGCTCGCAAGCGCAAAGCGTGAGCCTGGCCGAGCTGATCGACGCCGCACTGCCGCAGACCCAATGCACGCGCTGCGGCTACCCGGACTGCCGCCGCTACGCTGACGCCGTCGCCGCGGGCGAGGCTGACATCAACCAGTGCCCGCCCGGCGGTGCCGAGGGCATCACCCGCCTGGCGGCGCTCACCGGCCGAACCGCGGCGCCGCTGAACCCCGCCAATGGCATCGAAGCCACGCGGGGCGTCGCCGTCATCGACGAAGCCTGGTGCATCGGCTGCACGCTGTGCATCAAGGCCTGCCCGGCGGACTGCATCGTCGGGGCGCCCAAGGCCATGCATGTGGTCGTCGCGGCCCAGTGCACCGGCTGTGAGCTGTGCGTGCCGGCCTGCCCGGTGGACTGCATCACCCTGCCCGAGGTCACAACCACCACCGGCTGGGCGGCCTGGAGCCAACCCCAGGCCGACGAGGCCCGCGAGCGCTACGCCTTCCGCCAGTTCCGCCGCCACCGCGAGACCGAAGAGAACGAAGCACGGCTGATGGCCAAGGCCGAAGCCAAGCTGGCCGACCTTCCCGCAGCATCCGCCATCACGGACCCGGCGCAGCTCGACCGCAAACGCGCGGCCATTGAGGCGGCGCTGGCACGGGCACGCGCCAAGCGCGCGCCCGGCGGCTGAGCCTTGTCAGCGCCGGCGCCGGCGCCCAATGAAGCCTGCGAAGCCCAGCCCCGCGAGCAACAGCGCCGCGCTCGACGGCTCCGGCACCGGCGCGGCCAGCACCTCGATGTCGACACGCGCAAAGGCGCCCTGGCCGCTGAAGTCCAGCGCCCCCCACTGGTAGCCGGCCGGCACCAGGCCCTGGCTCGCAAAGCTGGTGTACGGGTTGCCCGTCACCAGGTGCACGACCCCATGCTCGTCCGTGCCCTGGTTGGGTGCCGTCTGGCCGCCGCCGATGCCGAAGGCGCCGTTGGCCAGCGAGTAGCGGAAATCGTTGACCTCCGTGCCCGCGTCCCACACATGGCCGGCGCCACCGACCAGCAGCGAGACTTTGCCGCCATGCGCGAGGCCGGAGAGGTCGAACTGCGTCGCGTTGTCGTTGCCGATGAAGAAATCGTTGCTCAGCACCACCATGGCCGCATAGCTGAAGTACCGGTTGGCGCCGGCCAGGTCTACGCCGCTCAAGTTCAGTGAGCGCACGGCGCCAGGGAAGGCAGGTGGCCCGGGCAGCGTGCCCTGCACGCCGGCCGAGGCCGTCGCAGCAAAGATGGTGCTGAGCTGTGCCGCACTGCCGTCCTCGGCCGCGCGCTCGATGCCCAGCGACGCGGCGTAGCCGGCATCGAAGGCGTCGAAGCTACCGTTGTGCAAACCCACCCACAGCGGCGCGATACCGACGCCACCGGCCGGTGCGAGCTGGGTCAGCGTCACCTTCACATCGGCCGCATTCGCCGCGCCGGCCATCACGAGCATCGCGGCCGCGAGCATGGGGCCGACCTGGGTCCAAGTCTTCATGGGGGCTCCTTCGAGGGGTTGGCATGGGACATCCACGCCATGAAGCATCCTCGGCAGCCACGGGCCGGCAGTCCTCACGGCCAGGTCACGGCGCCGTGAAGACTGCGACGCCAGACACCGGTCCAATCGGTGTAAGCCCCGACAGCCTGTCGCCGACTACGCGCCCATGTCCCCACAACTCCTCGTCGTCGAAGACGACGACGCCATCGCCGAGCTGCTGCAGCAGGAGCTGGCCCTGGCTGGCTACGCCGTGCGCCGCGAGGCCGACGGCCGCGACGCGATGCAGGCGCTGGACGCCGCACGCTTCGACCTCGTGCTGCTGGACCTGATGCTGCCCGGCGCGGACGGCTTCGACGTCTGCCGCCACCTGCAGGCCCGCCACCGCCAGACGCCCGTCATCATCCTCAGCGCGCGTTCGGCCGAGGCCCACCGCGTGCTGGGGCTGGAGCTGGGTGCGGACGACTACCTTGTCAAACCCTTCTCCATGCTGGAACTGCTGGCCCGCGTGCGCGCGCTGCTGCGCCGCGTCGAGCTGCTGCGCCAGCCCGGTGCCGAGCCTGCGCTGCACTTCGGCCCGGACCACCGCCTGGACGTGTTGGGCCGCGAACTGCAGGTGCGGGGCACCGCCATCCCGCTGACGCTGCGTGAGTTCGATCTGCTGTACTTCCTGGCCCGCCACCCCGGCCAGGTGTTCAGCCGCACCGCCTTGTTGGACCGCGTCTGGGGCCAGGGCTTCGACGGTTACGAGCACACAGTCAACAGCCACATCAACCGGCTGCGCCACAAGGTCGAGACCAACCCGCAGCAGCCGCGCTGGATCGAAACCGTCTGGGGCGTGGGCTACCGCTTCGCAACTGGCGGCAGCGCATGAGGCTGGGCTTCACCGCGCGGCTCAGCCTGGCGCTGGCAGCTCTGCTGTGCGGCTTTGGCGCGCTGGTCGCCGGTGTCGGCGCGCGGGCCCTGGCCACACAGCAGCAGGAGACGCTGCAGCGCCTCTCGCGTGGCCTGGCGCAGCACATCGTCGAGCACTGGCCGGGCCTGGCCAGCCACGGCACCGTCGAGCGACGGGCGCTGGACGAAGTGTTGGGCATGTTGATGGTCGTCAACCCGGCCATCGAGGTCTATCTGCTGGATGCCGAGGGCCGCGTGAGCGCCTACCTGGGTGACGCGGCCGCCGTGCGCCAGCCCCGTGTCGACCTCGGGCCCGTGCGCGCATTCCTAGCCGGCGCCGCGTTGCCGCTGCAGGGCACCGACCCGCGTGCAGCGATCGGGCTGGGGCGCATCTTCAGCACGGCGCCGCTGCCCACCTGCGACGGCTATCTCTACGTCGTGCTCGAAGGCCAGGCGGCGGCCCGCATCGCCGGCCACGTGGGCCACGACCGCCTCTGGCAGGGGGCAGCGCTGATGCTGGGCGCCGCGCTGCTCGCCACACTCGTGATCGGCACGCTGACGCTGACCCAGCTCACCCGTCCCTTGCGCCGCCTGGCCCAGCGCATGCACGCCTACCGTGGCGGCGGCGTGCCGCCCGAACCGGTGGCCGACGAGGTGGCGGCGATGGCGACCGCCTTCGATCACCTCACGTCCCGCATCGAGGTCCAGATCGCCGAGCAGGCCCAGGCCCAGGCCGCACACCGCGAGGTCATCGCCAACGTTGCCCACGACCTGCGCACGCCGCTGACGGCGCTGCATGGACACCTGGAGGCACTGCGGCGCGAGATCGCCGCAGCCGACGCCCAACGGCGGCTGCGCATCGCGCTGGACCAGAGCGACAAGGTGCGTCACCTGTCGCAGCAGCTCTTCGAGCTGGCCAGTCTGCAGGCCAGCGAACAGGTGGCGCACGTCGAACGCTTCCGCCTTGACGAGCTGGTCAGCGACGCCGTGCAGAAATTCGCCTTCGCGCCCGGCGAGCCGCCAGTGACCCTCGCAGGGCCACCGCCGGGGCCGCTGGTGCTGGCGGGCGATCTGCAGTTGGTTGAGCGCGCGCTGACCAACCTGATCGACAACGCCTTGCGCCACGCACCCGACGCCGGCACCGTGCAGGTCCAGTTGCAACGCAGCGCGGCCCAGGCACAGGTGGTCATCGAGGACCGTGGGCCCGGCCTGCCCGCCGAGGTGCGCCGCCGCCTGGACGCGGGCATCAGCCTGCGCGAGCCGCCCATCCAGCGCCCCGGGGGTGGCTTTGGCGGCCTCGGCCTGGCCATCGCCCAGCGCATCGCGCAGCTGCACGGCGGCTCGCTGAGCACGCGACCGGCGGCCCACGGTGGCACGGTGCTGTGCCTCGCCTTGCCGCTGGCGGGCTGAGCAGCTCGCCCACAATGCGTGGCATGAACGGTGCCCAAGTCGAACGATTCTTCGCCACGCTGAAGGCCGCCAATCCGGCGCCCCAGACCGAACTGGCGTTCGCCAGCGTCTTCGAGCTGCTGACGGCCGTGTTGCTGTCCGCCCAGGCCACCGACGTGGGCGTCAACAAGGCCACCCGGCGCCTTTTTGCCGTGGCCAACACGCCAGCGAAGATCTTGGCGCTCGGCCAGGACGGGCTGGAGTTGCACATCAAGACCATCGGCCTGTACCGCAGCAAGGCCAAGCACCTGCTGCAGACCTGCCGCATGCTCATCGAGCTGCATGGCGGTGAAGTGCCGCGCTCGCGCGAGGCGCTGGAGGCCTTGCCCGGCGTGGGCCGCAAGACGGCCAACGTGGTGCTGAACGTCGCCTTCGGCGAGCCGACGATGGCGGTCGACACGCACATCTTCCGCGTCAGCAACCGCACAGGCCTGGCGCCTGGCAAGACACCGCTGGCTGTCGAGCTGGGCCTGCTTGCGCGCGTGCCCGAGGCGTACCTCGTCGACGCCCACCACTGGCTAATCCTGCACGGCCGCTACGTCTGTCAGGCACGCAAGCCGCTGTGCAACGTTTGTGCGGTCGTTGCCGAGTGCGACACCGGACGCCTTCTAAAATCGGTGTCCGCCTGATCCCGAGCCCCTGCAATGGCCAGCCTGACCGACCTGACCGACCGCGTTGAGCGCCTGCTCGTGCGACACGATGAAATCCTGCGTACCAACCTGCTGCTGCAGGTGCAGCTCACCGCCATCACCCAGGAGCGCGACAGCCTGCGCTCGCGCCTGAGCGCGGCGCGCGCCCGCGTCGATGCGCTGCTGGAGCGACTGCCGGCCGAATCCCCGAAAGAAGAGCAGCCATGAAGCAGATGGAAGTGACCATCATGGGCCAGAGCTATCTGCTCGGCTGCCCGGATGGCGGCGAAGCCGCACTGACGGCGGCCGTGACCCAAGTGGACCGCGAAATGAGCGCCATCCGCGATGCCGGCAAGGTCAAGGCGCGCGAGCGCATCGCCGTGCTGGCCGCGCTGAACCTGGCCTACCAGCTCGCCGACACGTCGCGCGAGGCGCCGGCTCCCGCGCCGCTCGCGTCGCCCGAGGTCGATACCCTCATCAAACGCCTGGATGAGGCGCTGGGACACGACGGCCAGCTGCTGTGAGCCGTAGAATTGCGCTGTCCATCGCTTTCCCCGGGGCTTTTATTTCCTTCATCCGATGCTCTATGAGCAAGGGCTTGGAAAATGCCGGACGGGCGTGATCGTCTCGCGTCAGATGAACCCGAAGTCCGGTTGACCTCGCCCACCTGATTACCCCTGGGTGTTCAGGATCTCGGCCCCCAGGATTGCGGTGGACACCCTCTTTCCCCTGCCTCTCGCCCTTAGCATCAGCCCATGAATTACTGGCTGATGAAGTCCGAGCCTGACGAGGCCTCCATCCTCGACCTGCAGCGTGCCGGCACCTTGCCTTGGACCGGCGTGCGCAACTACCAGGCGCGCAACTTCATGCGCGACGACATGCAGCTGGGCGATGGCGTGCTTTTCTATCATTCGTCCTGCCCGGAGCCCGGCATTGCCGGCCTCGCCGAGGTCTGCAGCGCGGCCTACCCAGACGCGACGCAGTTCGACCCCGAAAGCCCCTATTTCGACCCCAAGTCCAAGCCCGAGGTGCCTCGCTGGCTGCATGTGGACGTGCGCTGGCGCGAGACGACGCGGCTGCTGAGCCTGAAGGCCATGCGCGAGGCGCCCGAACTGGCCGGCATGCAGGTTTTGCAGCGCGGCAGCCGGCTGTCGATCACGCCGGTCACACCTGCCGAGTGGCAGGCGGTGCTGAAGAGGTTGCACGCCGCGTGACGGCCTGGTCGCCGAGCTGCTGGTGCTGGGGCTGGCGGGCGGCTTCCTCGCCGGCCTGCTGGGCATAGGCGGGGGCATGCTGATGGTCCCCATCCTCACCTTCATCCTCGGCCAACGCGGCGTCGAGCCCGGCCTGGCCGTCAAGATGGCCATCGCCACGTCGATGGCGACCATCATGTTCACGTCGCTGTCCAGCGTGCGCGCCCATCACCGGCGCGGCGCCGTGCGCTGGGACCTGGTCAAGGGCCTGGCGCCTGGCATCCTGGTCGGCGGGATGCTCGCCGGCGCCGGGCTGTTCGCGCTGCTCAAAGGCGCCTGGTTGGCCCTGGTGTTCGCGGCCTTCGTCAGCTTCTCCGCCTGGCAGATGCTGCGCAACCGGCGCCCGGCGCCCAGCCGGCAGATGCTCGGCTCTGCGGGCCAGTTGGGCACGGGTGCGGGCATCGGCCTGCTGTGCGGGCTGGTGGGCGCTGGCGGCGGCTTCGTCAGCGTGCCCTTGATGGTGTGGTGCAACGTGCCCGTGCATCTGGCCGTGGCCACCAGCGCGGCGCTGGGCTTTCCGATCGCGATCGCCAACACGCTGGGCTACGTCGTCGGCGGCTGGGGACTGCAGCCCGCGCTGCCGGGCGCCTCCGGCTACCTCTACCTGCCGGCGCTCGCGCTGATCGCCGCGGCCAGCGTGACGATGGCGCCGATGGGCGCCCGGGCCGCGCATGCGATGGATGTGGCCCAGCTGAAGAAGGCCTTCGCGACGCTGCTGTTCGCGCTCGCGGCCTACATGCTCTTCAAAGGCTTGAGCGCGCTTTAGCCGAAGGCGATGGACGCCAAGACGACCTGGTTGCCGCCGCGGCGCTGAGCCTCGTGCACGGCGTTCTCGCTGGCGGCCATCAGCTCTTCTTGGCGGGAGGCCGTGTGCGGGAAGCTGGACACCCCCATGGAGATGGACAGCCCCAGGTCCTGGCCATTGAGCACGACGATCTGGGCCGCGCACTGGCGGCGCAACTGCTCCATGCGGGCATGCGCTGTCGCCAGGCCCACGCCCGACAGCAGCACCGCAAACCGCTGCGGCCCGATGCGGCAGGCGGAGTCCATGGCCCGCGTGTTGGCACGCAGCATGCGGCCAATGCCTTCCAGCAGCCGCTGCTGCGCGTCGTCACCCAAGCCGGCGATCGTCGAGGATGCATCCAGCGCGATGACGACCAGCGCGAACTCGCGATGCTCGCGGGACGATAGGTCGATCTCGCGAAGCAACTGGTCGTCGAACTGCGGCCTCATGTAAAGGCCCGAGACATCGTCCCGGCCCGAGCCCTGCTGCAGCTCGCGGCGGATCTGCTCGATGGCGCTTTGCTGCTGCTCGATCTGAGCCAGCGCACGCTGCAGATGCGACTCGCGGTGGCGCTCCTCTGTGCGTTCGTGCCAGACCGACAGCAGGAATTCCTGACCCAGCGCCAGCCGCGTCACGCTGAACTCGCGGCGGCGGCCGTTGATCTCCAGCTTGTGCTCGCTGACGACCGGGTGTCGCTGGGCCATCACGGTCTGCTCGACGCGACGCAGCGCAGTGGTCTCGTCGGGCTTGAGTAGTTCGGCGTCGGTGTGACCCACGACCGCCTCGCACTCGAACAGCTGGGCCAGCCCGCCGCTGGCGAACACATAGCGGCCATTGACGACGGCCTTGATGGCCGCCTGGCTACCCAGAGGCTCGATCAGCGCCACCAGTCCGGCCAGCGCGTCAGAGCCCAGGTCTGCATGCCCAGCAAGCCAATGCGCCAAGCTGCCGGGCTGCGGCTGCATCGCGGTTTGGTCGGCGGTCATGTCCATGAAATCGTTTTGATGCGATCGTGTGCCATCGGTGGGGAACCGGGCGTGGCGGGTGTCGAGGGACTGTAGTAGGCCCCCAGCGCGGCCAGCAAGGCCGGGTCACCCCACGAATCGGGCCTCCCCCCTAGAAGACCCGTTTGCTAACTCGCCATGCATCCTACCGAGTTTCAACAAGCGCACCCGCGACAATGAGACCCGATTC
>JACPYV010000202.1 GCA_016195825.1 Burkholderiales bacterium | reverse complement strand
GGCCATCACGACGTCCTGCTGCGCCTTGGGCAGCTTGTTGAAGACCTCCTTGGAGATCATCAGCGGCTCGAACATGAACCAGTAGGTGCGCTGCCGCCCGGAGGTGAGGTGCTTGGCGATCTCCTCCAGCTTGAAGGAGATGAAGCTGGTGGACGAGGTCATCGCCGCGTCCATCGCCCCGGTCTGCATGGCCGCGTAAATCTCGTTGGACGGCAGCGTGATGACCGACGCACCGGCCTGCTTGAGCATCATGTCCATCTCGCGGCTGCCGCCGCGCACCTTCAGCCCCTTGGCGTCGTCCGGCGTTACCAGCGGCCGGGCGCGGCTGGCCACGCCGCCGGCCTGCCAGACCCAACTGACGACGATGACCCCCTTGTCGTCCAGCACCTTGGACAGGAGCTTGCCCACCTCGGCGGTCTTCCAGGCGGCGCCCTGCTCGTAGCTGGGAACCAGGGCCGGCATCAGGCCGGCGTTGGTCTCGGCGACTTCGCCGCCGGCATACGACAGCGGCACCAGACTCATGTCCAGCGCGCCCTTGCGCATGGCGGAGAACTGCGCGTTGGTCTTCATCAGCGACGAGCCCGGGTAGACCGAGGCTTTCAACGCGCCGCTGGTGCGCTTCTCGACCTCGGCGGCGAAGCGGCGGCACAGCCGGTCGCGGAAGTCGCCTTCGGTGAGCGAACCGCTCGGAAACTGGTGTGAGATCTTCAACGCACCCGACTGGGCGAGGGCATGGGGCAGCCCGAGGGTTGCGGCAGTGCCTGCGGCGGCACCCATCCATTGACGGCGGGTCAGGGTCATGGCTTGTCTCCAGTGATCCGCCTTCGTGTGGCGGTATGCGGCCGCAGTGTGGAAGCGGCCTCTCTGGCAGTCAATCAGCCTGGCTGGGCGACCGTTACGCCCACCGCAACGGTCGTGGGTTAACCCTTGATGAGGTCAGCCGCGTGGCTGCGGCAGGCGGCCAGCAGCGACAGCAGGTTAGGGTCGCGCTCCCGCGTGCGCAGGAACACGACGCTGATCTTCTGGCGCATCTGGTAGCGCGGCTGCAGCGGCACGAGGCAGACGTTGCGAGGCAGCACGCCGCGGATGCGCCCTGGCAGCAGCGTGCAGCCGATGCCGCCGCCCACCAGATTCATCAGCGAGAAGATGTCATTGGTCGTCATCGCCACGTTGGGCTCATAGCCGGCCACGCGGAAGGCGTCCACGAAACGATCGTGCGTCACGTAGCCTTCGTTCAAGGACACGAAGCGCTCGTCGGCGCAGGCGCCGAGGTCGATTTCCTTCTGCTGGGCGTACGGCGACTCTGCCGGCGCTGCGAAGAAGATGTCGTCCTCGAACAGCAGTTGCGACTCGACGTCCACGGCGCCCTCGGGGAAGCCCATCACCGTGGCATCCACCGCGCCTTCACGCAGTTTGCGCAGCAGGTCGTTGTTGGAGCCCAGCACCAGCTCGGTCTGGATGTCCGGTTTGCGCAGACGCAGGCCCATGATGATGGCCGGCACGGTGACGCTGGTCAGCGAGTACAGCGAGCCGATGCGGATACGGTCAGCCGCGTAGCCGGCGATCTCTCGCGTGGAGCGGATGCCGTGGGCCATGGCCTGCAGCACCTCGCGCGCCACGTCGGCCAGCGCGTGAGCTGCGTCGTTGGGCTGCAGGTTGCGACCCTCCAGCCGGAACAGGCTGCAGCGCGTGCCCGTCTCCAGCGAGTGCAGTGCCCGGTGCACGCTGACCGCGCTGATGCCCAGCCGCTCGGCCGCCCGCGCGAGATTGCCGCTCTCCATGAAGGCCAGCAGGATCTCGAGCTTGCGGAAGGTGATCTCTTCGTCGATGCGGTGGAGCATGGCCGGTGATCCTAGCGGCCGTCCGCGGCCTCGTCCTCCAGCGGCGCCAACAGCAACTGCAGCTCCGGCGCGCTGAACTTGCTGAAGCTGGCACCGTCGTCGCGGCCCAGCAGGCCGTCGGCCAACGCCTGCTTGCGCGCCTGCAGCTCCAGCATGCGTTCCTCGATGCTGCCTTGTGCCACCAACTGGTAGACGAACACCGGCTGATCCTGGCCGATGCGGTGGGCGCGTGCACTCGCCTGGGCTTGCACAGCCGGGTTCCACCACGGGTCGACGTGGATGACCGTGTCCGCCGCCGTCAGGTTCAGGCCCACGCCGCCCGCCTTCAGGCTGGCCAGCAGGAGGGGCACCTCGCGGGCCTGAAAACGCTGCACGACCTCGCCCCGCGCCGCCGCCGCCGTCTGGCCGGTGAGGCGCAGGTGCGGCAGGCCCAGCTCGTCCAGCGCCGCGGCAATCAGGTCCAGCATCTCGGTGAACTGCGAGAACACCAGCAGCCGCCGCCCCTGGGCGACGAAGTCGGGCAGGTGCTCGCGCAGCCAGGCCAGCTTGGCGCGCTCGACATGTGCTGGGACCTCCACGCCCTTGAGCAGCAGTGGGTCGCAGCAGACCTGGCGCAGCTTGAGCATCGCGTCCAGCACGCTGATGAGGCTGGTGGGGCTGAAGCCGTCGCGCATCAGGATACGGCGCACCATGTGGTCGGCCGCGACACGCACGCTCTCGTAGAGCTGCTTCTGCTGGCCGAGCAGCGGCACGCGCTTTACCAGCTCGGTGAGCTGCGGCAGCTCGGTAGCCACCTCGGTCTTCATGCGCCGCAGGATGAAGGGCCGCACGCGGGCCGCCAGCAGGCGGGCACGCGGGCCGTCGCGGTTGACCTCGATAGGCTTGCGCCAGTGGCGCGCGAACGTGCGCGAGTCGCCGAGGAAACCGGGCATCAGCAGGTCGAACAAGGACCACAGCTCGCCAAGGTGGTTCTCCAGCGGCGTGCCGGTCAAAGCGAGGTGGTGGCGGGCGTCCAGCCGGCGCAGGGCTCGGGCCGCCCGGGCATGGGCGTTCTTGACGGCCTGGGCTTCGTCCAGGATCAGCAGGTGCCAGGGCTGGGC
Organism: Burkholderiales bacterium; assembly: GCA_016195825.1. Classification (GTDB taxonomy): domain Bacteria; phylum Pseudomonadota; class Gammaproteobacteria; order Burkholderiales; family Burkholderiaceae_C; genus Pelomonas. The sequence continues at coordinate 20,645 of JACPYV010000202.1, read as the reverse complement.
CGACAGCGTGCGCAGGTCGCGCCAGACAAGGTTGTAGGTGCTCAACACGACATCGGCCTCGGCCGGCGAACCCTTGGCCGTGCGAGCCGCGCCATGCCAGGTCAGCACCCGCAGGCCTGGCGCGATGCGCGCGGCCTCCTGCTGCCAATTGAACAGCAGCGAGGTCGGCAGGATGACCAGCGCCGGCCGGTCCAGCCGGCCCGCTTGCTTCTCCGTCCAGATGTGGGCCAGTGCCTGGGCGGTCTTGCCCAGGCCCATGTCGTCGGCCAGGATGCCCGCGAGGTTGTGTTCGCGCAGGTATTGCAGCCAGGCCAGCCCGTGCAGCTGATAGGGCCGCAGCGTGAGGCCCAGGCCGATCGGCTGTGCGAACGCCGTGGGTGCACCCGCCGCCAGCAGGCGCCGACCGAGCGCTTTCAGGCCGGCATCGCCGTGGATCTGCCAGCGGCCACGCGACTCTTCCTCGATGCAGCGGATGCGGTCGGCGTCCCAGGCGTTGAGCTTGAGCGGCTTGCCCTTCTCCAGCTCGACCGGCTTCAGCAGGTCCAGCAGCGCCAGCATGATGGCCTTCAGCGGCGCGGCCTGAGCGTGGAAGCGACGGCCACCGGGCGCGCGCAGCGAGATCACGGCGTCGTCCTCGATGGCGGCTATTGCCACGGCATCAAGCCAGCGCTTGTCCTTGCGCAGCAGGTTGGCTATCAACGGTGCCAGGTCGATACGCTCGCCGTCCACCTCCATGCCGAGGCTGACCAGCCAGGCGCCCTGGCGGCGCGCCAACTGCACACCTTCGACGCGCCGGGCGGGCTTGGGGGCTTCCTCAGCGTCTTCCGACAACCCGAGTTGCCAGCCGCTGACGGCACGGCTGTGGTGGGCAAAACCGGGCTCGGTAGCGACCTGCCAGCCCTGGGCCTGCAGTTCCGGCGCCTTGTCGACAAGGAAGTCGCCGAAGAATTCTTCCTGGACCAGGGTCCACAGCGACGCCCCTAGCGGCGGCGGCTCACCGCGCCACTGCAGCAGGGCGGGGTCCAGTGGTATCAGGCCCCGCGTCAGCAGCGCCTGCTCGGCCTTGGCGTCGCCATTCGCCAGCGTCGCCACTGTCACCTGCTCGCCGCGTGGCCCCAGGGCCCCGCGCGGGCGCAGGCCCAGCAGGCCGTCACCGCGCGTCAACGTGCGCAGCGTGAGGTGGGGATGAGGACCAGACATCGCGACAGTCTCGCAGCCCGCGAGACCGTCGCGGCCGGACTCAGGACTTCAGAACAGCCTGGATGTGGGCAGCAATGGCGTCGTCCTGGCAGTTCGTGAAGAACAGTTCCTGGAACTTCTCGCCGGACACGGCAGCCTTCAGCAGGTCCTGATCGACGGCCTTCAGCGTGGTCAGCATGTCCTTGCAGGAGGCGGCCTTCAAGTCCTTCAGGATGCCGCGGTTCTTGGCCATGATGGCGGCGCGCTCCTTGGGATAGCCGGCGCCGCGCTCGTTCTCCAGCAGCTTGCGGTAGCAATCCTGCAGGTTCAGCTCGGCGGCCCAGCCGAAGCCCTTGGCGTAGGGCATGGACATGCAGTTGCCGTCGTTGATCTGGCCGAACAGGAAGGCATCGGTCGGGTCGATGACCAGGCCGCAGAACACGCCGGGCATGCTGTTGCAGGCCAGCATGGAGCCCATGCCGGTACCGCAGCCGGTGACGACGAAGTCGGCGGCCTTGGAGTTCAGCAGGATGCCGGCCAGCAGGCCGTTCATGACGTAGGTCAGCGAGGCCTTGTCTTCCGGCGTGTACATGCCGTAGTGGTGGACGCTGTGGCCGAGAGGCTCGGCGACGGTCTTGAGCGCGTTGTGGACGATCTCGGACTTGGCAGCCTGGCTGTTCTCGATGATGAGGGCGATCTTCATGGCGGTGGCTTTCGGTAGCGGAATGAGGGCTGGGGCAGGCCAAGGACCACCCCGGTGCATGGGCCGCTGCGGCTCAGGCCAGAGGGGCCTTGAGCGCGGGCCGTCATGCCAGGCGTCGTCCTGAGAAGGGCGGGACTGCATGGTCCCGCTGAGCGACCTGGCCAATCGCGCACCTGGGTGCAGGTGCTGGCGCAGGCGCGATTGTGCCCGTTATTGGAACGGCGTTTCAGTAAATCCGCTCAATCCCGAGAGCGATGCGGGGGCTCGGCGCCGTTCAGTCGCCCTCGCCGCCGAGCGGCTTGAGCTGGCGGCCGGCCGGCAAGGCACGCAAGTACTTGAACGTGCCGGTGGCGTGGGCGCAGAGCTTGTCGTCTGCGCCGAACACCGAGCCCTCGCAGAAGGCCATGGTCGTCGAGCGGTGCAGCAGCCGGCCCACCGCTCGCAGCTCGCCCTCGCCCGGGCGCATGAAGCTGGTCTTCATCTCCACCGTCACCACGCCCGGCCCGAGGTCGGGCAGGTGCCGGTTCACGCTACGGGCAGCATGCGCCATGGCCACATCCAGCAGCGTCATCACGACGCCGCCATGCGCCACGCGCCAGGAGTTCAGGTGCTGCTCGCTGACCGTCAGCCGTAACTCGGCCTCGCCGTCACCAATGGCATGCAGCGTGAAACCCAGCTGCTGCACGAAAGGGATGTGAACCGGGAATTCCATGCCCAGATCAGCCGCCGTGGATGGCGGAGACGCCACCGTCCACTGCCAGGATCTGACCGGTGATGTGCTTGCCAGCCCGGGACGCAAACAGCAGGGCTGCACCCTTCAGGTCGTCGTCGTCGCCGATGCGGTTCAGCGGCGCATGGGAAGCCATCTTCTCCTCGCCGACGGCAGCGAGCAGGCCCTTGGTCATCTTGCTGGGAAAGAAGCCCGGCGCCAACGCGTTGACGGTGATGCCGTACGCGCCCCATTCGCCGGCCAGCGCGCGGGTGAAGTTCACGGCCGCGCCCTTGCTGGTGTTGTAGGCAATGGTCTTCATGACGGCCGAGTTGCCGGACAGGCCGGCGATGGACGCCACGTTGATGATGCGGCCCGACTTGCGCGGGATCATGCTGGCCTTGGCCACCGCCTGGGCGAACACGAACAGGCTGCGGATGTTCAGGTCCATGACCTTGTCCCAGGCCTCGATGGGGTGCTCCTCGGCCGGCGCACCCCAGCTCGCGCCGGCGTTGTTGACCAGGATGTCAATCTGGCCCATGCGCTCCATCGTCTCGGTGACGACGCGCTGTGCGTCCTCAGGCTTGGACGCGTCGGCAGCGATCCAGCGCGTGTCGATGCCACGGGCCTGCAGGTGGGCCGCTGCCTCCTCCAAGTCGGCAGCCTTGCGCGAGGTCAGCATGATCTTGGCGCCGGCATCACCCAGCGCTTCGGCGATCTGCAGGCCCAGGCCACGCGAGCCGCCGGTGACGAGGGCCACCTGGCCGGTCAGGTCGAAGAGGTCTTGCACTTTGGTGCTCATCACAGTCTCCTTAGAAGTATTCGGGTTTGATCTCGCGGCACAAAGGCTCGCGGCGCGCAACGACGTCCAGCCAGGCGCCGATCTTGGGCAGCTCGTAGGCGAAGAAGTAGCGGGCTGCGACGCGCTTCCCCTCGGCAAAGTCACCGCTGCCTTGGACGGCCAGCGCCACGTCCAGCCACAGCCAGGCCAGCACCGTGTGGCCGAAGGCCTGCATGTACGGCGTCGCATTGGCCAGCGCCTCGTCGGGCACGCCGGTGCTCCAGGCCTTCTTGGTCGCGCCGCCCACCTGCGCCAGCGCCGCGGCGAGCTGGTTCGCCAGCGGCGCCCAGTCCGTGTGCATCGCACGGGCTATCGTGTCCTGCACGCGTGCCGCCAACGCGGCCAGCGACGCCCCGCCCTGCTGCACGACCTTGCGGCCCAGCAGGTCCAGCGCCTGGATGCCGTGCGTGCCCTCGTGGATCATGTTCAGGCGGTTGTCGCGCCACAGCTGTTCGACCGGGAAGTCGCGCGTGTAGCCATAGCCGCCCAGCACCTGGATGGCCAGCGAGTTCGCCTCCACGCACCACTCGCTGGGCCAGCTCTTGGCGATGGGGATCAGCACGTCCAGCAGCGCCTGCGCCTCGGCCTTGCCCTCGCCCGTGTTCAGCTCGTCAACCAGGCGAGCGCAGTACAGCTCCAGCGCGAGACCGCCTTCCACATAGCTCTTCTGCGCCAGCAGCATGCGACGCACGTCGGCATGCTCGATGATGGGCCGCTGAGGGCTGGACGCGTCCTTGCCGGCCGCCGTCATGGGCCGACCCTGCGGGCGCTGCCTGGCGTATTCCAGGCTGGCCTCGTAGCCGGCGTAGCCCAACATCGTCGCGCCAAGGCCCACGCCGATGCGCATCTCGTTCATCATGAAGAACATGCAGCGCAGGCCCTCGCCGGGCTTGCCGACGAGGTAACCCACGGCGCCCGCCCGCCCACCCGGCTGAAAGCGGCCCTCGCCGAAATTCAGCAGGCAGTTGGTCGTGCCGCGGTGGCCCAGCTTGTGGTTCAGGCCGGCCAGCGCAATGTCGTTGCGCTCTCCGCTCAACTGGCCGTCGGCGCCCACCATCTGCTTGGGCACGATGAACAGCGAAATGCCCTTGGTACCGGGAATGAGCTTGCCATCCGGGCCGGGCACCTTGGCCAGCACCAGATGGACGATGTTCTCGCGCAGCTCATGCTCACCACCCGAGATCCACATCTTGTTGCCCCGCAGCCGGTAGCGCGGGCCCAGCGGGTCGTCCTGGTCTTCGAGCTCCGCGCGGGTGACCACGTCGGACAGCGACGAACCCGCCTGCGGCTCCGACAGGCACATGGTGCCGAACCAACGGCCGGCGAACAGCGTCTTGGCGAAGACCTCGCGCTGGCGTTCGCTGCCGTGTTCCATCAGCAAGTTGGCGTTGCAGGTCGTCAGCACCGCGTAGGAGCCGACGTGGATGTTGGCCTGACTGACGAAGGCGTTGGCCGCCGTCTCGATGACGCAGGGCAGCTGCATGCCGCCCAGCTCGTAATCCTGTGCCGCGGCCAGCATGCCGGAGTCGACCAGCGCGTTGACCGCATCCAGCGTCGCCGCCGGCAGATGCACGCGCTCGCCGTCGAAGCGCGGCTCCTCGGTGTCCATCAGCCGGTAGAAGGGCGCGAGCTTGTCGCGAGCAATGCGCTCACTGGTGTCGAGCACCGCGCTGAAGGTCTCGCGCGAGTGGTCGGCGAAGCGCGCGCGCGCGGTCAAATCGACGGCTTGCAGCCAGTCGAACAGGAGGAATTCCAGGGTGTCGCGCATCGACGTTACTCCGCTTTGGTCACGGCCATGGTGCCGCTGGCCTTGGCCACGAGCCTGCGCTCGCCACCCGCCACCGCGTACACCTCGGCCTCGGTGAAAGAGACTTGTCGGCCGGGCTTGAGCACCCAGGCCTCGCATTCCAGCCGCTCGGCGCTCGCGCCGCGCAGCAGGCTGGTCTTGAATTCGGCGGTCAGTACCCAGTGGCCATCAGCCGCACAAGTCTGCGCTGCTGCACCCATGGTGTGGTCGGCCAATGCAGCGATGACGCCTGCATGCACGACGCCAGTGTGCTGCCGATGCCGAGGCTGCACGGCAAGCGCTGCCCACACGCGGCCGGGCTCTACTGCCGTGGGTTCCACGCCCAGGTCGGCCATGAAGGGCGCTGAGCGAAAAAAGCCGCGCAGCGTGTCGAGGTCGACCTGCATGGGTCAGGCGTCTTGCAAAAGACGGACGATGGTGCCCTGCGCCAGTGCGCACAGCTTCTCGACGCCGTCCTTGACCGCAAACACCTCGCAGCGACACACCGCCTGCGTCTTGCTGACGGCGTCGGCGCTGGCACGGGCGATCAGGCGCTCGCCCACCGCCGGTCGCACGTAGTTGACCTTGAACTCCGACGTCACGACCGGCACCTGCATCGCGGTGCCGCCGGCGTAGGTCAGCGCGTTGTCGGCCAGGTAGCTGACGACGCCGCCGTGCGCAAAACCGTTCTGCTGCAGATGATCAGGTCTCAGCGCCAGTTGCAGATCGACCTTGCCCGGCGACAGCGCCGCCAGTTCCGCGCCGAGCAGCGCGCTGAACGGCTGCTTGGCGAGGATGTCCCGGCCCATGGCCAGGAATACCTCAGGCGTGACGGTCATCAGAGGACTTCAAACACGCCCGCCGCGCCCATGCCTCCGCCGATGCACATCGTCACGCAGACGCGCTTGGCACCGCGGCGCTTGCCTTCGATGAGGGCGTGGCCCGTCAGGCGCTGGCCCGACACGCCGTAGGGGTGGCCGACAGCGATCGCGCCGCCGTTGACGTTCAGGCGATCCATCGGAATGCCCAGCGTGTCGGCGCAGTACAGCACCTGCACGGCAAAGGCTTCATTCAGCTCCCAGAGGTCGATGTCAGCAACCGTCAAGCCCAGCTTCTTCAGCACCTTGGGCACGGCGAACACCGGGCCGATGCCCATCTCGTCGGGCTCGCAGCCGGCGACCGCAAATCCGAGGAAACGGCCCAGGGGCTTGAGGTTGTGCGTGGACGCGTACTGCTCGCTGACCAGCGCGCAGGCGCCGGCACCGTCGCTGAACTGGCTGGCGTTGCCGCTGAAATCAGGCCGCCCGGCATGGCGGGGCGCAGGTCCTTGATGGCGTCATAGGTGGTGCCTTCACGCAGGCCCTCATCGGCGCTGATGGTCACTTCCTTGCTCATCAGGCCCATGACCTTGTCGGCGACGCCCATGGTCGTCGTGACCGAGATCAGTTCGTCGGCGAACTTGCCGGCGGCCTGGGCGGCGCAGGCCTTCTGCTGGCTGCCGGCGCCGTACTGGTCCATGCGCTCGCGAGAGATGCTGTAGCGCTTGGCCACGTTCTCGGCGGTCTGCAGCATGTTCCAGTAGATCTCGGGCTTGAGCTTCATCAGCGCCGGGTCGACCAGCATGTGCTTGTTGGCCTCTTGCTGCACGCAGGAAATGCTCTCCACGCCGCCGGCGATGTAGACATCGCCCTCGCCGGCAATGATGCGCTGCGCGGCCATCGCGATGGTCTGCAGTCCGCTGGAGCAGAACCGGTTGATGGTGACGCCGCTCACCGTGATCGGCAGGCCGGCCTTCAGCGCGATCTGGCGCGCGATGTTGGAGCCAGTGGCGCCTTCGGGCGTGGCGCAGCCCATCAGCACGTCCTCGATGGCGCCGCCATCGATGCCGGCGCGCTCCACGGCGGCCTTGACGGCATGGCCGCCCAGCGTTGCGCCATGGGTCATGTTGAACGCGCCCTTCCAGCTCTTGGCGAGCGGCGTGCGGGCGGTGGAGACGATCAGTGCGTTGCTCATGTCTTGTCCTTAATCAGTTGGTGCCAGAGCTACTCGCTTTGCTCGATCGGTCTGGCACGCAAAGCAGTCAGATTGGCCAGGCGTCAGGTGAAGGACTTGCCTTCAGCGACCAGGCGAGCCAGCAGAGGCGCCGGCGTCCAGAACGCGCCGTCATCCATCGGGTTCTTGGCAAAGCGGTTCATCGCCTGCACAACGTTGAAGAGGCCCAGCGTGTCGGCGTAGCACATCGGGCCACCGCGGAAGATGGGGAAGCCGTAGCCGGTCAGGTAGACCATGTCCACGTCCGAAGCGCGCTGGGCAATGCCCTCTTCCAGCAGGTGCGCAGCCTCGTTGACCAAAGCGAACACCAGGCGATGCACGATCTCCTCGTCGCTGATTTCGCGCTTCTTTGCGGCGATGGCCTCGCGGTGCTTGGCCAGCATCTCTTCGACGACGGGCGACGGGATCGCGTCGCGCTTGCCGGGCAGGTAGTCGTACCAGCCGGCGCCCGTCTTCTGGCCGAAGCGGCCCAGCTCGCACAGGCGGTCGGCGCTGGCTGAGTACTTCATGGTGGCGCGCTCGACTGCGCGGCGCTTGCGGATGGCCCAGCCGATGTCGTTGCCGGCCAGGTCGCCCATACGGAACGGGCCCATCGCAAAGCCGAACTTCTCCACCGCCTTGTCAACCTGCTGCGGGCTGCAGCCCTCGTCCAACAGGAAACCGGCCTGGCGGCTGTACTGCTCGATCATGCGGTTGCCGATGAAGCCGTCACAGACGCCCGACACAACGGCCGTCTTCTTGATCTTCTTGCCAATGGCCATCACGGTGGCCAGCACATCCTTGGCGGTGGCCTTGCCGCGCACGACCTCCAGCAGCTTCATCACGTTGGCCGGGCTGAAGAAGTGCATGCCCACCACGTCCTGCGGGCGCTTGGTGAAGCTGGCGATCTTGTCGACGTCCAGCGTGGAGGTGTTGGAGGCCAGGATGGCGCCGGGCTTGGCGACTTCATCCAGTTGCTTGAAGACCGCTTCCTTGACGCCGATCTCCTCGAACACCGCCTCGATGATGAGGTCCGCATCGCCCAGGTCGGCGTAGTTCAGCGTGGTGCTCAGCAGCGCCATGCGCTGGGCGTACTTGTCTTCCTTGAGCTTGCCCTTCTTGACCTGGGCCTCGTAGTTCTTCTTGATGGTCGCGACGCCTCGGTCCAGGGCTTCTTGTTTGGTCTCCAGGATGGTGACCGGGATGCCCGCGTTCAGGAAGTTCATCGAGATGCCGCCGCCCATGGTGCCGGCGCCGATGACGCCGACCTTGGCGATGGTGCGCAGCGGCGTGTCCTCGGGCACGTCGGAGATCTTCGAGGCCACGCGCTCCGCGAAGAACAGGTGGCGCAGCGCCTTCGATTCCGGCGTCTGCATCAGCGCCGCAAAGCCTTCGCGCTCGGCACGCATGCCATCGTCGAATTTCAGCTTGACCGCACCGGCGACCGCCTCCAGGCAGCGCAGTGGCGCCGGGAAGTTCTTGCTCATGCCGCCGACCATGTTGCGGGCGAACTGGAAGTAGGCCTCCGCGTTGGGGTGCTTCGCCTTCAGGTCACGCACCTTGGGGAGCGGGCGCTTCTCAGAGACCTCCTCGGCGAACTTGACCGCCGCGGCCACGACATCGGCGTCGACGATCTTGTCGAACAGCTTCTGGCCCGGGACCATGGCCAGCATCTGGGCTTCCACCGGCTCGCCACTAACGATCATGTTCAGCGCGGGCTCCACGCCCAGCGCACGCGGCAGGCGCTGCGTGCCGCCGGCACCGGGCAACAAGCCCAGCTTCACTTCAGGCAGCGCGACCTTGGTGCCGGTCTGCGCGACGCGGTAGTGGCAGCCCAGCGACAGCTCCAGGCCACCGCCCATGCAGACGCTGTGGATGGCGGCGACGACCGGCTTGCTGCAGTTCTCGACGACCGAAATCAGGCTCAGCAGGTTGGGCTCGGCCAGCGCTTTGGGGCTGCCGAACTCCTTGATGTCGGCACCGCCCGAGAAGGCCTTGCCTGCGCCTGTGATGACCAGCGCCGTGATGGCGGGATCGGCATCGGCGCGCTCCACACCTGCGGCGACCGCCGACCGGGTGGCGAAACCCAGACCGTTGACCGGCGGGTTGTCGAGCGTGATCACGGCGACGCTGCCGCGAACTTCGTAATGGGCTGTCATGGGCACGACCTCAGTTGACGGGCCAAGCCGCGTCTCCTGCAGCCGGCCCAGAAATAGAACGACCGTTCGATTCTAGGCAGCGCAGCTCACGCCGGTTTGTCCCGGCAGTGACAAGGGCGTCAGTCCGGGCTGCGCCGCAGCACCACCGTGTCCTTGAAGGCCTGCGGTTTCTCCTTGGCCGCCTGCGGGTTCAGCTTGGACTCGGCGTACAGCCGCGCGGCCTCCGCAGCGTCCACCTGCGGCTCGACAGCTGGCGCGGGCGCTGCGCGCGGCGCGGGCCGCACGGCCAGGCGCAGCTCATGGTTCTCGCGCTGCAGCTGCTCGACCTGCTTGCGCGCCTGCGTCACCTGCTGCGCCGCCAGTTGGCGGGCCTGCTCGACATGCAGCACCCGTTGCTGGTCGCGCTTCACGCGGCGCGACAGCCAGGCGAATACGCCGCCAGCTCCCAGCAAGGCCCCCAGCACAAAGCTGCCCAGCAATGGCAGCCATTGACCGTTGTCCATGATTTCTCCCCGGTGTTGTTGTCCCTTACAAATGTATCGGTGTGGCCGCACCGTGGCGCGGACAGCCAGGGTTTCCCACGAGACCCCCGCACCGCGCACGGACTGCGGCGGCCTTGGATACGGCCCAACCCACGGCTAGAGTGCGGGCCATGCTGATCCCGGTCGTCTACCCGCCCCACGAACCCGGCCCGCCGCCGCAGTTTTCCCCGCCGCCGCCGCCCAGGCCCGAGGAGCCCGTGCCGCCGCCGCGCCCGCCCGAGCCGCCCCCCTCCTCGCCCGTGCCGCCGGCGCCGGAAGGCGACGTGCCTTGGATGCTCTACCTGCTGCGCGTGCTGGGGCTGTGCGCTTTCCCGGTCGGTATCGTCATCGCCGGTGTCGCCGTATTGCTGGGGCTGGACCAGGCGCAGGAGACGCTGCTGTCGTTGGAAACGGGCAGCGCACAGACCGTCACCCTCACGTTCGCCTTCGGGCAATGGCTGCTGTTGGCCTGGTACACCAGCCGGTTGCTGCTGGACAGGCGCTTCAAGCCCGACTCGCTGGGCGAATGCGTGAACCCGCGCTTCGCGGAGCGACTGCGCCGCTGGCTGCCGCGGGGCCTGGTGCTGGGCGGCGGCCTGCCCATCGCCTGCTTCTTCCTGCTGCAAGACCGCGAGCGGCTGATCGGCCTGTCGCTGCTGGCGGTGACGCTGGGGCTGTACCTGTTCGTCTGGAAACGCCGCGCCTGGCTTCTGAAGCTGGGCCCTGGCTCGCTGCTGGCGCGCTGGTTGGCGCTGGATGGCCGGCGCGACGCCATCGCCCAGCTGGAGCGCGAAGACCGCATGAGCACGCCGTCGCGCGTGCTGGTGGCCCTGGTCATGGTGCTGCAGTGGGCCGTGTTCGGCGCGCTGCTGGCCTGGCCGGAGGCCACGGCGCGCATGCTGGGCTCGCCTGCACTGGTGTTGCTGGCCATGGGCAGCTGGATCGTCTTCGGCGGCATCCTGCTGACCTACGTGCCCAAGGCGCTGATCGGCCTGCCCCTGACGCCACTACCGCCGCTGCTCTTTTTGGCCTTCGCGCCGCTGAACGACAACCATCGCGTGGCCGACCCCGACCGCAGCGCCCGCAACGCGGTCGGCATCCGCCAGCCGGCCGATGCCTGGGTGCAGGCCTGGTTGCACGGCGCCGGCGCTGACGGCAAGCGCCCGCTGGTGCTGGTTGCAGCGGCCGGCGGCGCGTCGCGCGCCGCCTATTGGAGCAGTGCATCGCTCGCGCGGCTGCAGGCGCTGGGCGAGGAACAAGGCGTCAACTTCACCGACTCCATCTTTGCGATCAGCGGCACCTCGGGCGGGGCGCTCGGTGCGGCCACCTTCGTCGCGGCCGTGGACGCCCGCCGCCAGGCCGTCGACAGCGCGGCCTGCACGCCCTGGAAGCTGGTGCGCGACTTCACCGGCCGTGACCATCTCGCCACGCCGGTCGGCGACATGCTCTACCCCGACCTGATGCAGCGCTTCCTGCCGGTGGCCATTGCGGGCGCCGACCGCTCGCTGGGCCTGGAGCAGGTCTGGACTCGCGACTGGGCACGCAGCCTGGCCCGCCAGTGCCCGCTGCGCCCCACGGCCCACCCGAACCCCTGGAGCGAGGCGGTGACCGCCCTGCACGCCCGGGCCACCGAGGCCGAATGGCTGCCGCTGCTGGCCTTGAACACTTCAGCGCTGGGGCGCGGCCAGCGCGTCTACCAAGCTGACTTCCTGCTACCCAGCGGCGACGGGCTAGACCTGCTGGACCCCTCGCTGGGCCTGGATGTGGACCGCATGACGCTGGCCCAAGCCGTGCACAACAGCGCGCGCTTTCCCTACATCAGCCCGGCGGCGGCCGTCGTGTTCAAGGAGGCCCACCACGACGAGGAGGCCGGGGACGTGGGCCGCGTCTGGGACCGCCTGGGCGACGGCGGCTACGTCGAATCCAGCGGCACGCTGATGCTGTCCGACCTGCTGCGCGACCTGGAGGCCTCGGGCCGGCTGCGAAACTGCAAGCCTGAGGACAACTGCGCCGCGCAGGGCATCCTGGACCGCTCGCGGCTGCGGCTGCTGCTGCTCATCAACACGCCAGCCCAGGTCGACGACTGGCTGTGCCGCGACGCCCCCCAGGCCGCCGACGCGATGCCGCTGGACGGTCGCCGCTATCGCGCGACACACATGGGCCTGCCCGAGGTCGTTGCCCCGCCGGTGGGCATCCTGAACAGCAACAGCGCCCGCGGCAAGGACTCTGCGGTCGAGCTCATCAAGCGCATCGGCGGATGCGGCCAGGTGGCCGAACTGCGCCTGCCCTTGGTGCAAGGCCAGCGCCCGCCGTCGATGAACTGGATGCTGAACGCCACTTCGCGCGCCACCATCGACGCTGCGTTGCAGGAGAAGCTGCCTCTGACCGACCCGAGCGTCGGGCCGGCCCAGGCCCAGCTTGCGGCGCACTTGCGCCAGGCCAAGGTCTGGATGCTGCAGATGAAATGACTTGCGGGCGGGCCACAATCCAGCTCGCCATGCCAAGCCTGCTCCTGAACCTCTGCACCGCCCCTGAACGGCGCCCGCTTTGGCGCGCCCTGCTCCTGCTGCTGCTCGCCGTCATCACCTGGCTGGCCTTGACGCCGGCGCCGCCCAAGACCCTCAGCACCGGCTGGGACAAGTCCAACCACGCGCTGGCCTTCGGGTCGTTGGCGTTTTCCAGCGTCTGGGCCTGGTGGCAGCGCCCGCGCCAATGGCCGCTACTGGTCATCGCGCTGCTCGCCTACGGCGGGGCCATCGAGATCGCGCAGAGCTTCCTGCCGCCTCGCGAGGGGGACTGGTGGGACCTGCTGGCCGACGGCGTGGGCATCACGCTGGGCCTGCTGGCCGCATGGCCGGTCACAGCCTGGACGGCTCGCAGCACCCGGCCACCTGCGACCTAGGGGAGGCCCAGCCCCCGGCCCGGTGCCGTCCTACAGCCAGAGCCCCTGCACTGACATACCGTTGGCAGCAGTTTGCGCTACGGTAGCGTCCCATGTTGACCGCCACGCTGTCGGACCTTGTCCGCACCACTCGCGCCCGTTCGCTGGAACTGGCAGCCCTGCTGTCTGCAGAGGACGCGCAGCTGCAGTCCATGCCCGACGCCAGCCCGGCGAAATGGCATCTGGCGCACACCACCTGGTTCTTCGAGACCATGGTGCTGGAGCCGCATCTGCCGGATTACTGCGTTTTCGACGAACGCTGGCCGCGCCTCTTCAACTCCTATTACGAGAGCCTGGGACCGCGCCACGCGCGCCCGCAGCGCGGGCTGCTGAGCCGCCCCGGCCTGGCCGAGGTCAAGGCCTACCGTGCCCATGTCGACGCCGCGCTGGCCGACCTGTTGCCTCAATTGCAAATGGCGGCGGCCGAGGCACGCCAACTCATCGAACTGGGCTGCCACCACGAGCAGCAGCACCAGGAGCTGCTGCTGACCGACATCCTGCATGCCTTCTCCTGCAACCCGCTGCTGCCGGCCTACGACGCAGCAGCTCCCGCCAGGACGCACGCGCTGGCCCAGGCCTGGTTGAAGCATGGTGGCGGCATCGTCGACATCGGCCATGACGGCGACGGCTTCGCCTTCGACAACGAAGGCCCACGGCATCCGGCGCTGCTCGCACCCTTCGAGATCAGCAACCGGCTGGTCACCTGCGGCGAGTACGCCGACTTCATCGAGGCTGGCGGCTACCGCGAGCCGCTGCTGTGGCTGTCAGACGGCTGGGCCACCGTGCAGGCGCAGGGCTGGTGCCGGCCGGCCTACTGGTTGGACGACGGTCGGGTGTTTGGCCTGCATGGGCCGCAGCCACTGGACCCGGGCGCACCGGTCACGCAGTTGAGCTTCTACGAGGCCTGTGCCTTTGCCGAATGGGCCGGCGCGCGGCTGCCGACAGAGTTCGAGTGGGAAGCCGCATCGGCCCTGCAAGGTTTTGAGCAGGCCACCGACCAAGCCTGGCAGTGGACCCGCTCCAGCTACGCGCCCTACCCTGGCTTCAAGCCCGCTGCGGGCGCGGTCGGCGAGTACAACGGCAAGTTCATGGTCGGCCAGCAGGTGCTGCGCGGCGGCAGCCTCGCAACGCCCGCCGGCCATGCGCGGCCCAGCTATCGCAATTTTTTCCCGCCGGCTGCGCGCTGGCAGTTCAGTGGAGTGAGGCTCGCAAGATGAAACCCGGAATCGAATGGCGCCAGCCCCGCGCAGAGACGGAAAACGAACAGTTTGCGGCCGACATGCATGCGGCGCTGAGCCGCGTGCCCAAGGCCATCTCACCCAAGTATTTCTACGACGAAGCAGGCTCCCGGCTGTTCGAGCGGATCTGTGACCTGCCCGAGTACTACCCGACGCGCACCGAGCTGTCGCTGATGCAGACGCATGCCGCCGACATGGCCGCGCAGATGGGCGGCCAGGTGCAGCTCGTGGAGTACGGTGCCGGTGCGCTGCGCAAAGTGCGCCTGTTGCTGGACGCCATTCCGCGCGACAGCGTGCAGTTCGTGCCGGTGGACATCTCCGGCCCACACCTGCTGGCCGCCTGCGACGGCCTGGCCGTCGACTACCCGGGCCTGGCCATTCAGCCCTTGGTGGCGGATTTCACGCGCCCCCATACGCTGCCGCCCTGCCCCAAAGGCAGCCGCCGCGTCGGTTTCTTCCCGGGCTCCAGCATCGGCAACTTCACGCCGGCCGAGGCCGACGCCTTCCTGCGCCTGGCCGCCGCCGAGCTGGCCGGGGGCGGGCTGCTGATCGGCATCGATCTCGTGAAGGACGAGGGCGTGCTGCACGCGGCCTACAACGACATGGCCGGCGTGACGGCGGCCTTCAACCTGAACCTGCTGCAGCGCGCGCAAACGGAGCTGGGTGCCGAATTCCCGATGGACGGCTTCGAGCACCTCGCGTTTTACAACCCGGCCTACCGCCGCATCGAAATGCACCTGCGCGCCACCCGGCCGCTGGAGATGCAACTGGGCGGCGAGATCTATGCCTTCCACGAAGGCGAGACGCTGCACACGGAGCACTCGCACAAGTACACGGTCGAGGGTTTCCAGGCGCTGGCCGCGCGGGCGGGGTTCAAGCCGGGCAAGGTATGGATCGATGAGAACCGCTGGTTTGCGGTGTTGTGGCTGGAGGCCGAACCAAGCGGCCGCTAGGGCGCAGCACGTCAGCCACCTTGGCGCAGGAACATGCACCACAGCGTTGCGCTGCCCAGTCTGCCCCGCCCTGTCTCTGCAAAGCCGGCTCGCCCGTAGAAGCGCACGTTCGACGGGTTCGCCGTCTCGAGGTAAACGCCGCCGGACAGCGGGTCGGCAGCCGACAGCTCGCAGAATGCCTTGAGCAACTGCGCTCCCATGCCGAGGCCATGCGACGCCGGATCGACACCGATCACGCCAAGGTAGTAATGCGGAACGGGCGGCTTGCTCTTTTGGGCGATTTCGTCATATTGCGCCATGCGATCGGTCAGGCCTGGAATGGCCTTCTCGAAGCGATCCCAATCATCCGCACAGCCTGCGGGCCAGGGGGGTGGTGCCGTGGTGTAGCCCATCGCGGCCCCGCGAATGCCCGTCGTGTCTCGCGCCAGCAGCACCGGCATGTCGAGCGCGATGCGCGCGTCCATCAGCAGCGAGAAAAAACGCGTCAAGCGCCGCCGATAGTTTGGGGCTGTTTCGAGCAGAAATCCCGTGATCGGATCTTCCGCGAACGCTGCTACCAGGCAGCCTACGGCGTGCTCGATGTCAGAAGGCGCGGCAGCGGTGATTTGCATGACGCCTGAGTGCTGGAGCCGCCTCAGTGCAAGGGCGGCGGCGCCTGACCACCGGCTGCCGGCGCGGGCGGCGCCGGGGCCGCGTCCTGGCTGTGTCCCCACTCGCGCGCCAGTTGCTCGAAGTCGGCCTCGCCCAGCTCCGAGACTTCGACGCGGGCTGCACCATCACGCGTCGGCACGGTGTCTTCCAGGCTGCGTCGGTCGGCCCCGGCCTCGGGCAGATGGGCGTTCAGCTGGCGCAGATGCTCTAGCAGCGCGGCCAGGGCCGGCGCGTCAGCACCCGCGGCAACCACGCGCCCCTGGGCCAGTGCCTTCTGGATCAGCTCGGAAGGCAGGACGGCCAGGCCCGGCCAGCCTTTCAGGACGAGCTGGTCATGCACCCTCACCAAATGAGGCATCGCCGCGGCTGCGTCCGGGTGGGCCAGCAGCGCGATCTCGAGTTCGACGCTGACCTGGGCACTGCTTGGAAGCTCGGCCGGCCCGCGCTGGCGACGACGTTCGACCCAGACCAGGCGCGGGCCATACCTCGTCCAACGCAGACTGAAAGGCCGCTTCATCAAGCCGCGCAGCCACAGAACGCTGGCGCGTAGGGATCCATCGCGCGCGCGGCGGCGCTCCTTGGGCACCAAAGACCGTCGGGCTGGCGAGGAACTGGGCTGGGCTTGACGGCGCATGGGCGCTTCCTGAAGGAGCCCGATTCTGGTGGTCCGGTGAGGCAAACGGCATCCGACGAACTAGGGACGAACGCCAGCCGTCGGCGGTCAGATCGCCAGCCGCTCCCGCACGCCATCGGCCGCCATGTCCTTGCCGCGGCCGCGCATGACGATCTCGCCGCGCTGCATCAACAGGTATTGGTCGGCCAGCTCTTCGGCGAAGTCGTAGAACTGCTCCACCAGCACGACCGACAGGCCCTTGTCATGGGCCAGATGCTTGATGACGCGGCCGATGTCCTGGATGACATTGGGCTGGATGCCCTCGGTTGGTTCGTCCAGTAGCAGCACCTTCGGTCCGGGTGCCAGCGCGCGGGCGATGGCCAGTTGCTGCTGCTGGCCACCGGACAGGTCGCCGCCGCGGCGTGAGCGCATCTTGGCGAGCACGGGGAAGAGCTCGAACAGCTCAACAGGCAGCGGCGTGCCGGCCGGCTGGCTGGAGAGGCCCATCTGCAGGTTCTCGATGACCGACAGCCGCCCGAAGATCTCGCGCCCCTGCGGCACGTAGCCCAGACCGGCACGCACGCGCTGGTGGGTACGTAACTTGTTGATGTTCTCGCCGGCCAGCGTGACGTTTCCGGACGTGACAGGCACCACGCCCATCAGGCTCTTCAGCAGAGTGGTCTTACCGACGCCGTTGCGACCGAGCACGACCGTGATCTCCCCGGGCTTCAGATTGAAGCTCAGGCCGCGCAAGATGTGCGAGCCGCCGTAGTGCTTGTGCAGGTCCTGGACCTCGAGGATGTCATCGGCCAAGGTACACCTCGATCACTTTTTCATCCGACTGAACGGCGGCCATCGTGCCTTCAGCCAGCGTCTTGCCTTCATGCAGCACGGTGACCGTGCGATGCGCACCGGCCAGCGCGGCGACGAAGTTCATGTCGTGCTCGACGACGACGAGCGAATGCTTGCCTTCCAGGCTCAGGAACAGCTCGGCCGTGCGCTCAGTCTCCTCGTCGGTCATGCCGGCGACGGGCTCGTCCAGCAGCAGCAGCTTGGGATCCTGGGCCAGCAGCATGCCGATCTCCAGCCATTGCTTCTGGCCATGGCTGAGCAGGCCGGCGACGCGGTGGCGCTCCTCGGTCAGGTGCACGGTGTGCAGCAGCTCGTTCATGCGGTCATGCTGCTCGCCCGTCAGGCGGGCCCGCATCGCAAAGCGCGCGCGGCGGTCGCCGGCGAGTGCCAGCTCCAGGTTCTCGGCGACGGTCAACGCCTCGAACACGGTCGGCTTCTGGAACTTGCGGCCGATGCCGGCGCGGGCGATCTGCTGCTCGCTCATCAGGCGCAGGTTGAGGTTGCTGCCGAAGAAAATGCGACCGCTGTCGGGCCGCGTCTTGCCCGTGAGGCAGTCCATCGTGGTCGTCTTGCCGGCGCCGTTGGGGCCGATAACGCAGCGCAGCTCGCCCACGCCGACGGTGAAGCTCAGGCCGCCCAGGGCCTGGAAACCGTCGAAGGCGACCTTGAGGTCTTCGACGTACAGCGCCACGCCCTGGTTGAACACCGGGCCCTCGTCAGTGAGGACGCGCGTCAGTGACTGTGCGCGCGCCTGCGCGCCGGCTTCAAGAAGTTCAGGTGTCATTTCTTGAACCTCCGCGCCAGGCCCACCAAGCCCGTAGGCAGGAACAGCGTCACCGCGATGAACAACGCGCCGAGCACGTACAGCCAGCCCTCGGGCCATACAGCCGTGAACACGGACTTGGTACCGTTGACGAAGAAGGCGCCCAGCACCGGCCCGATCAGCGTGCCGCGCCCGCCGACCGCTGCCCAGATGGCCATCTCGATGCTGGCCGCTGGGCTCATCTCGCCGGGGTTGATGATGCCAACCTGGGGCACGTAGAGCGCCCCGGCCAGCGCGCACATCAGCGCGGACATGACGTAGGCGCTGAGCTTGAACGCGACCGGGTCATAGCCTAGGAAGCGCACTCGGCCCTCCGCGTCGCGGATGGCCTGCAGGATGCGGCCCCAACGGCTTTGCGTGAGCGCTCGGGCGATCAGATAGCAGGCGATCAGCGCGACACCGCTGGCCATGCACAGGCCCACCTTCATGCCCGGAGTGTTCAGCGGCAGCCCGGCCAGGCGCTTGAAGTCCGTGAAGCCATTGTTGCCGCCAAAGCCCGTCTCATTGCGGAAGAACAGCAGCATGGCCGCCACGGTCAACGCCTGCGTGATGATGGAGAAGTACACGCCCTGGATGCGCGAGCGGAAGGCGAAGTAGCCGAACACGGCGGCCAGCAGGCCAGGCACGGCGAGTGCCAGAAAGATCTGCCCGACGAGGGAGTCGCTGAGCGCCCAGTGCCAGGGCAGCTCCTTCCAGTTCAGGAACACCATGAAGTCCGGCAAGTCCGACTGGTACTGGCCTTCGCGGCCGATCTGGCGCATCAGGTACATGCCCATGCCGTAGCCGCCGAGCGCAAAGAAAAGCCCGTGGCCCAGCGACAGGATGCCGCCAAACCCCCAGATGAGGTCCAAGGCCAGCGCGCAAATGGCAAAGCACAGGAACTTGCCGAGCAGGCCGACGTAGAACTCGCTGAGGTGCAGCGCGTGGCCCGGCGGGAAGGCCAGGTGCAGCAGCGGCACGAGCAGCAGCACGAGGGCCGCGGTGATGAGCAGCGTCTTCTTCATTCGACCGACCTGCCCTTCAGCGCGAACAGGCCTTGCGGCTTCTTCTGGATCACTAGCACCAGCAGCAGCAGCAGCGCGATCTTGGCGAGCACCGCACCCTGCCAGCCCTCGAGCAGCTTGGACAGCACGCCCAGCCCCAGCCCGGCGTAGACCGTGCCGGCCAGCTGCCCGACGCCGCCCAGCACCACCACCATGAAGGCGTCGACGATGTAGCTCTGGCCCAGGTCAGGCCCGACGTTGCCGATCTGGCTCAGCGCGCAGCCGGCCAGGCCGGCGATGCCAGAGCCCAGCGCGAAAGCCAGGGTGTCGACCTTGGCCGTGTTGACGCCCACGCAGGCGGCCATGCGGCGGTTCTGCGTGACGCCACGCACCATCAGGCCCAGCCGCGTCCTGGCCAGCAAAAGCGCCATGCCACCCAACACCAGCGCCGCGAAGCCCAGGATCGCCAGGCGGTTGTAGGGCAGCGTGAGGTTGGGCAGCAGCGCCCAGCCGCCGGATAGCCAGGCGGGGTTCTCCACGGCCACGTTCTGCGCGCCGAACAGCGTACGAACGGCCTGCATCAGCACCAAGGAGATGCCCCAGGTGGCCAGCAACGTTTCCAGCGGCCGGCCGTAGAGCCAGCGGATGACGGTGCGCTCCATCGCGGCACCCACCAGCGCCGCGGCGAGGAAGCTGGCCGGCAACGCCAGCCACAGGTAGTAGTCGAAGGCGGCGGGCAGCCAGGCGCGAAAGCCTTGCTGGATGCAGTAGGTGGCGTAGGCGCCCACCATCAGCAGCTCGCCGTGGGCCATGTTGATGACGCCCATCAGTCCATAGGTGATGGCCAGTCCCAGCGCCACCAGCAGCAGCACCGAACCCAGGCTCAGGCCCGAGAACAGCAGTTGCGCGCGCTCGCCCCAGGCCAGGCGGGAGGCGATGGCGTCGATGGCGTTCTTCATCGCCGCCTTGGCGGCGACGTCGGTCTCGCTGCCGAACCGCTCCAGCAGCAGGGCCCGCGTCGCCGGGTCGGCACTGCCAGCCAGTTCGAGCGCCGCGGCACGGCGCTGCGCTGCGTCGGTGGACGACAGCTTGGCGCCCGCCACCAGCGCACCGAGATTGTTCTTCAGCTCGGCATCGGTCTCGGCTGCCAGCGCCTTCTCCAGCAGCGGCAGCTTGGACGCGTCCGCGTCGTCGCGCAGCGTCGCGAGCGCCTTGGCGCGCGTCGCGCGGTCCTTGGACAACAGGTCCAGCCCCGCGAGCGCCGAATCGATCTCACGGCGCATGCGGTTGTTCAACATCGGCTCCTCGGCATCGGCCGGTGCCGCGGCACCCTCGGCGAGAACGAGCGCCTGCCCACCCTTGAGCCGCACACGGCCATCCTGCAAGGCTCGCAGAAACGGCCCGAGCGACACGTCACCCGCCGCCAATGCCTGCTGCAGCGCGGCGACGCGCTCATCGCCCTCACCCGCCGCGATGCGCGTTGCCAGCTCGGGCGGTAGCGCCCAAGCCGAGCAGCCGAGCACCGCCAGCACCCAACCCAAAACAAGTCGTTTGATCATGAAGATCCAAGCGAACACAGAAGTGCGGCGCAAAGCGCGCACGTCCCTCCAGCGGCCGCCGTGGAACTGGCTGTGCCAGGCCACTGGCGGCGCCCCCTTGAGG
>JACPYV010000201.1 GCA_016195825.1 Burkholderiales bacterium | reverse complement strand
GCAGGGCTTGGCGGCCATGTAGCGGGCCAAGTCCTCGCGCACGGCGGCCGAGTCGGTCTCCTTGAAACGCCGCTGCAGGTTGGGCAGGATGCCCTCGAAGGGATGCTGGCGCTTGACCTGGCGCTTCTTGCCCGAGGCCGTCTCGGCCTGGTACGTGAAGCTGATGTCCTCTTGGCCCGAGCCGCGCAGCAGCACGTCCTGCGCAGTGGGCGGCAGACTCTCCCAGGGCGCCTCGACGTCGAACTTGTAGTGGGCTGCGACCGACTCCAGCAGCGAGAAGGTGTATGGGTTACGGCGGTCCCAGCCCTTGACCGCGCCGCTGGCCAGGCTCAGCGTCGGGAAGGCGACGACGCGGTCCGGGTCGAACACGGTGACCTGGCCCAGGCCCTCGCAACTGGGGCAGGCGCCCACCGGCGAGTTGAAGGAGAACAGCCGCGGCTCCAGTTCCGGCAGCGAATACGAGCAGATCGGGCAGGCGAACTTGCTGGAGAACAGCGTGGTCTGGCCGGAGTCCATGTCCATCACCAGCGCCCGCCCCTCGGCCAGCCGCAGCGCGGCCTCGAAGCTTTCTGCCAGCCGCTGGCGCAGCTGGTCCGCCGCGTCGTGGCGCAGCTTGATGCGGTCGATCACCACGTCAATGTCGTGCTTCTCGGCCTTCTTCAGGGCCGGGATGTCCGGCGCCTCCACCGTTGCGCCGTCGACGCGAAAGCGCACATAGCCCTGGGCCTGCAGGTCGGCAAACAGCTCGACGAACTCGCCCTTGCGGTCGCGCACGACCGGCGCCAGCAGCATCAGCTTGGCCTCGTCCGGCATGGCCAGCACGGCGTCCACCATCTGGCTGACGGACTGCGCCTCCAGCGGCAGGTGGTGGTCCGGGCAGAAGGGCGTGCCGGCGCGGGCGTACAGCAGGCGCAGGTAGTCATGGATCTCGGTGACGGTGCCGACGGTGGAGCGCGGGTTGTGGCTGGTGGCCTTCTGCTCGATGGAGATGGCCGGGGACAAGCCCTCGATGACGTCCACGTCGGGCTTGTCCATCAGCTGCAGGAACTGCCGCGCGTAGCTGGACAGGCTCTCCACATAACGCCGCTGGCCCTCGGCATACAGCGTGTCGAAGGCGAGCGAGGACTTGCCCGAGCCGGACAGGCCGGTGATGACGACCAGCGCGTGGCGCGGCAGATCGACGTCGATGTTCTTCAGGTTGTGGGTACGCGCGCCGCGCACCCGGATGAAGCGGGATTCGGGCGGAGCCGACGACTGGGGCAAATCAGGAGGCGCCATGGCAGTTTTCACAAGACAACCGGCCATGATAGGCCGCCACAATCCGCCGCCACGTGCACCCTGTCAGGAGAGTTCAATGCCCAAGCGCTGGGTAAGTGCCGCGTTTGCCACCGCGACCCTGCTGCTGACGTTGGCCGCCCCGGCCCAAACCACGCCAGCCGTCGCCGCCAAACCGCCTTCGATTGCCGACTTCTTCAAGCGTCCGCAGCTGCGCGCGCCCAAGTTGAGCCCCAGCGGTCGCTACCTGGCCATCCAGGCGGCGGGCCGGGACGACCGCATGTGGCTGGCGGTCATCGACCTGCAGACCATGGCAGCGCCCAAATTCATCGCCGGGTTCACGGACGCTGACATCGCCAGCCACCAGTGGTTGAACGACGAGCGCCTGGTGTTCCAGATTTCCAACAGCCAGGACGGGACGACTCGCGTGGGCGCGGAAGGCCTGTGGGCCGTGGACCGCGACGGCAGCCAGTCTCGCCAGCTCATCAAGAATCAGTGGCAATTCATCTCCAACACCGCCCCGCCCGTGAACGACCGCCGGATGGAAGCGAACTGGACGCTGTACCGCGTGCCAGACGACGGCAGCAACGAGGTCGTCGTGCTGCGCCGCCCGTGGAGCACCGATCCCGAGTACACCGGTGTGCAACTCGCCCGACTGGACACCCGCACGGGCCTGTCCAAGAACCTCAGCCAGGGTGTCCCGGACCACACCACAAGCTGGGTCCTGGACTGGCAAGGCGAGCCGCGCCTCATCCAGACATTCCAGCAAGGACAGAGCCAATGGTTCCGCCGCGACGCCAACGGGCGCTGGCAGCCGTGGTTTGAAGACGACGGCTACGCCCCCAAACGGCCGCAGCCGCTGTGGATCGGACCAGATGGCGAGATGCTGGGCGAGGCCTCCTACCAAGGCTACGACGCGCTGTTCCGCCTGGACCCCGAGACCGGCGCGCGGGAGCCGCAGCCCCTGCTGAGCGCGAAGGGCTACAGCTACAGCGGCCGCCTGATCTTCGACCCCATCGCCCGCCGACTGCTGGGCGTGCGCTACGAGACGGATGCGCCCGGCACGGCCTGGCTTGAACCCACGATGAAGGCCATCCAGGCCGACATCGACGCCAGGCTGCCAGGCACGGTGAACCTGATCGAGTGCCAGCGCTGCCTGGACGCCGCCAACCTGGTCATCACCGCGATGTCCGACCAGCGGCCGCCGGAGTACTTCCTCTACAAGCCGGCGGCCAAGTCGCTCGAGCGGCTCGCCCCGGCGCCACCAGCACTGAAGCCTTCGTTGATGGGCCAGCGCGACTACCACCGCATCAAGGCCCGCGACGGGCTGGAGATGCCCGTGCTCGTCACGCAGCCCGCCGGTGGGGTCAAGGGCAGGACGCCGACGGTCGTGCTCGTGCATGGCGGCCCCTACGTGCGCGGCACGCACTGGCGCTGGGAGCCGATGGCGCAGTTCCTTGCCAGCCGTGGCTACCTCGTGCTGGAGCCGGAGTACCGCGGCAGCACCGGCTACGGCTGGCAGCTGTTTCATGCCGGCTGGAAGCAATGGGGCCTGGGCATGCAGGACGACGTCGCCGACACGCTCGCCTGGGCCGTCGAACAGGGTTGGGCCGACCCTCAGCGCGCCTGCATCATGGGCGCCAGCTACGGCGGCTATGCGGCCATGATGGGCGCGGTCACGCAGGGCGATCTGTTCAAGTGCGCGATCAACTGGGTCGGCGTCACCGACATCGGGCTGATGTCCAGCATCCACTGGAGCGACTCCTCGGAGGAATGGAAGCGCTACGGCATGAAGCGCCTGGTCGCTGACCCGGCGATCGACGCCGAACAGATGCGCCGCACCTCGCCGCTGCAGCGCGCCAAGGAAATCCGCATGCCGCTGCTGATGGCCTACGGCGGCGAGGACCGGCGCGTGCCCATCAAGCACGGCACCGACATGAAGGCCGCGCTGCGCCCGGAACAAGAGGTCGAGTGGGTCGCCTACCCCGAGGAAGGCCATGGCTGGTTCAATCTGAAGACCAACGAAGACTTCTGGGGCCGCGTCGAGCTTTTCCTGGCCAAGCACATCGGCGCTGCCGCAAAGCCATGATGAAACGTCTCCTGCTTGCCGCGCTGTTCGCCACCGGCACGGCGCTGGCCGCGCCGCCCGCCATCGAGGACTTCCAGCGCCCACCCGCCTTCTCCGGCGCCGTGCTGTCGCCCGACGGCCGCCATGTCGCCGCCATCATCAACCCCGACGGCAAGACCACCAGCCTGGCCGTCATCGCCACCGACAAGCCGGGCGAGGCCACGCCGCTGAAGACTTTCGGCCAGGCCGACATCCGCCAGGTCTTCTGGCTCGACAACGAACGCCTGGCCTTCACCGTGCGCCCGCGCGTGGACGGCGAAGGCCGCGCGATAGGCGCAGGCCTGTGGACGCTGAACCGCGACGGCAGCAGCTTGCGGCAGTGGGTCAATCCCGACAACCGCGGCAGTGTCGACAGCACACCGCAGGCCAGGCGCGCGCTGGACGGCAACTGGAGCCTCTACCAGGCGCCGTTGCCGGACCGGCCGGGCGAGCTGGTGCTGCGCCACCATGTGGGCGGGCTGCAAGGCTGGGTCACGCATGTCGAACTGGCCCGGCTGGATGTGGCCACCGGCCAGCGCCGGGCACTGACCGAGGGCGCACCCGACAAGACCCTGCACTGGGTGCTGGATGCCGCCGGCAACCCGGCCTTCGCCTTCGGCAGCAACGGCCGGGGTGGCAGCCGCGTGATGTGGCGCAACGCCGAGGGCCAGTGGGCGCAGTGGCACGAGACCGGCGACGGCGACCCCGCACGGCGCCCACTGGCCATCGACCGCGCCGGCCGGCTGTACCTGATGGTGAACGAGAACGGCCGCATGGCCTTGCACCGCGCCGACAGCCTCGCGCCCGACGCGCCGACCGTGCGCGTCCTCGGCTCGAGCACCTACAGCCTGGCGCCCCAGCTGCTGCGCGATGCCGACAGCGATGAGCTGGTCGGCGTGCATTTCGAGGCCGAGGTGCCACAAACCGCCTGGTTCGCGCCGGCGCTGGCCGCCGCCCAGGCTGACATCGACCGGCAGCTGCCCGGTGCCGCCAACCAGATCGACTGCCTGCGCTGCCTGGCGGTGCCGACTCTGCTGGTGCGCTCCTACAGCGACCGGCGGCCGCCGCGCTACTTCCTGTACGACCGCGAGGCAGGCCGGCTCACGGCGCTGGCGTCGTCCATGCCTTGGATGGGCGAGGGCCGCCCGCGCCAGTTGGCCACCACCGCCGCCCGCGACGGGTTGCGACTGCCGCTGGTCGTGACCCACCCCGTCCTGCCGGCCCCCGGCCCGGCACCGACCGTGCTGCTGGTGCACGGCGGCCCCTGGGTGCGCGGCAACCACTGGGCCTGGCAGCCCGAGCCGCAGTTCTATGCCTCGCGGGGCTACCTGGTGCTGGAGGTGGACTTCCGCGGCAGCGCCGGCTACGGCACGCGCCACCTGCACGCCGGTGACAAGCAGTGGGGCCTGAAGATGCAGGACGACCTCGACGATGCGCTCGCCTGGGCCGTCAAGCAGGGCCTGGCCAACCCCAGGCGGGTCTGCATCGTCGGCGCCAGCTACGGTGGCTACGCGGCGCTGATGGGCCTGAGCCGCGGCAACGTCGCCTGCGCCGTGGCGTCGCTGGGGCCCACCGACCTGGCGAAGCTGACCTCGCGTCACTGGTCCGACTTCGACGAGGAAAGCCTGAACTTCAGCCTGCCCCGGCGCCTGGGCGACCCGGTGACCGACGCTGCGCTGTTGACCGCCAACTCACCGATCAGGCTGGTCGACAAGCTGCAGGGGCCGCTGCTGCTGGCCTACGGCGAGCGCGACCAGCGCGTGCCCCTGGCCCATGGCACCGAGCTGCGCGACGCGCTGACTGCCGCCGGCCGCCCGCCCGAGTGGGTGGCCTATCCCGGCGAGGGCCACGGCTTCTATAAGTGGGAGCACCGGCAGGACCACTGGCAGCGCATCGAGGCCTTCCTGGCGCAGCACCTGGCGCTGAAGAACTGACCGTTTGTCGCGGCTGCATGCAGCTTGCGCCACGGCCCCGACGCTTCGTCGCAGGGCCGTGGCGGCGAGCAGCTGCGATGACGAAACTGCTTCCATCGACACGGCAATCCCGCTGTGCAGACCCCGAAAGGAAGCATCATGAAGACCACCACCCTGATCCAAGTCGCCGCCGTCGCAGCGTTCGCATTCACCACCTTCGCCGCCAGCGCAGCACCGCAGCAAATCCAGAAGCTGCCCCGCGTCGTCATCGCCGGCAAGGCCACGCCCGAAGTCGAGCAGCTGCCGCGCGTGGTCGTCACCGGCTACGCCGTCCGCGAGATCGCGCAGGTTCAGCATCTGCCCCGCGTGACCATCACCGCCCGTCGCGCCTGAGCCTCTCACGACGATGCCCAAGACGCTGAACACCCGAGCCGAGTCGCCGGCGCAGCAGGCCGGTGGCCGCCGCTGCGCCGACGAGTCGGCTTGGCACAACGCTTTGTCACAGGTCTGAAAGACAATCCGGGCTTCTGATTGGAGCCCGCTTGTGAAAGAAGAGCTGCGCAAACGCCGGTCCTGGCTGGATGGCTTCATGGCCTACCCTGCCCCGGCAGGCCTGAGCGAAACCCAGCTGCGCGACAACATCATCCTGCTCGACCAGGCGCTGTACGCGCTGTGGAACCTGGGTGACAACCTCATCTACGCCTGGACGCCCGAGGCCCGCGGCCTGCGCGTGCTGGTGGCACCGCACCCCATGCTGACCGAGTTCGCGCTCGGTGACGGCACACTGGCGCCGTCCGAGCTGACGCGCCGCGCGCGGCTGCTGGACAAGCTGCTGTCCAACCAGGAACACCTCGATGCCCAGGCCTTCGACGCCGTCAGTGCGGCGCTGGGCATTGCGCCGAGCAGCATCGCGCTGCCCTTCGCGCCCGAGCGCGGCCTGGGCCTGCCGCTGATTGCAGCCATCGCGGCGCGCTACGGCATCCGCCTGGTGGAAGACCGCGCCGTCATCCTGTTCGACGCCGTGGGCTTTTCGCTGCTGACGCCGCTGCAGCAGGTCGTGCAGCTCAACAGCCTGTCGTGCTCCGTCAACGCGGCCTACGCCAAGCTGCTGGACCGCGAGATCAACATCAACTTCGCGCGCACGACCACGGGCGACGGCTTCTACATCTGGAACCGCATGCGCGGCGTGGAGGCCAATGTCGAGCTGTACCAGCTGATGCAGTTCATCCTGGCCGACAACGCGCTGGCCCAGGAGCGCGCGACGCGCGCCGAATCCGTGCCGCGGCTGCGCGCCTGCTTCCACGTCGGCTCGCACTACGAGTTCTACCAGTCCGAGGGCCTGAACCCGACCTCGTTCAGCTATTTGGTCGGCCAGGTCACCATCGAGCTGGCGCGCATGATCGACAACGCCCAGCCGGGGCAGATCCTGGTCGGCAAGTTCAACACGCTGATGCACGACGAGGCCACTGGCGCAGACGTGCGCATCGACAGCCTGGACTTCGTCGAGCGCACGCGCGCGCCGCTGCGCAGCCTCAACGGCCTGAAGCTCGCCGGCTCCGAGGTCGACGAGATCGCCTGCTACCTGACCGGCCGGCGCGACGCCACCGGCCTGTGGGGCATCAGCGAATACCAGATCGCCGACAAGCACGGCTTCATCCACCGCGTCTACAACGCCAAGATCAACATCCACCGCCGCAACGGCGAGCCCATCTACCTGGGCCTGCGCGAGGAAGACCTGCCGCCCGAGGTGCCGCGCACGGTGGCGGACACCGATTTCACGCCGCTGCAAGGTTGACCGAGGCCCCGGGGGTGAGCAGACCTGATGAGTCGGCAGCCCCAAACCGGCCTGTTCCCGTGCTCGCGCGGTGGGCGCAGCCGCTAGGATCACCGGCGCCGTGACCGAGTCCCCCGCCCCCTTCACTGCGCCTTCGGCCGCCGCCGGCCAGCGGCGGCTGCTGACGCTGCTGTTCGTCGACCTGAGCGGCTCTACCGCGATGGCCGAGTGGATGGAGGCCGAGCACTACGCGGCCATGCTGGCCGGCCTGCGCGTGCTGTACGAGCGCATCGTGCCCCACCACGGCGGCGTCATCGCGCGCATCCAGGGCGACGGCATGCTGGCTGTGTTCGGCCACCCCGAGGTGCGCGAGGACGACGGCCGCCGCGCCACCGAGGCCGCGCTGGAGCTGCACGCCGCCGTGCGCGGCCTGATGCCGCCCGGTCCGCGGCCCGCCGACTTCACGGGCCTGACGCTGCACAGCGGCATCCACGCCGGCATCGTGCTCGTCAACGAGGGCGACCAGATGCGGGGCCGCTTCGAGCTGCTGGGCAACGCCCCCAACATCGCGGCCCGCCTGTCCGAGGCGGCCAGGCGCGACGAGATCATCGCCAGCGAGGAGAGCCTGGGCCTGCAGAGCCAGTTCTTCGAGACCGGGCCGCGCTTCAGCCTGCAGCTGCGCGGCCGCGCCACGCCGCTGGCCGCCTACCGCGTGCTGGGGCGCGCCGCCGTGGGCCGGCGCTTCGAGGCGAGCATGCGCCGCGGCCTGGCGCCGCTGGTGGGCCGCCAGGCCGAGCTGGCCACGCTGGACGCCGCGCTGGCCCGCGCCATGGCCGGCCGCACGCTGTGGCTGGGCATACGCGCCGGCGCCGGTGTCGGCAAGACGCGGCTGACCGAGGAGTTCCTGCGCCACGCCCAGGACCAGACCGACCAGCCTCTGCGCATCCACCGCGGCTACTGCGAGAGCTACCTCAGCGCCGAACCGCTTCAGCCCTTCTTGCAGATGCTGCGCGCCATGGAGGGCCTGGGGCAGATGCAGGACGCGCCGCCCGAACTCTTCGCGGCCCAGCACAGCGCGCCGGGACAGCGCGCCGACGCACTGCTGGTGCTGCTGCTGGCGCTGGCCAGGCGCACGCCGCAGCTCGTCTTCATCGACGATCTGCAGTGGGCCGACGACGCCTCGCTGCGCCTGCTGCACCGGCTGCGTGCCGGCGCCCTGCGTGAGGGGCTGCCGCTGCTGCTGCTCAGCGCCAGCCGGCCGCAACCCGGCAGCGGCCTGCCTGCCGCCCACGACGACAACGCCGAGCTCATCGAGCTGCCGCCGCTGACCGAGCGTGAAGCCGCGCGCGCCGTGCAGCAGCTGCTGCCGCAGATCGACCCCTTCATCGCCGCCGAGGTGCAGCGCCACGCCGGCGGCAACCCGCTGTTCATCGAGGAGCTGTGCCACGCCGCGGCTGACACCGGTGAGCGCCTGGTCGAAGGGCAGAGCAGCTCCGCCTGGCTGGCCGCGCTGGTCGAGTCGCGCGTGGGCCGGCTGCCGCCCGAGCAGGCCCAGCTCGTGCGCGTGGCCGCTGTCATCGGCAACGTCATCCCGGTGTGGCTGCTGCAAGCGCTGACGGGCTGCGGCGAACGCCACCCCGACGTGCAGGCGCTGGCCGCGCAGGACTTCATCTTCCCGGACCAGCGCACCGGCCACCTGCGCTTCAAGCACGGCATCACGCGCGACGTCGTCTACGAAGCCACCGGTCTGCACGAGCGCCAGGCGCTGCACCGCCAGATCAGCGCCGCGCTGGCCGACCTGGCCGCGCGCGGCGATGGCCATGGCGGCCAACGCCAGCTGCACGAGCAGCTGGCCTACCACGCCGCCGCCGCCAACGACTGGCCTGCCGCCGCTCACCAGGCCGAGGCCGCCGGCGACCAGGCCCTGGCCGCCTCGGCGCTGGACCGCGCGAAGAAGCAGTTCCGCGCCGCGCTGGCCGCACTGGAATTCCTGCCCGACGACGCCGAACGCCGCCGCCGCTGGATCGCCATCGCGCAGCGCCTGGGCATGGCCTGCGTGTTCGACGCCTCGCAGGACGACCTGCGCGTGCTCCGGCATGCCGCCACGCTGGCCCAGGCCGACGGTGACGCCGGCCTCATCGCCCGCACCGAATACTGGCTGTCCTACGTAGGCTATGCCCTCGGCGAGACCCGCGACAGCCTGGCCCACGCACGCGCCGCCGTCGAGACCGCCCAGCGCTGCGGCGACCACGCGCTGCTGGCCCAGCTGCCCGGCACGGTGGGCCAGCTGCAGGCGGCCGCGGCCGACTACGCCAACGCGCTGCCCATGCTGGACCTGGCCATCGCCCGCCAGCGCCAGCGCGCCAGCAAGAGCCCGGCCAACCAGATCGGCCTGTCGTACTCGCTGTGCTGCCGCGCCTACGTGCTGGGCGACCAGGGCCTGTTCGACCAGGCCCACGCGGTTTTTGCTGAGGCCCTGGCACCCTTCGACGGCAGCGGCCACGCGGTGGAGGCCAGCATCCAGGGCTGGCGCGCCGCCGTGCTGCTGTGGCAGGGCCGCTGGGCCGAGGCGCGCGAGGCCGCGGCCGTGGCCCACCGCGTGGGCGCCCAGGTGCGCAGCATGTTCACCTGCGCGATGGGCCAGGCCGCAGGGGCCTACGGCGCGTGGATGCAGGCCGCCGACCCGACCGCGCGCCAGCACATCCTCGACGCCACCGCCTGGCTGGCGCCGCGTGGCGGCGGCCTGTACAGCAGCTTCAACCACGGCTGGCTGGCCGACATCCTGTCCACCCAGGGCGACGCTGGCGCGGCCCGCCACCACGTCGCGCTGGCGCTCGAGCGCGGCCGGCAGCACGACTGGATCGGCGGGGCGATGGCCTACCGCGCCGCGGCGCGGCTGGCAGCGCGGGTGGGCGACGCGCAACGCGCGCGGCGCTACCTGGCGCTGGCGCGGGGCGCAGGGGAGCAGCGCAACTCCGACCACGAGGCTGCCGTCACAGCGCTGCTGGAAGCGGAGCTGCGGCTGGACGACGGCTGGCAGGCGGCGCTGGAGCGGGCGCAGGCCGAGTTCCAGCGCATGGGCATGACCGGCTTCCTGGCGCGCGCGCAGCACCTGCGCGAAGGCTGACACCACCGCCTGCCGGCCCCGCCGCGTGGCAACAGCGCGGCAACAGCTCGGCAACGGAAGTTACGACTTCAAAGTCGCCGTCGCCAGCTTCATGAAACCACGTATCCATAAAAACAGAACGTCGTTTCATAGTTGTCATGCGATGTGCGGCGCTGCCGCACCGACCTGACGTCGCCGCGCCCCAGGCGCGGATCGCGCCGGTAGCGACCTGACGTCGGCACCGGTTCCTTTCTCCCCACCACCCGCCTCTTGCTTCGGCGCGCGCCAGCCCGCCGAGGCGCCCGGCTGCGCGCCATCCGAGAGCAGCGTCGCCACAACCTCTGGAGACATTCCCATGACGATCTTGAAGCAGATGACCCCGCCGCCGCTGCCGGCCATCCGCCCTGCGGGCGCCGCCCTGTCGCTGCTGCTGGTGGCCTCGGCCGCCCACGCGGTGGACTGGCCCTCGGGCTACTCCAAATGCGCCGACCAGGGCGAGACCTGCAAGGTGGGCACCAGCACGCACGCCGTGTCCTTCGGCATCAAGGACAAGTGGGTCATCAAGACCCTCAGCGGCAACATCGCCTGCACGGTGGCCACCTTCGGCGCTGACCCCAACCCCGGCCTGACCAAGAAGTGTGCGATCGGCCCCGTGTCGACCCCGGCACCCTCCCCTGCGCCAACACCGGCCCCGACGCCGGCACCCACCCCCGCACCTACCCCAGCACCCACGCCCGCACCGTCGCCCGCCCCAACCCCCGCGCCCGCCCCGGCCGGCCACAGCGGCGGCTATGCCGGCACGGTGACCGGCGGCGGCACCAAGACGGCGGTGACGGTCGGCACGGCCGCGCAGATGCAGGCGGCCATCGACAGCTATGACGGCAGCTCCGGCCTGGTGCTGCGCTACACCGGCACGTTCGACTTCGCATCCATTCCCGACGCCTGCACGCAGTGGCAAAAGCCCGCAGGCGCCATCGTCGAGATCAAGAACAAGGACAACGTCACCATCGAAGGCGCCAACGGCTCGGCAGCCAACTTCGGGCTGGCCGTCAAGGCCGACGCGCAGAACATCATCATCCGCAACATGACCATCGGCCTGCTGCCCGGCTCCATCGACGCCATCGGCATCGAAGGCCAGAGCGGCAAGTTCCCCGGCTACATCTGGGTGGACCACAACACGCTCTTCAGCAGCCTGAAGGAGTGCAGCGGCGCCGGTGACCTGGAGTTCGACGGCCTCGTCGACAACAAGGCCGGCGCCCACCACATCACCTACTCGTACAACCACATCCACGACCACCACAAGGTCGGGCTGATCGGCTCCAGCGACAGCGACGCCAGCGACCGCTTCATCACCTTCCACCACAACGTCTACAAGGACGTCGGCTCGCGCCTGCCGCTGCAGCGCGGGGGCTACACCCACCTCTACAACAACCTGTACAGCGGCGTGAAGACCTCGGGCGCCAACATCCGCATGGGCGGCTACGCGCTGATCGAGGGCAACTGGTTCGAGAACTCGCAGAACCCGGTGACTTCGCGCGACAGCTCGTCCATCGGCTTCTGGCAGCTGCGCGGCAACAACATCACCAGCCCGGCCGACTTCGCGGCCTATGGCATCACCTGGGTGGCCAGCGGCTCGTCCCCGTCACGCGACGCCACCGACTGGGCCAGCACTGCCACCTACCCGCTGGGCATCCCCTACAGCTACGCGCTGCAGGCACCGTCCTGCGTGAAGCAGAAGCTGCCGGCAGCGGCGGGGGCGGGGACGGGGCTGGCGAAGGTCGGCTGCTGAGGAAGATCGCCGGCGGGCGCCCGAAACGTGGCGCCTGCCAACCTGTCAGTCCGCGACCCTTCCGCAGGTTGGGGCGGCAACCCCAACGATGGACGGTGCCGAATGTTGGGGTTCGCTGCGCTTGCCCCGACTTACCAGGCTAGGGCCGCACGCCACCGACCGCGCGCACGACCACGAACGCCTTGCCGCCACTCTCCTTCTTCAAGTGGAACTGCGGCACGCCGCTGCGCAGGCCGGGCCCCAGGGCCTCGGCGTCCGGATAGTGGCACCCCGCGTCGTCACGCCGATTCGGCAACACCTTGGCCGGCGTGTTGCCGCCGCGTCTGGCAAAGAACGCGGCCACGCGCCGCTTCAGCGCCTCAGGGTCCTGTC
This sequence comes from Burkholderiales bacterium, assembly GCA_016195825.1. Lineage (GTDB taxonomy): Bacteria > Pseudomonadota > Gammaproteobacteria > Burkholderiales > Burkholderiaceae_C > Pelomonas. The sequence goes on along the minus strand of JACPYV010000201.1, from coordinate 2,506 downwards.
CCCTTGCCGCCAGGATATCGCGGATGTCGGCACCTGCCGGGTTGCTCATGGCGCCGCCCGACCAGCGCGTGGATGCTTTCAGCTCGAAATCGGACGGCTCAAGGGTTTCGTGCTCGCCAAGCGCGACGATGAGGAAACCCTGGGCCAGACGACCGCGATGAAAGCCGACGGTCCGCTCCAGATCAGCGGCGCTCAAGCTCTCGATGTACTTCAGCATCGTGAAGTCGCCGTAGCCCACCCGAATGATCGACATGTTCACCTCCACCGAAAGCGATTGATTCCCGGTCCTTGTCGACTGGCGTTGGACCGCGCCCGGCCTCACACCCCCATCGCCACCACCGTCGGCGCCCCGGTGAACCGCAGCACCCCCGCATCCAGCACCGCCGCGATGACGCCCAGCATCACGCCCATGCCCATGCCGTAGCCCGAGCAGGCGTGCGGCGGCGGGCCCTGGGGGTCGGCGCGGTCGCCGCCGAAGGCGACGTGGTGGCGCAACGGGTCCTGCTGCGTGGCCGAACCCAGGCCCACGACCACGACACGGCCCGGCTCGACCTGCACCGCGCCCAGCTTGTGCGCCACGCGGGCGCGGCGCCAGATCTGGAAGGGCGTGGGGCGCTGGTTCAGCGTCGCCACCATCGTGGGCCGCAACCGCGCCACGGCCTCGGCATAGGGGCGCAGCCCGGTCTGCGCATCGGCCTTCACCTCGTGCCACTGCGGCTGCAGCTCCCACAGCTTGCGCGTCTGCACCCAGGCAGCCAGCACGGTCAGCAGGTTGGCGTGCGTGGTGGGCGGGAAACCCAGCATGATGCCGGCCAGCATGCGCGCGGGCAGGTCGGGCGTGGCGTCGGGCAAGGCGCTGGCGGCGGCGACGATCTTTGCGGCAAGCGGCGGCAGCGGGGCGCCGCTGGCCTGGGTTTCGGCCAGCCAGGCCTCGACCGCGGCAGAGAAGCGCCGGCCGGCGGCACGGCCCTCGGCCTTGACGGCATCGGTCGGGTAGGGGCCGAACACGTGGCGCGAGACCTTGAACAGGTCGCGCGGGCAGCGCGCGGCGACGCCCTGCGCCGGGGCGTCGGCATGGAACTCGGTGCCCCAGATGTGGCGCCCATCGGGCTGGCCGAACCAGAGCTGGCACAGCTTGGCCAGCACGCCCTCGCTGAGGCGCTCGAAGTCCAGCGGGGTGTCGGTGGGCAGGTCCTTGGGCTTCTGGCTGGCGGGGAAGGCGTGCAGCAGCGCCTGGGCCTCCGCCTTCAGCTGCGCCAGGCCCGCCTTGGCGACCTGGTAGGCCGTGGCGTAGCACTGGGCCTCGCTGTAGGCCTCGATGGCGGCATTGACGACGGGCGCCTGCTCGCGGTGGCCGCTGTCGTCGTCCAGGCCCAGGAAGCCCACGCCGATGGAGTCGTGCATACGCTCGCCGTAGCCGCTGACGGAGTAGCGGTCGGGGGCGTTCCTCAACACTTCGCAGACGCGCTCGGCCGCGCCCACCAGCACGCCGTAGGCCGTGTCGACCACGCCGCCGGGCTGGGAGCGCACCCAGGCCCAGGCGGCGTCACGGGTGGTGGTGTCTTCCAGCCAGCGCTGCCAGGCGACCGCGTCCTGCGGGTCGGGCGCGCGCTCGGGCACGGGCGTGGGGGCCGGCAGCGGCAGGGGCAGCTCGACCAGGCCGGGCAAGGCCTTCAGCGCGGCGATGGAGGGCACGAAGAAGTAGGCGCCCCACTGCAGCGTGACGAAGGGTTCGGGGCCCAGGTCGATCTCGTAGGCCTTGCCAGCATGCTCGAACGGGAACAGGCGCGGGCCGGCGCTGGCGTCGACGACGCCCAGGAGCGGGTCGGGCTGGCCCGAGTAGCCACCGCTGGCGTTGCCGCCAGCCACCCACCGCTGCACCACCTCGAACTGCTCGGCCAGATGAGCGTTGTAGGCCATGAAGACGAGGCCACGGTCGTCGTCGTCCGGCGCGTCGGCATGCACGGGCGCGCCGTAGCTCATGCCGCGGCGCAGGATGCGCGGCATCCGGCTTCTCGCGAACGCGGTGCCGGCCAGGTCGCGCGGGTTGACGCGGCGGATGTGGGCGTGGAAGGGGCAGGCCGAGCCCTGCTCGTCCCTGGCGAAGTTGAAGTCGTTGCCTGCGGTCTCGGGGGCGGCGAGGGCACGGCCGTCGCGCCAGCGGCCCATCAGCTTGGCCAGCACCAGCTCGTGGTCCAGGCCGATCTTCTTGGCTTCCTGATAGGTGCGGCGGCTGAGGCGGCCGGTGTACTGGCGCAGCTTGCGCACGACGAGGAAGCTGCCGCGGTCCAGCAGCGCGTCGGGCTGCTCGGGCACGGCGTAGCCCTTGTCGCGCTCGGTCGCAAAGCCTTGCAGCAGCTCGCCGGTCTTGACGGTGTCGTCCCAGGCCTGCCCCGGCGTGCTGGTGCCGGCCAGCGCGGGCTGGCTGATGCCGTCCTTGAAGCCGAAGTGCTCCTTGTCGGCGGCGTTGCTGCGCATGGGCTCGATGGCCATCAGCGCCAGGCCG
>JACPYV010000200.1 GCA_016195825.1 Burkholderiales bacterium | reverse complement strand
GTGCGGGCTTCCATCCGGTCCTGATGAGCCCGGATGGCGCGCAGGTCGGCCGCGATCGACTGCGTAGTGATGGCGGCCAGGTCTTTCAGGAGTCCGTCGACCAGGCCCAGCGGTTGGTTGACGTCATCCGGTGCGACCTCGGCCACCAGATCCGGTGCCGGGCCCGCCGAGGGCACCACGAACAGCAGCACCCGGCGCACGGGACGGCGGGCGGGCCGATGGATTCCTTGGGTCCGGCGGCATCCCGGGTTCCTCGCCGGCTAGCAGTCCGCACCGTCACCTCGATGCGAAGCCGGGGCGGATCTAGACCGTACTCGGGGCGCGCCGGCGCGCGCACCGCCCAGAAGGCGTCGCCAAACGGGCCGTGGGCGGTCCAGTCTGGCAGCAGCTCGACGAGGTCGCCGCGCGCCATGGCCGCTTGGGTGACGTAGTCGGGCAGCATCGCGACGCCCTGCCCGGCGACGGCCAGCGTCGCCAGCGCGTCGCTGGTGTTGACGGTGATCCGGCCTTGCGGCTGCAGCGACACCCGTTCGTCGCCCTGCGACAGTACCCACGGATCCTTGGCCCTGCGACCGGCCAAGCGCAGCGCCGGCAGCGTCAACAAGTCCTCCGGCCGCTGCATCCCGGCGATGCCGCGCAGCTTGGGCGATGCGCAGACCCGGTAGCGGATGTCGCCGAGCTTGCGTGCCACCAGGCCTTCGGGCAGGTGCTCGCTCAGCCGGATGCCGACGTCGAAGCCCTCGTCCACCATGTCCACCAGCCGGTCCAGCAGATGGAGCTCGACGACGACCTGCGGGTAGCGCTCAGCGAACGCCGGCAGCAGCGGCACCAGCATGTGCTGGCCGAACGAGACCGAAGCCGTCACGCGCAGGCGGCCGCGCGGCGTGCGCGACAAGCTGGCGGCCGACTCCTCGGCCAGCATCGCCAGCCGCGGAATCTGCACGGCGTGCTCGTAGGCCTCCTGGCCGGGCTCGGTCAGCGAGACCGCGCGGGTCGTACGCCTCAGCAGCTTCACGCCCCAGGCCTCTTCGAGCCGCGCGACCTGTTTGCTGACGGCGGAGCGCGTCGTGCCCAGGCGCCGAGCCGCCGCCGCGAAGCCGTTGGCCTCGACGACGACCACGAAGGTCGCGATGCAGGGGAGCAGGTCCTGGAGGCGTTCGACGGGCTGCATGGCCACGGATTCTCGCCGTCGTAGCGCGGACCTCAGACCTCAAGCGACCGTGACGACATGACCCGTGCCGACCCGCCGACCGCGAGGCCGGTGATGCGCTGGTCGGCGATGTCCAGCCGCACCCTCAGCCGCGACACGGACGGCGGGTTCATGAAGCGGCCCTGTTCCAGCTCGAAGGCGGTGTCCCGCACCTGGCCTTGCTGCCAGAGCAGGCAGCCCAGAGGCCCGGCGGCCATGCCGGTGCCCGACTCCTCCGCGATGCCGTAGCGCGGCGCGAACATGCGCGTCGTGGCCCGCGCGAGACCGTCGGGCGTGACCACGTAGGCGTAGACACCGATCAAGTCCAGCGCATCGCTGATGCGCGTGATGGCGGCCATGTCCGGCGCGAGGCCGGCCAGCCGCTGCGGTGTCGCGACATCCACCAGCAGGAAGCGGTTGCCGGTGGACACGACACAGGCATCATTCAGCTCGGCGGCGGCCAGGCCCAGGCTGCGGGCGACGTCGCCCGGTGCGATGCCGGGCGGCAGCGCCTCCACGACGGGTGCGGTCTGCGCCATGAAGGCCTGGTCGCCGTCGAGCGTTATGTTGCGCAGGCCGTCGATGGTCTCCTTGCTCGCCGCATTGCCGTCCAGGTGGCCCAGCTGGCGCAGGAGAGAGAACGCGGCGATGGTGGCGTGCCCGCAGTGGGCGATCTGACGCGTCGGCGTGAAGAACTCGAGCTTGACGCTGGCCACCGACGAGCGGCTGACGAAGGCCGTTTCCGGCAAGCCAACCAGGCGTGCGACCGCCTGCTTCTGCGCTGCCGTCATTGCGTCGGCATCCAGCACGACACCCGCTGGGTTGCCACCTTGTCCGTCCTTGACGAAGGCGGTGACGATCCGCACGTCCACCGAACGGGTCATCGTGCGCTCCTGCCCACGCCTCTGGCGGCGATGGAGCGGGCGAGCGCCGGCCCTGGCATGGCAGTCATCTCAAGGCCGCGGGACCCGGCTCCGCGGAACAGCTGGTACTGCATCATCTGCACCTCATGCGTTGTGTGCAACGAGTCTAGGCAGCGTGCAAAGCCCCGCTGGTGCCGTTTCGGGCGCGCACCGGTGCCGGCGAGGCACCAGTAGCCGCGGCAGGCTTCAGCCGTTCACCACTTGCAGCCCTTGCCGCGTGCCGCGTCGAGGGCCAGCGGCACGGCGGCCAGGATGCCGGCGTTGCTGTAGGCCTTGCGGCAGTCCTTGTTGGCGGTGTCTTCGATGGACTGCTCCAGCTTGGACTTGCGCTCGGGCGGCGGCGGCAGCAGTTCGACCAGGCCGAGGCTGCGCTTGGCGGTCATGTCACCGCGCGGCAGGGACAGGTTCAGCGGCGCGCGTGGCGCGCTGGCCGCGGCCGTGGGCGGCGCAGGCACCGAGGGGCCCAGGCGGGGGCCGGCATCCGGCGACCCGGCCGAGGCCTTGGGCGCGGCGAAGGCGTCGGCCGCCGGGTCGCCGCGCGCCGGGCCGGTCGGTGCGGCCGGCCCGGCGACCTGGCCGGGCAGTGCGGTCGACAGCTCGGGCAGCGCGCTGGCGGCCGTTGCCGCGGCCGTCGGGCGCGTGCCGGTGGCCGCCTGCAGCGGCGTGACCGGGGCCGCCGTGCTGCCGTCGGCGGCTTCGAGGCGGCGCACCGGCGCGGGCAGGTCGCGCGCGCCGGCGTTGATGGGAGCTGCTGGGGCGGCTGTGGCCTGGCGCAGCTCTGTGGCGCGGGGAAGTGCGGTCACCGCACCCTCAGCCGTGGGTGCTTCCAGCCGGCGCACGGCGGCGGGCAGCTCGGCGCTGGGTGGCGTGACGGGCGCGGCGATGGTGGCGCCGGGCGCGCGCAGGTCGGCGGGGCGCTGCAGCGGCGCGACGGCGCTGTCGGTGGCCGCCTCCAGCCGGCGGACCGGGGCCGGCAGGTCGGCGCTGGGTGTGGTGACGGGGGCGGGCGTGACCGGGCTGGGTGCGCGCAGCTCGGCCGCCCGCGGCAGCGGCGTCACGGCGCCCTGCGGCGTGGCTTCCAGCCGGCGCACGGGTGCCGGCAGGTCGGCCGGCAGCGGCGGCAGCTCCGGTGTGCGGCTGGGGGTGCGAAGGCTGGCCGGCGCGGGCAGCGGCGTGACACCGGCTTCCGGGCGCGTCTCCAGCCGGCCCACCGTGGCGGGCAGATCGGGTGCGGGCGCCTGCAGCGGCGCGGGCGGAGCAGCCTTGAGCGACTCGGCCGGCGTCATGGGCAGCACGGGAGACTCGTTCGGTGCCAGCCGGCGCGGGGGCGGCGTGTCCAGCGCCTCGCGCTCGATGGGCTGGAAGCCGTCGGGCAGGTCCAGCGTGGCGGTGCTGGGCGGCGCGGGCGAGGTCTCGTCGGTGCGGGCCGCGTCGGGCGGCACTTCGCGCGGGTTCCAGCGGCCCAGGTCGGCGGCGCCGGGTGCCTGCGAGCTGCCCGGGCGCTGCGCCGGTGGTGTCTCGCCCGGGGGAGCGCCGGCGTCACTGCCGCTGCGGCCCAGCAGCTTGACGGTCAGGCTGCCCCAGACGCCCTGGCCTGGTGCTGCCGTGCCGCTGGCATTGCCGAACACCAGCACCAGCCAGACGTGCAGCAGCACCGCAAGCAGCAGGCAGCGCTGCAGCTGGCGCGGGTCGGCGGGCGGTCGTCGGGGCAGGGCAGCGGAGCTCACGGCGGGCGGATTGTGTCGCGGCGCAGCGTGCCGGAGCTCAACGCAGCGAGGGCTGAAAGCCAGCGTCGGTCAGCGGCGCGAACCGGAAGCCCTCGGCCAGCAAGCGCTGGATCAGTGCGTCCAGCTGCGCCAGCGTGTTGGGGTGGATCTCGTGCATCAGCACGATGCCGCCCTTGCGGGCCTTGACGGCCGTGACGACGTGATCGACGAAATGCTCGCGGTTGGCCTTGTCCACACCGCAGATCTTGGCCTCGTGGGCGTCGATGCCGCCGGTCTTGTCAAAGGCCCAGTCGCAGCTGTCCACGTGCCAGCCGACGATGCGGTAGCCGAGCTGCTGCAGCTGCGTGTTGGCCTCGCAGCTGGAATTGCCGTAGGGATAGCGGAAGAGCTTGGGCGCCTCCAGCGCGGCCAGTGTGGTGTCGCTGCGTTCGAGTTCGCTGGCCTGGCGGCCCGGCGCGATGTCGTGGAAGTTGGGGTGGGACCAGGAATGGTTGCCCACCAACGCGAGCGGGTGGGCCTTCACCAAGGCCGCCAGCTCGGGGTGGCGCTGGGCCTTGGCAGCGATCAGGAAGAAGCTGGCCGGGATCTGGTGCTTGTCCAGCAGGGCGAGGATGGCCTGAGTGGCGCCAGGCTCAGGCCCATCGTCGAAGCTGAGGCTCACGACGCCGGGCGGCGGGGGCGTGGCGATGTCGGACTCGAAGCGGCAGCGCTGCCTGACCGCCTCGACGGGCTGATTCATCTGCTCGGCCAGGCTACGGGCGCGGGCAGTGCGGATTTCGATGGCGTGATGGTGGGGATGCTCGTCGTGCGTCGTGGGAGTTGGGGCAGTTGGACCAGTTGGACCAGTTGGAGCAGTTGGAGCACTGGCGGCACCGGCCGGGGCGGCGGGCGGCAGTTGTGCGTGGCTGGCGGGCGCGGCTGCGGCAACGCAGCAGGCGGTGAGAAGGAGGAGAGCGGCATTCACGCCGGGCATTTTGGCTGGCTCCGGGCGTATGGACGGGCGTGCGGCGCTCCTCAGGGCCAGCGCGGCATCGCGTGCGTGACGGCCGACTGCTGTCGGCCGTCCGGGCCCACGCTGCGCTCCACGGCCAGCGTGCTGCCATCGGCCTGCCGGATCAGTACCGTCGAGCAGCGCGTTCCGTAGGCGGCCAGGCCGGGTCGTTCCGGGTCCGGCATGCGCACGAAGCGCGGCGACAGCAGTCGTTCGCGCGCCAGGCCCACGCCAGTGTCCGGCAGGGCCGCATCGGGCGCGGGGCTGCGGTCAGCCAGCGCGGTGAAGAGGTCTTCGGCCAGTTGCTCGGCCGACGTGGCCCTTGCCAGCGCCTCGGCCATTGCGGCTTTGAGGCCGATGGTCTTGGGCCAAGGCGTGTCCAGCGCCGCGTTGGACAGCGCGTGCAGGCCGGGTGCCAAGGCTTGCGGCCGATCGCTGCGGTTGCTGAGCCAGTGCCAGCGATCCAAGGTCAGATCCGCGGTGACCAGGTTGAAGCCGTTGTAGCCCGGCTTCAGCCCGGCGGCAAAGGCGGGCGCGTCCTGCGTGCCGGTCAGCCAATCGACCACCAGCGCGCCACGCGACGGCGCATCGGCCAGCTGCCGGTCGGGCTCACGCACGTTGGTCAGAAGCGCCAGCCGGCCGGCGCGCGTCAGGCCGAACCAGGTGCCGCCGGCGCTGAGGTCGCGACCGGCCAGCAGCTCGATGCCACCCGACGGCCACCAGGCCATCGGCGCGGCAGGGCGGATGAAGAATTCATCGCGGTTGGCCGCGATGACAAGGGGGAAGCGCGTATGGGCTGCGAGAGCGAAGGCGGCCAGGCACATGGTCGGGATGCGGGTCTATGGGTAGTCCCCAGCCTTCGAAGGCCTGGGCGTGCGCGCCTATCATCGGCGCAAGGACACTGGAGAACACGGTGCAGCGACGTCATGTAGGGCTGTTGGGGCTTGTCTGGACGTTGGATTCCTTCGCATCCACGCCGGAGGTATCGCTTCGGTTGCTGAGCGAGGAGTTCCCGCCCATCAACTTCACCGACGCGGGGCGCCCGAGCGGGCTGGCCGTGGAGGTCGTGCAGGCGGTGTTGGGCCGGTTAGGCCAGACGCTGGAAATCGAATTCCAGCCGTGGGCGCGCGCCTACCGCGAAGCCCAGGGCCGCCAGCCGGCGGCACTGTTCTCGGCCGCGCGCATCCCCGAACGCGAGAAGCTGTTCCAGTGGGTCGGCCCCATCGTGACCTTCTACAGCAGCTTCTATGCGCGCGCGGGTGCCGAGCGCCTCAAGCGCCTGGAGGATGCTCGCCAGTCCGGCGAAGTGCTGGTCGTGCGGGACTGGTACACGGCCCAGCAGCTCGCTTCCGAGGGCTTCCACAACCTGCGCTACGTGACCGATCCGACACAAGGCCTGCGCATGCTGCTGGCCGGGCGCGCGGACTTGTTCGCGTCCGAGCGCATCAGCATGCGGGGCGCGCTGGCCGCGGCGGGTGTCGAGGCCAGTTCGCTGGAGGAGGTCTACACCTTCGCCAGCAGCGACGGCTACATCGCGTTCTCACCGGGCACTCCCAGGCGCGTCGTGGCGGCCTGGCAGCGCGAGATCGACGCCATGAAGGCGGATGGCAGCTTCCGGGCGATCTACAAGCGGTGGCTGCCGCACGACCTGCCGCCGCGCTGAGGATTCAAAGTCCGCGCGTCACTGCGAGTTCGGGCCGCGCGCCGGTGTGTTTCCAAGCCGCCCCGCGTTGGCGATGCTTGCGGTGCGATGCCGCAATCATCGCTGTCCCCTCGACAGGCGCTCTCAGCACTCGACGATGTTGACCGCCAAGCCGCCGCGGGCGGTTTCCTTGTACTTGGTCATCATGTCTGCACCGGTGTCGCGCATGGTCTTGATGACCTTGTCCAGGCTCACGAAATGCGTGCCGTCGCCGCGCAGCGCCATGCGCGCCGCGTTGATGGCCTTGACCGACGCGATGGCGTTGCGTTCGATGCAGGGGATCTGCACCAGGCCACCCACGGGGTCGCAGGTCAGGCCCAGGTGGTGCTCCATGCCGATCTCGGCCGCGTTCTCGACCTGTTCGGGCGTGCCGCCCATGACGGCGCACAGCGCGCCTGCGGCCATCGAGCAGGCCACGCCCACCTCGCCCTGGCAGCCGACCTCGGCGCCGCTGATGGACGCGTTTTCCTTGTAGAGGATGCCGATGGCTGCAGCGGTCAGCAGGAAGTCGACCACGCCGCGGTCCGTGGCGTGGTGGACGAAGCGCGAGTAATAGTGGAGCACCGCGGGCACGATGCCGGCCGCGCCGTTGGTGGGTGCCGTGACGACGCGCCCGCCCGCGGCGTTCTCCTCGTTGACGGCCAGCGCATAGAGGTTGACCCAGTCCATCACCTGCAGCGGGTCGCGCAGTGCCGCCTCGGGGTTGGCCGTCAGGTCGCGGTGCAGCTGCGCCGCGCGGCGCTTGACCTTGAAGCCGCCGGGCAGGATGCCCTCGGTCTTGCAGCCCCGAGTGACGCAGGCCTGCATGACGTCCCAGATCCTCATCAGGCCGGCATCGATCTCGGTCTCGGTGCGCCAGTGGCACTCATTGCGGCGCATCAGCTCGGCGATGGAGATGCCGTGGCGCTGGGTCAGCGCCAGCAGCTCGTCGCCTGACTTGAACGGGTAGGGCAGCACCGTCGTGTCAGGCGCAATGACCTTCTGCTTGCTGCCGTCGGCCGCCACCTCGTCGCTGACGACAAAGCCGCCGCCAACGGAGTAGTAGACGCGGTTGGCGATTTCGTTGCCCTCGGCGTCGAAGGCGATGCAGCGCATGCCGTTGGCGTGGAAGGGCAAGGTTTCGCGGCGCTTGAAGACCAGGTCCTTGGCTTCGTCGAAGGCAACCTTGTGCTGGCCGACGAGGTTCAGGTCGCCGGCGCGGATCGCGTCGAGGAGCTGGGGAATCGCCTCCACGTCGACCGAGTCCGGCTCATGCCCGGCCAGGCCCAGCAGCACGGCCTTGTCGCTGCCATGGCCCTTGCCGGTGGCGCCCAGGCTGCCATAGAGGATGACCTGCACCCGAGCCACCTTATTCAGCAGACCGTCGTGCTGCAGCCGCAGGCCGAACAGGCGTGCGGCACGCATCGGGCCGACCGTGTGCGAGCTGCTCGGGCCAATGCCGATCTTGAAGAGGTCGAAAACGGAGACGGCCATGGCTCAGTGCCCTTGAATGTTCAGACGCATTTGCACTCTTCGGGACTGCGGCCACCGGTGCCTGCCGTCTGAGTGGCGGTGTACTTAGGTACTAGCTGGCCCTTCATGCCTCGTGCTTCACAGCCTGATGCGCAACGTCGCGCCAGCGTGTGCACCCAGGCTGACCAAGCGAGTACCGCCAGCATCAGGATTGCGAAGCCCGCAATGACTTGCGGGCCTGCTTTCCGATACCAGCGAACTCGCATGGCTTGAGCTTCAGGCCTCTTCGTACTCGCTCAGCGGCACGCAGCTGCAGAACAGGTTGCGGTCACCCCACACGTTGTCCACGCGGCCGACTGGCGACCAGTACTTCTGGCGGCGCAGCGAGGGCAGCGGGAAGGCGGCCGCTTCGCGGCTGTAGCCGTGGGTCCACTCGGTGGCGCTGACGACCATGGCAGTGTGCGGCGCGTTGACCAGAGGGTTGTCCTCGCGGCTGAGCTTGCCGGCTTCGACGTCGGCGATCTCCTGGCGGATCTGGATCATCGCGTCGATGAAGCGGTCCAGCTCGGCGCGGGACTCGCTCTCAGTCGGCTCGACCATCAGCGTGCCGGCGACGGGGAAGCTCAGCGTCGGTGCGTGGAAGCCGTAGTCGATGAGGCGCTTGGCCACGTCCTCGGCGCTGACACCGGAGCTGTCCTTCAGCGGGCGCAGGTCCAGGATGCACTCGTGGGCCACGCCGCCGCCCTTGACGCCCTCAATGCCACCGCTGAAGTGGATGTCGTAGTGGTCCGACAGGCGGGCCGCGACGTAGTTGGCCGACAGGATGGCGACTTCGGTGGCCTTCTTTAGGCCCTCGGCGCCCATCATGCGGATGTACATCCACGAGATCGGCAGCACGGCCGCGTTGCCCAGCGGTGCAGCGGACACGGCGCCGATGTTCGAAGACTTGCCGAGGCCGGCCGTGCGGTGCGCCGGCAGGAAGGGTACGAGGTCGTCCACCACGCAGACGGGACCGACGCCCGGGCCGCCGCCGCCGTGCGGGATGCAGAAGGTTTTGTGCAGGTTCAGGTGGCTGACGTCACCGCCGAACTCGCCAGGCGCAGCCACGCCGACCAGCGCGTTCATGTTGGCGCCGTCCACATAGACGCGGCCGCCATGGGCCTTCACCATCGCGCAGATCTCCTTCACGTGCGTGTCGAACACGCCGTACGTGGAGGGGTAGGTGATCATGATGGCAGCCAGCTTGTCCGCATGCTGCTCGCACTTGGCCTTCAGGTCGACCAGGTCGATGTTGCCTTCCTTGTCGCACTTGGTCACGACGACCTGCATGCAGCACATCTGCGCGGAGGCCGGGTTGGTGCCATGGGCGGATTCGGGGATCAGGCAGACCGTGCGTTGGTGGTTGCCGCGAGACTCGTGCCAGGCCTTGATGGCCAGCAGTCCGGCGTACTCACCCTGAGACCCGGCGTTGGGCTGCAGGCTGATGCCGGCGTAGCCGGTGCACTCGGTCAGCCAGTTCTGCAGCAGCGTGTCCAGCTCGCTGTAGCCGGCCAGTTGGTCCTGCGGCGCGAAGGGATGCACGCCCGCGAACTCCGGCCAGGTGATGGGGATCATCTCGGCCGTGGCGTTGAGCTTCATCGTGCAGGAGCCCAGCGGGATCATGCTGCGGTCCAGCGCCAGGTCCTTGTCTGACAGGCTGCGGATGTAGCGCAGCATCTCGGTTTCGCTGTGGTGGGTGTTGAAGACCGGGTGGGTCAGGAAGGCGCTGCTGCGGCGCAGCTGCGAGGGGATCAGGCTGTCGACGCCAGCGGCGAATTCGGCGACCGTCGGCAGCGTGGCACCCGTGGGCGCGAACCAGCCCCAGATGGCTTCAATGTCCGCACGCGACGTGGTCTCGTCCAGTGCGACGCCGACGTGCTTGTCGCTGAGCTTGCGGACGTTGGCCTGAGCCGCCACGGCCCGGGCCATCACGAGCGCGGGATCGCACTCGATCAGCAGCGTGTCGAACACATGCGATGTCACGACCTTGACGCCCATGCGCGTCAGGCCCGCGTGCAGGATGGCGGTGTAGCTGGCCACGCGCTCGGCGATGCGCTTGAGGCCTTGCGGGCCGTGGTAGACGGCGTACATGCTGGCTACGACGGCCGGCAGCACCTGGGCCGTGCAGATGTTGGACGTGGCCTTCTCGCGGCGGATGTGCTGCTCGCGCGTCTGCAGGGCCAGGCGCATGGCCGGGTGACCTTGCGCGTCCTTGGACACGCCAACCAGGCGGCCGGGCATGGAGCGCTTGAATTCGTCCTTGCAGGCCATGAAGGCTGCGTGGGGGCCACCGGCGCCCATCGGCATGCCGAAGCGCTGGCTGTTGCCGACGACGATGTCCGCACCGAACTCGCCGGGCGAGGTCAGCAGCGTCAGCGCGAGCAGGTCCGTGCAGACGATGAAGGCAGCCTGCTTGGCGTGGGCTGCTTCAGTGAAAGCCTTCAGGTCATGGATAAGGCCGGTCGTGCTCGGGTACTGGCAGACGATGGCGAAGTAGTCGTTCTCGGCCATCAGCGCGGGCGCCATGCCCACCTTGACCTCGATGCCAAGCGGCGCGCAGCGTGTCTGGATGACCTCGATGGTCTGCGGGTGCACGTCGCTGGCCACGATCAGCGTGTTGCTCTTGCTCTTCACGCCGCGCTTGGCCAGCGTGACGGCCTCGGCGGCCGAGGTGGCCTCGTCCAGCATGGAGCCGTTGGCTATGTCCATACCGGTCAGGTCGGTCACCATGGTCTGAAAATTGACGATGGCTTCCATGCGGCCCTGCGAGATCTCGGCCTGGTAGGGCGTGTAGGCCGTGTACCAGGCGGGGTTCTCGAGGATGTTGCGCAGGATGACGCCCGGCGTGTGAACGCCGTAGTAGCCCTGGCCGATGAAGCTCTTGTAGACCTTGTTCTTGCTGGCGATGGCCTTCAGCTCTGCCAGTGCACCGGCCTCGGTGATGGGGGCGGGCAGCTTCATGCCAGCGCTGCGGCGGATGGACGCGGGCACGACCGCGTCGATCAGCGCGGTGCGGCTGGCCACGCCGACGGCGGCGCACATCAGGGATTCATCGACGGCATCCGGCCCGATGTGGCGGGCGTGGAATTCAGAGGCGTCTTCAAGATGGGAGAGCGGCGTCGGCATGGCAGGTCTACAGCTTTAAATCAGAGGGTCTGGAGCAGGGCGTCGTAGGCGGTCGAGTCCATCAGCGCATCGAGCTGGGCTGGGTTGCTCAGCTTGACCTTGAAGAACCAGCCAGCCTTCAGCGGGTCGGTGTTGGCGAGCGCCGGGTCGTCGCGCAGGGCTTCATTCACTTCGACGATCTCGCCGTCCACGGGCATGTAGACGTCGGCCGCGGCCTTGACGGACTCGACGACGCCGGCGACGTCCTTCTCGGCGTAGGTCTTGCCGACTTCGGGCAGGTCCACGAAGACCACGTCGCCCAGCGCGTCCTGTGCGTGCACGGTGATGCCGACCGTGGCCGTGCCGTCGCCGTGGACTTCAAGCCATTCGTGATCGGGGGTGTACTTGATGCTCATCGTTCAGGCTCCGTGGAATTAGCCGCGGTAGTAGCGGTTGGGGGTGAAGGGGGTGGAGGAAACAACCATGGGCGTGCGCTTGTCGCGCACGATGGCGAATACTTCGGTGCCGACGGCCGTGTGGGCCTTGTCGAGATAGGCCAGCGCCACCGGCTGGTTGACCGTGGGGCCCAGCGTGCCGCTGGTGACGACGCCTATCTCGGTGCCGTTGGCATCGACGATCCTGGCGCCTTCGCGCACGGGCATGCGCTCCCTGCCGACGAGACCCACGCGCTTGCGTGCGGCGCCATTGGCGAGTTGCTCGTCGATGACGGCAGCACCGGGGTAGCCCCCAGCACGGGCGCCGCCGGCGCGGCGGACCTTCTGGATGGCCCAAGTGATGGACGCCTCGACCGGTGTGGTCGTCTCGTTGATGTCGTGACCGTACAAGCACAGGCCGGCTTCCAGGCGCAGCGAGTCGCGCGCGCCGAGACCAATCGGCTTGACCTCGGCGTGGCTCAGCAGCTTGCGGGCGAGCGCCACGGCGTCGTCCTGGTGCACGGAGATCTCGTAGCCGTCCTCGCCGGTGTAGCCCGACCGGGTCAGGAAGGTATCAATGCCGTCGAGCGAGAAGAAGCCGCCGGTCATGAAGGTCAGCTTGGCGACCTCGGGGTGCAGGCGGCTCAGCACATCCACGGCCTGCGGGCCTTGGAGGGCCAGCAGCGCGCGCTCAGGGACGGGAATGACCTCACAGCGCGAGCCGATGTGTTTTTGCATGTGAGCAACGTCCTGCTCCTTGCACCCGGCGTTCACGACGACGAACAAGTCGTCGGGTCGCTTGCAGACCATCAGGTCGTCCAGCAGGCCGCCCTGGTCGTTCGTGAACAGCGCGTAGCGCTGCTTGAAGACGCCCAGGTCGACGATGTCCACCGGCACCAGCGTTTCCAGTGCGGTGGCGGCGTCAGGACCAACCAGGCGCACCTGGCCCATGTGCGACACGTCGAACAAGCCCGCGGCGGCGCGCGTGTGCTTGTGCTCGGCCATCACGCCAGCGGGGTATTGCACCGGCATGTCGTAGCCGGCGAAAGGCACCATCTTGGCGCCGAGTTCGACGTGGAGGGCGTGAAGAGGTGTTTGCAGCAAAGAGGACATCAAGAGCTCCGACGGAATTCGGGTTTGGATGTCCTCGCTGTCCGGGGTACCTGAGAGATTGACAAGGCGGTTGGCAGTCCCGCGCAAGCTTGCCCCTTCGGTGGACCGACTGCCATCCAGAAGACGGGCCGGCCTCTCTCCAGTGAGGAACGCCGCCAGTGTCTGCCACCGGTGGCGTTTTGTCAGTCCTTTTGCCTGAGCGTTCGAATCCCATGGACCCTGCGCCTTCGGCGGCCCCCAACTTCGCCGGGGCGCTCTCCTAACCGGCGGCATTCTAGCCACCATTGGCAGGGTCAATCGCCCAGGTGCCCCGACTCCAGCGCCTCGCCGTCGATGGGCATGGCCTTGCCGTCCGCCCCTTCGAAGAACAACGGCTTGCGCACCTTGGCCACCGGCGCGACCTGGTTCATGGTCGTCGCGTCGAACAGGCGGCCGTTCTGCATCACCTGGGCGATGCGGTCTGACTGCCGAATGTCGGCCAGCGGGTTGCCGGCGATGACGACCAAGTCGGCCAGCTTGCCGGGTTCCAGCGAGCCTAGGTCCTTGTCGAAGCCGAAGTTGCGCGCCGGGTTGATGGTGGCGGTGCGCAGTGCCTCGTGCGGCGTCATGCCGCCCAGCACGAACATCCACATTTCCCAATGCGCGCCCAGGCCCTCACGCTGGCCGTGGGCGCCGATCATGGTGTTGACGCCGGCGCGAGACAGCGCCGTGGCCGTGCGGGCCACGCGGATGATGTTGAAGTCTTCTTCCGGGGCCGTCTCGCGGCGCACCGAGCGCGGCTCCAGCACCGAGCGCGGCACGTAGCGGCTCAGCAGCGGGTGCTTCCAGACGTCCGTGCGGGCGTACCAGTAGTGCTCACCGTCCAGGCCGCCGTAGCCGACGTTGAGCGTGGGCGTGTAGCCCACGGCGTTCTGGCTCCACAGCTGCTTGACGTCATCCCACACTTCGGCCAACGGCAGCGCGTGCTCGACCGTCGTGTGGCCGTCCACCACCATGGTCATGTTGTTCTGGAACAGCGAGCCGCCTTCAGGCACCACCATCATGCCGGTCTGGCGCGCGGCTTCCAGCACCTGCTGGCGCTGGTCACGGCGCGGCTGCTGGTAGCTCTTCACGCTGATGGCGCCCTCGGACTTCTGGCGGTTCAAGTGGGTCAGCGCGTCGTCCAGGCTGTTGACGTTGGAATAGAACGGCGTGCGCGCGCCATACAGGATGGTGCCGGTGGAGTAGATTCGTGGGCCCAGCACGACGCCGGCACGCTGAATCTCGGCCTGCGTGAAGATGGCCGAGCTGAGGTTGGACGGGTCGTGCAGCGTCGTCACGCCGAAGGCCAGCGAGGCCAGGTTGACCCAACTCTGCTGCGGGATCAGGCCGGCGTCGTTCATGGCGCCGTGCCAGTGCGCGTCGATGAAGCCCGGCACGATGGTTTTGCCGCTGGCGTCGATGCGCTTGGCGTCGGCGGGGATCGCGATGTCCTTGCCGACGGCCGCGATGCGGTTGCCGTCGACGACGATGGTGCCGCCTTCGATGACCTCGTCACCCTTCATCGTCACGATGCGCGCGCCGGTCAGCGCGATCTTGCCGGCGGGCTTGTCGCTGGCCTGCTCGAAGCCGATCTTCTGGCTGGTGGTCTTGTCCTTGTCCGTACCCTTGCCTTCGGCGCTGGCTGTGAACAGTTCATCGCCCAACGTGAAGTGCAGCTTCCTGCTGTCGCCGCTCCAATGCAGCGCGGAGCCGGCGTTGACGTCCAACTGGCGCACCGGCAGCGCGTCCATCTTGGCGCCCACGGTGATGGTCTTGCCCGACTGGCCTTGCACGTTCGGCAGCGGCATCACATAGGCGTGGTACCGCTCGACGAAGCCCAGCCACTGGCCGTCCGGCGACACGCTGTACTCGGCTGCTGCGTCGCTGCGCGCCACCTCGGTCTCGCTGCGGTCACGCAGGTTCAGGCGCGTCAGCGAAAAACGCTGCTCGACCTCGCTGGTGCTGCTGGTCTTGGTGAAAAACAGCTCGTCGCTCCGGGCGCCGAACTGCGCTCCGCTGCCTTCCTTGGCGACGCGCTCGGGCTTGCCCGAGCCGTCGGCCGCGGCCAGGTACAGGCCGGTATCCAGGCTGTACCAGGGGCTGGTCAGGCCGCCGCCCTTGACTTTGCGGTAGACGACTTGCCTGCCGTCCGGTGACAGGCGCGGCTCCAGGTACTTGCCCGGCTCCTTGGTGAGCACGGTGTCCTTGCCCGACGCGACATCCAGGCGGCGCACCGTGCCCTGGGTGTCGTCGCGCCAGGTCGCATAGACCAGGCTCTTGCCATCGCGCGACCAGCTGGGGGCGAACTCAAAGGCCTCGTCCTGCTTCGTCAGCCGGCGTGGCGCGCCCTGAGCGCCGTCCTGCAGGTCCTTCACGTACAGCGAGCCCAGCGCCGAATAGACGACGCGTTTGCCGTCCGGCGACACCTGGGCACCGCGCAGTTGGTGCACGGCGAACTTCGCCGGCGCGACGTCCTGGGCAAAGCGCATGGGTTCACGCAGTTCGCGCGTGTCCTTGACGTGGAAGGGGATCTCGGCGGCGCTGCCCTTGAACGGATCGACGCGCCAGATCTTGCCCTCGGCCCAGACGACGATTTCCTTGGACCCCGGCATCCATGCGAAGCTGGGGTAGACGCCCCACATCGCCCATATCTCTTGCAGATCGCGCGACAGACCGCTCCAGGCCGGACGCTCCACGCCGGTGGCCAGGTCCTTCAGGAACAGCGTGCTCTGGTTGCGAACGCGGCGCACGAAGGCCAGGTATTTGCCGTCCGGCGATGGCGTGGGGCGCACCGCGCCGCCGGGGCCTTGCACGAAGGCTTCGACGCTGCCGTCATTCAGGTCCTGGCGGAAAATCTTGTAGATCTCGCCATTACCGTCCTTGTTGTACTCGAACACGCGACCCGGCGTCGTGTCCTGGGAGTAGTAGAGGTAGTTGCCGTCGGGGGAGACGGCCGGCTCGCCGAGGTCCTTCTGCCAATTGGGCTTCTCGTTGAGCTGCACGCC
The DNA here is from genome assembly GCA_016195825.1 of Burkholderiales bacterium. GTDB lineage: Bacteria > Pseudomonadota > Gammaproteobacteria > Burkholderiales > Burkholderiaceae_C > Pelomonas. The sequence goes on along the minus strand of JACPYV010000200.1, from coordinate 15,202 downwards.
CTTGTTCTTGGCGGCGTCGCCGTCGACGTGGAACAGCCAGATCTCGCCCGAACCCGCGCTGCGCGTGCCGGTGTAGTGCTTGCGGGCCAGCAGGTATTTGCCGTTGGGGTGCCAGACGGGGTTGTTCAGCAGCCGGAAGTCTTCCTTGGTCACGGCGCGCGCGCCGCTGCCGTCCGTGTTCATGACCCAGATGTTGTCGCCGCCGCCCGCGTCAGACAGGAAGGCGATCTGTTTGCCGTCCGGCGAGAAGCGGGCTTGATGTTCCCAGGCGACCGAGTGGGTCAGCGCCTTGGCCTCGCCGCCAGCGATGGGAAGTGTGTAGAGGTCACCCAGCAGGTCGAACACCAGGGTCTTGCCGTCGGGGCTGACGTCCACGCTCAGCCAGGTGCCGCTGGTCACATCGATGTTCGCCGTCTTGGCGACGCCGGGCGGCGTGTTGACATTCCAGGCCGCCGAAGCAGCGGGCTTGGGCGCTTCCTGGGCGTTCGCGGCCAGGGCAGCAGCCAGCAGCAGGGCGGGGGCGGCATTCAGACGGGGCATGGAGGTGTTGGGCGAAACCAAAACCTTCGATGCTAACGAAGCGAGGCTCGCCGCCCGCTCGTCACGCCCCGGCCAGCGCAAGGGCTTCCACGAGAGACAGGGTTTGTCCGGAGGCCCACGCCGCGGCCGTGCGTTCGCGGCCCAGTTGGGCCCCGGCCAGGCGGCGCGCACGGGCCAACGAGCGGGCCTCGCGCGTGCCCAGCGCCCCCAGGTGGCGCAGCCAGTATTGCTCGGCGAACGCAGCGAGCTGCAACGCTTGCTCAGGGTTGCGAAGACGGGCCAGCGGCCGGGGGAAGAGCTGCAGCGTCAGTGCCCGCGCATGCAGATGCTGGCGCGCGTGGGCGATGCGCAAGGCCTGCCGCGCGGCCACCAACGCGGCAGGCCAGTCGCGGCGGGATTCGTGAGCCATGGCCAGCGTGTAGGCCGCGTCGAGCTGGCCCACGCCGTCGCCGTCGGCTTGCGCCATGCGCTGGCAGGCGCTTATCCAGCCCACCGCGGTGGCGATGTCGCCCAGCTGGATCAGGCACTGGGCGCGGTTGCGCAGCCGGGCGGCGGCCTGACGCGAGTGGCCGACGGCCTCCCACAAGTCCTGGGCGCGCGCATACAGCGCCTCGGCCTGGGCGGGCTGGTCGCGCGACACGGCGATGGCCGCCAGCTGCTGCCAGGCGCGCGCCTCGGTGGCTACGTCGCCGACGCGGCGGGCCAGCGCAATGGCCTCTTCAAGCGGGCGGGTCTGGCCCTGCTCGCGGTTGTCGCCGGCCAGCAGCACCCAGGCACGGCGCACCAGTGCGGGTGCGCGCGCGGCCGGGTCGGCACCGGCGAGTTGCAGCGCCTGCTCGGCCTCGGCCAGCGCGAGGGCGCGGTCGCCATGCGTGAATGCCAGGTGGGCGCGAAGCTCGTGGCCGGCAGACGAGGGCGGCGCCAGCTGCAGCAACTGGCCGAGTTGCTCCACCAGTGTGCGGTCCACGCCGTCGCTTTCCCAGCAGGGGCGCATGGCCAAGGCCAGACGCACGCCGGTGGCCGCGTCACCATCGTCGGCAGCGCTGGCGACGAGAGCACGGGCCTGCTCGCGGCGCGGCATCCAGTCTGTGATGGGCGCCTGCAGGCCCAGCGAGGCGGCCCAGTCGACCAGCGCGGCGCGGAGCATGCACCGCGCCTGGCGCTGCTCGGCCGGGGCCACGCGGGCCAGCACGCCGCGGCGCAGCAGCTCCAGCATGCGGTAGCGCGGCTCGGCGTCGCCGCCCGCCTGGATCAGGGAATGCCCGGTCAGTTCGTTCAACAGGGCCGGCGTGCCGTCGAGGGCTCCCACGTCCGCCCAGGCGAAGGCGCCGGGTAGGGCTGCCAGGCGCTGCAGCAGGGCCCGGGGCTCGGGACCCAGCAGGGCGAGGCTCCAGTCCAGCAGGCCGGCCACCGAGGCATGCCGCGGCGCGCGCGTCGGGCTGGCCAGCCAGGCGGGCAGGGCGGTGGGCTCTGCCCCCGGCGGGGCGTCCTGCCCGCGCCATTGCGCCAGCATCTGCGCCGGCGAAAAACTGCGCACGCGGGCGGCGGCCAGCTCCAACGCCAGCGGCAGGCCTTCGAGTTCGCGGATCAGCTCAGTCAGCGCCGACTGGTTGTCGCGGCTGGCGTGGAAGTCGGCCCGCACGGCGCGCGCACGGTCAATGAAGAGGGCCTGGGCGGTGTCCTGCGCCGAATGCTGGGTACTGGCCAGCGGCATCACGTCGATGAGGGTTTCGCCGTCCAGTTCCAGCGCGTGGCGGGACGTGACCAGCAGGCACAGCGCGGGTGCCACCGCCAGCAGCCGCTGCACGGCCAGGGCGACGATGCCGATGGCCTGTTCGGCGTTGTCCAGCACCAGCAGGCGCACGGCCCCGGGGTCCAGCAGCGCGGCCTCGATGGCCGGCCAGCCGCCGCCGCGCGTGACAATCAGCGCGCGTTCCAGCGCCGCCACCAGGCCGGCCTCGTCGCGCACCTCGGCCAGAGCCGCCATGCCGCAGCTCCAGTCGTGCTGGCTGAACTGCTGCCAGGCCAGCTCCACGGCCAGCCGCGTCTTTCCCACGCCGCCCGGGCCGATCAGCGTCAGCAGGCGCTGCCCGGGCAACTGCGCGGCCAAGGACTCCAGCCGGCCGGGCGGTGCGAAATAGCGCGTCAGATAGCGTGGCAGGCTGGTGACGAAGGATGGGTGGGCGGGTGGCGGTGGCAGTGCGGCCGGTGGGAAAGGCAGAACGGCCGGTGCCACCGCGCGCGCCGGCAGCGCTTCGGCCAGCGCGGCGAGGCGGTGGCGCTCTTGCACCACCCAGTCGTCGAAATGGCCGGGCAGCAGTTCGCCGCCGTAGTGATCCGCGGCGCGGGTCGCTTCGAAATCCTGCGCGTCGGACGTCAGCGCGCCAGGCAGCAGCGAGATCTGCTGACGGTCGGCGTTGAAGAGCGGCGACTCGTCCGTCTCCAGCAGCGCGCGCAGCGTGGACAAGGTCTGGCGCAGCCGATTGCGGCCGACGTCCAGCTCCACGCCGGGCCACAGCAGCTCGACGAGTTCCTCGCGCGGATGTTGGCGCCTGGGGTGCAGCGCCAGACGCGCCAGCAGCAGCGTGGCCGCGCGGCTGGGCAGCCGGCTCAGCTCGACGCGTCCGGCCCGCTCGATCTCGAAGCCACCGAGCAGGCGCAGGCGCAGCATGGTCAGGCGGTCAGGGCCACAGCCACCAGGCCAGCAGCCCCCCGAAGATCAGCCATTGCAGGCCGTAGTAGGCAAAGCGGCTCCTGGCCTTGATGCGCTTGCCGAACATGCGCACCTGCTGCACGTAGGCAAAGGCTTTGTTGATGCCGCCGGTGCGGTCGGTGTCGGAGTTGGGCGCCGAGGCGGCGCGGATCAGCGTGTGGCTGATGAAGTGGTTGAACCAGCGGGCCACCGGGTTGTTCAGCGGCCGCTCGATGTCGCAGAACAGGATGATGCGCATCGTGTCCGACTGGTTCTCGGCGTAATGCAGGTAGGTCTCGTCGAAGATGACGCCCTGGCCGTCACGCCAGCTGTAGCGCTCGCCGTCGACCGAGATGTAGCAGCTGTCGGCGTTGGGCGTGACCAGGCCCAGGTGGTATCGCAGCGAGCCAGCGAAGGGGTCGCGGTGCGTGACCAGGCGCCCGCCTGGCGGCAGGGCAGCGAACATGGCCGCCTTCACCGTCGGGATGCGTTGCAGCAGCGCCGTCGTGACCGGGCACAGCTCGCGCGCCGACGAGTGCGCTTCGTCGTACCACTTCAGGTGAAAGCGTGTCCAGCCGGTCTTGAAGAAGCTGTTGAAGCCGGCGTCGTTGTACTTTTCGGATTTTTTGATCTCGCCCGCCTCGGCCAGCTTGAATGCCTCGGCGCGGATGTCCTGCCAATGGTCCGCCAGCAGCTTCAGCTCCGGGAACTCCGACACCGGCAGGTAGGGCCTGGCAGGCAGCCTGGAGAACATATACATCAGGCAGTTGATCGGCGCCATGAAGGTGGAGTGATCCATCAGCTGGCGGAAGAAGCGCAGGCGCACGCGGCCGCGGAAGTGCACGTAGACCGTGCTCGCAACGAACACGCCGACGATGGCGAGCTTGATGTAGGGGATGTCGTGGATCATTTGGCGTAGAAATCAGCTTCGCCGGGCGGGCGCGACTTGAAGCGCTTGTGCAGCCAGAAGTACTGGTGCAATTGTCGGCGCGCCTGAGCCTCGATGACGGCGTTCATGCGTGTCGCGTCGGCGACAAGGTCTTCGCTGGGAAAGCCTGTCAGCGCCGGCTCGATGACCAGCGTGTAGCCACCGGCCTCGCGACGCGGGTAGCAGGGCAGCACGGCCGCCTTGGTCACGGCAGCCATGCGCGACAACCCGCCGATGGTGGCGGCCGGCACCCCGAAGAAGGGCACGAAGACCGAGTCGCGGTGGCCGAAGTCCTGGTCGGGCAGGTAGTAGAGGCGGTAGCCGTCCTTCAGCGCCCTCAGCGTCGGCCGCGTGCCCTGCTGGCGCGCGAAGATGATGCCGGTGCCAAAACGTAGCCGTTTGGCGCGGAAGAACGTGTCCAGCCAAGGGTTCTTCTGCACCGAGTAGATGCTGACCAGCGGCGTCTCCAGCGACACGCGCAGCCCAGCCAGATCCAGCCCGGTGAAGTGCGGCATCATCAGGATGACATTGCGGCCATCCAGCGCCCGCAGGTGTTCCAGGCCTTCGACGCGCATCAGCGCCTTGAGCCGCTCGCGCGACGCGAACCAGCAGTAGCCGTACTCCAGCAGCATCTGCACCATGGCGACGAAATGCCGGCGCAGCAGGCTGCGGCGTTCGGCCTCGGACAGCTCTGGCAGGCAGAGCTTCAGATTCACTTGGCCGATGTGCCTGCGCGACGACGGTACGGCCGCGATCAACTGGCCGATCAGCCATCCCAGGGCCGAGATGACGCGAAACGGTAGCCAGCTCAGCAGCCAGACCACGCCTACCAGCAGCTTCACGCCCACGCGCCCACCTCGGAAAAATCCATCCACGCCATCGTTTGCAACCCTCGTGCCAGGGGCGGGATCGTAGTGGGACTCGGATTTGCCGGTCCAGCGCCGGACACGGCAGCGTCCGGGCGCCTGGCCGGCGCCGCGCTTGCGGCCGCAAAGTCAGGCGAGCGCGCGAGCGCCCGGCGTCAGGCGCCGCTCTGCGGGAGCGCCGGGCCGAGGCGCCGCCAGTGCTGGCGGGCGAGGAAACCACTGACGACGGCGGTGAGCGCGAAAGCAGCGACCAGCCCCCACTCCGCGGAGCCGTCGCCTCCGTCGGGCTCGAAGCCGATCAGGACCTCGATCCAGTCGGGCTGCAGGGCCGTCAGCAGGGCCAGGGCGGCACAGCCGGCGGCCAGCGCGGACTCGACAAAGACCAGTCGCTTGCTTGGATTCAGCATCGGATTCTCCTTGGGGGTCATAGGGGCGGCAGCGCCGGCAGGTCCAGCAGCGTGCGCATCGCCTCGCTGAGGGTGCGGTTGCCGGTGGGGCGGACGGTGCGCTGGCCGATCCGCGAGGCCGGCCGGCCCGCCGGCGAGCCGACGCCCATCGCGTCGAGGGCCGGGTTGCCGGCAAGCTCGGACCAGGCACGGATCAGCGGGATCCAACCCATGTTGATCGCGTCGGGGCCGCCGGCGCCGGGGCCGAACAGCTGACGCCATTCATCCTGCGAGCGCTCGTCAAGGTTCCAACGCCTGAAGACCTGCTGGACCGGCGTCAGGCGTGCGCCGGCGCCGACGATGCCGGGCACCGGCGTGGCCCGGCCGTCAAGGCTGGGGACCAGCCCCATCGCCAGGATCGCCGCGAGGTCACCGGCGTCGGCAATCGCGGTGCCCGCCAGATCGGCCACCGTGGCGCCACGCTCGGGCAGGAGGCGCAGGCTGCGGTCCGCGCCGATCAGGGGCGACGCACCCGGCACGCCCACCGGCACGCTGTTGGCCCGCCGCGGCGCATGATGCAGCCACGTCGGCTTGCCGCCGTCGTGGCTTAGCGTGACGGGATCGTCGCGATGCGCCCGGTGGTCGCCCAGCGTCGTGGCGGTGTCGCCCGGGTCGTCGACGGTCGCCGGCCAGGGCAGGTAGTACTCAGGGTCGGTGGCCGACGCGACGGCCGCGTGCAGGTCGGGCATGGCGCTCTCGATCAGCGCGGCCAGGCCGCTTGCCTGGACTGCTTCGGCCAGCAGCACTTCCACCGCAGCGTCTGCGTCATGCTGGAAGCTGAGCCGGTCGCGGCCCTGGCGAACGGTGACGGCGCCGGCACCGCCGTACCAGAGCTTGAGCAGCACGCGGCGATCGGCGGCATAGCGGGCGTGGCCGTCGGCACTGTCGCCGCTGTCCCAGCCGGTGCCTGCGGGCATCACGCGGGCGTGGCCCAGGGCGGGCCGGGGTTCGCGGGCCGCCAGCGTCGCGGTGGGGCCGATGTCGGGGTCGACGCGGTCGCCGAAGTAGCGCAGCGCGCCGCCCGCCCGGTCGAGGCCGAGGGCGATCGGCAGCCCAACCACGACGCCGTTGACGATGGTGTAGAACAGCAGCCAGAGCCAGAAGCCGGCGTCCGACTTGAAGCGGCTCTTGCTCCCGCCCTCCAGCATCAGCGCGAACAGCGACCCCGTCGCCAGCTGGATCAACGGCATGCCCTGGAGCAGGCTCTGCAGCGCCTGGCCCGGGCGCTGGGTGGCGGCCAGTCGGATGGCGTTGACGATCCACGCCACGTCCAGGCTGAGCTGGGGCAGCACCGAGCCCCAGCGTGCGCCGGCGCCACCGTCGCTCCGCGTGCCCAGGAAGAAGCCTGCCGACAGCGCCCGACCGAGGAAGGTGCCCAGGCTCAGGCCGCCCGTGACGCCGCGCCGCGGCAGCACGCCCCACAGGATCATCGAATAGACGAAGGGCGTGATGCTGTTGCACAGCATCTGGCTGCCGACCAGGTCGCTCCAGTCACGTTCGGTGCCCGGCTCGAACTTGCGCTCGCCGGCCGGGTTGTCGTCGGGTGCCGGCACCTCGTTGAGCAGCGCGTTCGCACGGTCGCCGGCGCCGCGCAGCGAGCGCGCCATGATGAGACCGACGGACGGCGCGAGAACCATGGGCAGCAGGATCAGCCACCACCAGCCGGCGCCAAAGCCGGTCTCCAGCAGGCTCAGGAACACGCCATGGCCCTCGCGCAAGTCCTTCGCGCTGGGCACCGCCATCGGCAGCTCCGGCGCGTCATGGAAGCGCAGGCCGGTCCGGCCTGCCGGGGCATAGACCTCCAGCAGCGCCGCGATGAAGCCGTCCAGCAGCTCCTGCGGCAGCTCGCCGGCCCCGGGCCACCAGGCGGCGAAGCCTTCGCGCTCAGGGCTGCCGTTCAGCAAGGCCTGGCTGACCCAGCGCTCCACCGCGAGGCCGGCGCCGGTCGGGTGCCGGTGGTCCGCCGCAAAGGCACCCTGGCGCGCCTCCTGGCCGGCGAGTACCGGGCGCAGTACCACCTCGCTGGCCAGCGCCGCCGCCATGCCATTCACGAAGGCGACGATGGCCCGCTGCACGTCCTGCTTGCCGGTGGCCTTGTCCCAGGACAGCTCGGCGACGCGCAGGATGAAGCGCCCGGCCGGAACTTCCTGCAGGCTGAGGTTGGCGTCGACGCTGCCACGATGCAGCACGTCTTCGATCCAGCCCGCCGAGGCTTCCAGGCGGTCGATGTCGTCGGCCCATTCCCAGGCCCGCAGCCCGGCCAGGTGGAACTTGGTCAGGTGCACCACAGCGGGCGTCTCGACCGCCTGCGGCACCCTGTCGCCGGTGCGTGCGCCCGACAGCGCCGTGTGGCTCAGGAAGGCCAGCCGCCGATCCAGGTCGCTGACGTGCGGGCCGGCGACACGAGCGGCCATGGCGGCGTCCAGCGACGCCAGCCGTTCCTGCATCGCCAGCGCCACCGCCAAGTGGCGCAGGTAGGGCCGGGCCACGAAGCGCGCCGCGGTCGGGTGGCGCCCGCTGAAGCTGCCGACGATGATGGCCTTGCTGACTGCCTTCGCCTCGTTGTCGCACAGGGCGTGCACGGCTACCGTGTCGGAGCGCCAGGGGTCGTCGTCGTGGTCCAGCAGGACCAGGAGGCTCCATTGCTCGTGCCCGGAGAGCTCGCCCGGCCGAGGCAGCAGGTCAGAGCGAAGGTCGAAGCCCAGCACCTGCGGCGAGGTGGACCGCACGCCGTTTGCCTCGCGGTAGCCGACCACCTTCCAGTTGTCGTCGATCACCGGGCTCTGCAGCTTCAGTCTTGCCCGATAGTCGGCCGGCAGGTCCGGCGGATTGGCGCCGTTGCGCGGCGCCAGCCACAGCGCCACGCGCACGCGGTCGGCCACTTTGGGGCCGCGGTTGTGGATCTGCACGTAGACCCGGTTGACCAGCGAACGGTCGTGGGTCCTGACCTCGTCGGCATGGTCGGTCAACCGGTCGACGAAGGTAACGAAGTCGGGGTCGTGGTCCAGCGGCAGCTGATAGGCACCGTCGCCATCCGGGCGATCTATCCTGATGTCCGGGGCGTCGCCGAAGGCGGTCAGCTTGTCCAGAGCCAGTGGGTTGGCATGGCCATAGACGCGGGGCGCGCGGCCCTGGTCGAGGCGGGCGAGATCCAACTGGTGGGCCCGCAGGTAGAGCTCCACCGCCTGGGCTTGCACGCCCGCGCCGGGGACGCCGCGCGCAAGGTCGAGGTCGAACAGCCCGCGGCCGTAAAGCGCGGCGCGCAGAAGCCGCGAGCCCGGCACCAGCTTCAGATCGACGACGGCGCAGTCGGGCAGGTACTGGCTGACCGGCGTCCAGACCTGCATGTTCGCTGCCGCGGGGAAGGGGGAAGTGCAGGCCCACACGCCGATGTCCATGCCGACGAACAGCGTCAGGTTGGCGCCCTGCAGGTCGGCCGTCACGGCATTGGCCTGGGCGTCGATGATGGGCGTGCCGGCATTGCCGCTGAGGTCAGTCCAGGTGCTGGTGGCATTGGCGAAATGCCAGATCCGGGCGGGGCCGGGTGCGCCGGCCCGCGAGCCGCCGAGGGTCACGAAGAAGGAACCCGCCTGGCCGGGGCGCGGGTCGGGTTCGATGTCGGTGATCGGGTTCGGCGTGCGCCACAACGCCGGCAGCGGCGGTGTGCCGGGGTAGAGCTCAGTGCGCGTCCAGGCGCCAGCGTTGCGGACGTAGCGGTGAATCGCGCCGGTGAGCGTGCCGGCCACGAGGGTGTCGCCATCGATGAAGGAGACGGCAGAGATGCCGTTGCCGGTCGGAAACACCAGGCCCGGGACGTTGGCCGGGATGGGGCCGGTCGCGATGCGGTCCGTCGTGGCGTCGTTGCCCGGCAGCGAGCGCCAGCTGCCGCCGAAGTCCTCGCTGAAGAACAGGCGCTTGTGGCCGAAGGCGATCTGCCCGGCCTGGCCGGCGGGCGTGCCCGGCGGCATGCCGACCAGCGGCGCGTAGAACATGCCCTGGTCGGCCTCCTCGAAGCCGTTGGGATTGGACGTGCCCGAGAAGGAGCCGTGCCGCCCGCCGTCGCTGCTGCGCCGTGTCTCCCCGTAGGTGTAGGTGCTGATGACCCGGTTCGGCTCCGTGGGATGGACCCAGCCGTAGCCGCCGTCGCCGTCGGCGCCGAGCTGGAAGGTCTCCTCGCCCGTGCCCAACTGGCCGCCGTTGTCCTGTGCCGATGCGAAGACGACGGCCGGCTCGGTGGGGTGGCAGGCGAAGGACACGAAGGTCATCGACGCGATGCCCGCATTTCTCGGTACGAAGGGCTCATCGCCGTGCAGCACGTCCTCGGCCAGGTAGACGCCGCCGTCGCAGCCGACCCAGAGTTGATTGCTGTCGTCGCGCGGCATCGCCAGCGCATGGCAGTCGGGGTGCACGCCGTTGCCGATGTAGGTCGCCGACAGGCGGTTGACCGCGGGTGTAACGACGCAGCGATAGACCGACCCCGCCCAGTTGGCGAGCAGCGAAGGCTTCTGGCAGCAGCCGGCGAGATAGACCCGATTGCGGTTGTGCGGGTCGACTTGGATGGCGAGGTCGTAGCCGCCCTGCTTGCCGACGAAATCGTCCTTGCCTGGCACGCCGTCGAGTTTGGCCCAGGCTGCCCAGGCGCCGCCGGCCTGGCTCGTCCGGTAGACGCGGCCCTGGTCGTCGACGGCGAACAGCACGGAGGCGTCGTTCAGGCTGGCCGCGATGGCGAGCCGCTTGCGGTCGGCAGCGTCGGGCACAGCCGGCAGCGCGATCCAGCTGGCAGGCACTGTCGGCGTGCTGCTCGCGAAGACGCCGCTGGCGATGTTGGCGGCGAAGAATGTCGTCGTGCCGCCGGCCGCGGCCACCGTAATGCCGGTGAACTGCCGCGCCGGGTCGGGGGTGCCCGGTGCGGGCGGCGCGGGCAGGATCTGCGCCCAGTTGCCGGGCGCGCCCGCGGCTGCCGTGCTGCGTACGAACAAGCCGTCGCTGGTGCCGGCGACGACCTGCTCTCGGTTGGCGGGGTCCACGGCCATCCCATAGAAGACCTGGCCCATCAGGATGCCGGCCGGCGTCGTTGCCTCGGGGATCCAGTGCTCGCCACCGTCGTCGCTGCACAGCGGGCCGATGCCGCGGAAGCTGTCGCTCAGGATGCTGTTGCCCTCTCCGGTGCCGAGGTAGACCCGATCGGGGTGGGCGTCGTCGATCGCGATGGCGCCGCAGGCCTGCGTGTCGATGCCGGTGCTGCGCAGGCCGACGAGCGCGGCCGGCATCGCGCCGGGTAGGGGATCGGCGTCGAACTGGTCCAGCGGCCGCCAGCGCCGGCCGCGGTCGTCACTGCGCCAGACGCCGCCATTGGCCGTGGCGACATAGACGCGATTGCCGTTGGGCGCGACGGCGATGCCGGTCACCCGGCCGGAGACCGGGTTGTCCCGCGTGCCGGTCTGGCCGCGGCGGGTGCCCGCCGGGCCGATGGCGGTCCAGCCGTGCAAGGCCTGTGTGGCGGCCGGTGCCGGTGCCAGCGCGAAGTTCCGGCCGACGACGATCCGCCGCGCCGACTTGCGCTCGGCGGCGCTCAGCGCGGCCGGCGCCCGCTCGGCATTCGCGTAGGGGTCGTCGGCATGGTGGACGAGGGCGATCACCGTCGCCTTGAAGCCGTCGGCGGCCGCGAAGGCCGAGGCCTCGACGACAAAGCTCGCGATGGCCGGCCGGCCCGCGGCGACGCCGTGGACGGTGATGCGGTCGAGCACCGTCCAGGTCAGGTCGTCCATGGTCGTGCCGAGTGCGACGTGGGCCGGATAGTGGCTGGGCAGTTGCGGTATGAGGTCGGCGCCGTCGTGGCGGGCCACCAGCAGCGCGACCGACACATGGTCGGCGATCGAGACACCGCGGTTGTGGACCTGGACATGGACCATCACCGGTACCGGCGTGCCCGCCACCGGGATCGTGCCGCCTTCGTCGGTGAGCCCGGCGAAGTCCACCGCGTCGATGGGCTCCGCGACGGGCAACTGGTAGGCCAGCGCACCGTCCGGCGCGTCGAAGCGCAGGTCCGGGCTCTGACCGGCATCGGCGAGGACGGCGGTGCGGACCGGGTCGAGCCGCGGCAGCGCCTGCCCGTCGGGGCGGCGCAGGTCCAGCGGGTGGTTGCGTAGCACCAGCTCGACCTGCGCCGCGTCGGCGGCCAGCGGCCGCTCGTAGACGCCGCGTCCGGCGGTGGCGGCGCGTATCAAGCCGCTGGTGGCATGGACGGCGAGATCGATGACCGCGGCATCCGGCAGGCCTTCGTCGTGGCGTGCCCAGTGCGCACCCTCGTCGGTCGAGCGCCAGAGGCCGTCGTCGGTGCCGGCGAACCAGTGGGTCGGGTCTGCGGGCGAGGCCTGCCAGGCGGCAAGGGCGTTCACGGGCAGGGCCGGCAGGCGGTCGTCGGAAGGCGCGGGCGGGCCCATGCGTGCCGACCACTTCGGCGCCGCCGACGCGTGGTCGTAGCGCCAGACGCGGTCGTGCCCGCCCGCGCCGGCGAAGCACACCAGCATCTTGTCGGTGCCACCGCCGGGCAGCGCGGTGATGCAGGTCACAGCCGCGGTGATGCGCGCGCCGCCGCCAGGCAGGCCGCCGGCGTTGTCGATGCGCTGCTTGGTCCAGCTGCCGTCGCCGTTGCGAGTGAAGCGATAGACCTCGCCGTTGTTCAGACCCAGCGCCAGCGTGTCGCGGTCGAGGAAGCCAGCACAGCGCACCGCACGCCGGTTCCACAGGTCGCCGCTGCCGACGGCCGCGGCAGTGATCACGGGCGTTGGCGCGGCCCAGGTGGCGCCCGCGTCGTCGCTGAAGCGCAGGCTGTCGGTGGCCAGCACCAGGCGCTCGCTGTCGGCCGGCGAGCCGCCGCCAATCGGCACGTTGACGAGAACCGGCTGCGGCGCATGGTTGATGGCCAGGCCCAGCGGCTCGCCCGGCGGGACCGTGAAGATCGAGTTCCACACGCCCAGGTCGCCGCCGTCGCTGCGCTGGATGTCGCGGCCCAGCGCGACGGCGATGCGCAGATGGGTCGTGCCATCAGACTTGGGCGCGATGATGACCGCACGGCCGGTGGCCTCGGCGCGCCGCACCACGGTCCAGACCGGCTCGCCCTCGCTGCGCACCAGGCCGTTGCCCAGCGTGGCAGCGAGCAGGTAGGCGGCCTCGGTGGGGTGCTGGGTGAGGGCTGTCACCATCTGGCTGGCCAGGCCGTGGTTGCGCGCGGTGGCGATCGGGGTCGGGATCGTGGCGTCCGCGACCGACCAGACGCCGCCCATGGTGCCTACCCATAGTCGCGTCGAGCGGTCCGCGGCGATCGCCAGCGCTGTCACGCCGGCATGGGCGTGGTCGCCGAAGCGCTGCGTCACGGCGCTGCGCGTGACGCCCACAACCGCGATTTCGCAGCGGGCGATGTAGGCCACCGCCTCGCTGCCGACCATGCGCTGGTGGCCACCGAGGTAGACCCGAGTCGCGACCGCTGGGTCGGCGACCAGCGCAAGCGTGGTCTCGGCGCGTTTGTCGGCCGCCGCGCCGAGCAGGTCCGCCGGAAGCGGCGTCCCGCCGACCGTGATCCAGGCTGTGCGCGTCGACGCGGCGGCGGCGGTGTTGTCGAGCACTTGAAGCACGGCTCCGCCGGTGAGCGCGTAGGCCAGGTCGGCCTGCGCGGCCGAGCAGGCCAGGCGGACCCGCTCGCCGGCGGCGACCGTCAAGGCGCTGCCGAACTCGTCGAAGTGGTGGCCGACGTCGACCGAGCGGAACACCGGCCCGCCGCGGCGGGCCGCGTACCAAGTGGTGGCGGCGGTGGTGCCTATCGTCGAGGTTGCGCGGACCAGGTCGGTGAAATCGTCACCGCTGACGTCGGTGCCCGGCCCGTCCGGCGGGCCGGCCAGGCGTACGGTGCTGCGCTCCCAGGTGCCGGAGCCGGGGTTGCGCTGGTAGAGCCCGCGGTCGGTCGCGGCGACGGCGAAATCGGGGTCGGCCCCGTCGACGGCGATGGCCCTGACTCGGGCGCCGGTGAGGTCCGGGTTGCCGGTTTCGCGCGTCCAGGTGATGCCGCCGTTGAACGACACCGCGATGCCCACGCCGGCATAGGCCGTCAGGTCGTCGGCGTCGGCGCCGCTCACGCCGATGCCGGCGTAGACGCGGTCGGGGTCGCCGGGCGCGATCGCGATCGCGCCGATCGCCAGCCCGTCGCCATGTGGGACCGGCTGGTTGGGGTCGAATCCTTCGCCCGGTGCGTCGCCCTCGGCGCCCATCGTGGACCACCAGGACTCGCCGCCATCGTCGCTGCGCCAGACGCCGCCGTTGCGCGTTCCGGCGTAGACCCGCCGCTCGACCACGGCGAGGCAGGTGACCGGCCCGCCGGAGGGCGGATGGCCCACGCCGCCGCCGCCCAGCGCGGCCAGGGGGCCGATGGACAGCCAGCGGCCGCTCATGCCGTGGGCTCCTCTTGTGGCGGGTCGAGCCGGCGCCGCATCTCGGCCAGCAGCGTGAGCCGCTGGCGCGCCAACTCGGCCTGGGTCAGCACATGGTCGGGGTCCAGGCCGCGGACCTGCAGGAAGTTCTGCTGCCGGCTCACGAAGCCGGGCGTGTCGGGCGCGGGTTCGGGCTCGACGCCCTCGATGGGACCGGGACGGACCATGGTGTCAACCTTTGCGGGGAGTCTTGCGCGCCGTGCCGGCCCGGGGGGCGGCGGTAATCACCGGCGTGACGGGACCGACGCGGGGTGGCAAGACCCGGATCGTGGCCGCGGCGACGCGCAGGTCCAGCGCCGCGATGCCGCCCGGCGCGAACGGCCCCTTGTGCCCGATGAGCGACGAGACGTTGCCCGACACTGCCCGCCCGTCGGCATCCAGCAGCCAGTCGCAGAAGACCTCGATGTGGACCTGGCCGCCGGCAGTGAGGTGGCGGGCGAGGATGTCGGTGTTGTCGGTGGTGGCCCAAACCAGCTGTTCGGCCTGCAGCGAGACCGTGCCTGCGCTGTGGAACAGCGTGCGGTCCGGGCCGGTGATGACGACCCGCACCAGCGTGTTGCCGAGCTGTTTCACCGCATCGGGCTGAAGCGGCTTCAGCCAGGTGAAGACCAGACCCTTTTGCAACAGGATGACCGCCTGGGTCAGCGGTACCGCGGTGAAGGGCGACCAGTTCAGCTTGACGATGCGCACCGGGTCGGGGTCCAAGCCCGGCCCTGCGGCACCTTGCGGACCAGCGGGACCTGCCGGCCCCACCGCGCCAGCGGGACCGGTCGCGCCCACGTCGCCCGCCAGGCCCTGCGCGCCTGGCTGGCCTTGTTGGCCGGCCGGGCCCTCGGCACCCTGCGGCCCTGGCGGGCCAGGTAGCCCCTGGGCGCCTTGCGGGCCCGGGTCACCCTGAGGGCCAGGTTCTCCCTGGGCTCCTGGCGGTCCCGCTTCTCCCGGTGCGCCGGCCGGGCCTGTTTCGCCGACCGGGCCGACAGGTCCGACTTCGCCCGGCGGGCCGGTGGGCCCCGTCTCGCCGGGCGGGCCAGGCAGGCCGATCTCGCCCAGGCTGCCTTGCGGTCCTGGTGCACCGGGCGGGCCCGGGGTGCCCGCATCGCCCGGGGCGCCGGCCGGCCCGGCTTCGCCCTGCGGGCCCGCGGGCCCCGGATCGCCGGGCGGACCTTGTGGCCCGGGGTCGCCCTGAGGCCCGGCCGGGCCGGCCGTCCCCTGCACATCGATGGCCGGGCCGTCGTAGCGCCAGAGTC